>JAXGTH010000151.1:0-6457 GCA_040775045.1 Bacteroidales bacterium
GCCTGCAGGCTGCCGCCATGCTGTTGACATACAGCAGCAAGCCGGTGGCAGCCATCGCCTATGAGGTGGGGTATGAAACCCCTTCGTCGCTGACCAAGGCCTTCAGGGGCCGCTTCGGCATTTCGCCTTCTGCTTTCAGGGACAACAATACTGTGCTGCGTCGGGATCACGTAACCCTATTGTTCAACTTAAAGGAAACCGATATGGAATTAGAACCAGAGATCCGGCAGATGGAAGATATCAAAGTGATCTATATCCGATCTACCGGCGATTACAACAATGTAGGCCCCGTTTGGGAACGCCTGTGCAGCTTTGCTGCCAAAAGAAACCTTTTCGGGCCCGGCACCTTGATGTTCGGCCTCAGCCACGATGATCCCGAGATCACCGATACCGCCAGGCTGAGGTACGATGCATGCCTCAGCGTAGAAGGTGATGTGAAGGGAGAAGGAGAGGTGGGGGTGAAGGAGGTTGAAGGAGGAAGGTATGCCGTGTTCGTGCACAAGGGGCCGTACCGAAACCTGCAGTCGTCATACAACGATATCTACAGGAACTGGTATCCGCAGAGCGGCCATGAATTCAGGGATGCCCCGCCGCTTGAGATCTACCTCAATGATCCGGCGAAGACCAGGCCGGAAGACCTGCGCACCGAGATCTGGATCCCGGTGGAATCACGGTTATGAGACCCCAAGGTCCCGAGAACCTGGGAAAACATATTTCGCAGTATAACTGCGGGGTATTATAACCTCCGACTTCGTCGGGATTGTTCGACAAACAGATTTCAGTTCGCTCCGCTTCTAAAATCTGTGTCTCACGAAAAAAAAAAGGAATACGGGCCCGATCAGGATGCCCGTATTCCCTTTCAATGCCTCCCTGGCGGGGATCATTCTTTTTTGCTCACATCCCTGCCTTTGTCCTTTTCGTCATCATCGTCGGTGTTCAGTCCCTTCTTGAATTCACGTGTGCCTCTTCCGATGCCTTTCATAAGTTCCGGGATCTTCTTGCCGCCGAAAAGCAGCAATACCACCAGCACGATGAGGATGATCTGCCAGTAACCGGGGATGCCGAGTATGATCGATAATGTGTTCATGTCCGTAACGATTGGTTACTGCAAAGATAATAAACAAATCTTTTATCGCAACAATGGCATCCTCGCTGCGCATTGGCCGAAAAAAAATAATGACTATTTTTGACCAACCAAAACAGTATACTTTAATCTGAAGTTTTAAACACCTCCTTCCATGAAAAAGACCGGCCTTCTTGTACTTGCCTTTTCTGTTGCTTTTGTTGCCCTGGTCCGGGCCCAGGACATCCCCGTATGGAAAAAGATGCATTACCTCAGCGAAGAGGAGATGCGCCTTCCCCACGACAACGCCAAGAATTTCGTTCCCACCGATCCCCCTAGCCACCCTGTACGCATGGTGGCCGAGTATGAACATATGCAAGGGGTGCTGGTGCGGTATCCATTCGGCCTTCCCACCTCGCTGATGATCGAGATGTCGCAGGATTGCGGTCTCACCACCATCGTGGCCGGGCAGAGCCAGCAGAATATCGTGAACAGCATATACCAGAACAACGGGGCCAACATGGAAAATATAGACTTTATCCAGGCGCCAACCGATTCATACTGGACCCGCGATTACGGCCCCTGGTTCGTGATCGACGGCAACGGGGAGTTCGGCGTGTGCGACTTCCCATACAACAGGCCGAGGCCCAACGACGACGAGATCCCCGTGGAGGTGGCTTCCCACCTGGGCATCAACCTCTTCGGCATGCCACTGGAGCATACGGGAGGCAACTGGATGTGCACGGGCATCAGCCAGGGCGCTTCGACCGACCTGGTATGGGAAGAGAACACGGGTATGACGCACCAGGAGATCCAGGACATGGTGGAGGATTACCTGGGCGTTGAGCAATACCACGTGTTGCCCGACCCGCTGGGAGAATACATCAAGCATATCGACTGCTGGGGCAAGTTCCTGGGGGTGAACAAGGTGCTGATCGGATCCGTTTTGCCATCCGATCCGCGCTACGACGACTTTGAATACGTAGCCAACTATTTTGCCACCACGGTCAGCGACTGGGGCGTGCCGTACGAGGTTTACCGTGTCTATACCCCGGGCAATTACCCGAATACCCCTTATACGAACTCCCTCATCCTGAACAAAAAGGTCTTTGTTCCCATCACGGGCAGCCCTTACGATGGCGATGCCCTGCAGGTCTATGAAGAAGCCATGCCGGGTTATGAGGTCATCGGGGTGATGTACGACGGCTGGGAGAACACCGATGCCCTGCACTGCCGTGCCAAGGGTTTGGCTGATATCGGCATGCTTCAGATCAGGCATATGCCATTGCTTGGCAATATACAGTTGCAGGACCAGTACGAGATCACGGCAACCATCAAGGCTTATTCCGGATCGCCGCTGTATGCCGATTCTGTGTTACTTCATTACCGCACAGGGGCCGGAAGTTACCAGGCAGTGCCCATGGTGCAGCAGATCGGCAACATCTACAAAGGGGTGATCCCCTATCATCCCGAAGGCACGGTGGTGAGTTACTATATCCATGCGGCCGACGGGTCGGGCCGAAGTGCCAACCATCCGTATATCGGCGCTCCTGACCCGCACAGGTTCACGGTTGTGCAGATGCTCCCCGGCCTTGCCGTAACCCCCGACACCCTCCTGTTCGACGACGTGGTCCAGGCCATAGAGGGGTTGCAGGTGAAGATCTTTCCCGATGGTGAAGAAGATGTGGTCATCGACAACATCAACCTCGAGGAGTGGGATGAATTCTATTGGTGGGCCGAACCCGTTGTCGAATTCCCTTACAATCTTGCAGCAGGCGATTCGCTGGTTCTCACCGTATTCGTGGGCGTGCCTGTCGATAATCCCTCAACCTATGTACAGGATACCATGTTCATCCAATGTGCAGGTGGCGATCATGAAGTGCTGATCATCGTTAACGAAGACATACTGACACAGGGTATCGGCGAACAGCAGGAGAAGCCCGCCATAACCGCAATTTACCCCAATCCATTCAGCCATATGGCCAACATCGAATTCAATATGCCGAAGGCAGGACATGCCATGGTTTATGTGCTGGATAATATGGGGCGGCATGTGACGGAACTTGCCAACGGGAACTTTACCGGAGGCAGGCACCACCTGCAGTGGGATGGACGCAATGCCGTTGGTTCAGGCTGCCCTGCCGGGATCTATTACCTGGTGGTAAGGTCGGGTGAAATGCTGGAAACGGCAAGGATGGTCAAACGGCAGTGACGACCCTGCCCGGGTGATCACGGGTCCAGTTTCGCAATGACATCTTCAATGCTGAAGGGCTTGGAAATATAGGCATCCATGCCTTCAGAGAGGCAATATTCCGCATCCTGTCCCAGGATGTTCGCGGTTAGCGCAATGATGCGTGTGCGGGCCCTGCCGGGATGCTCTTCCTCGTGTTTCCTGATCAAACGGGTCACCTCTATGCCGTCCATCTCCGGCATCTGGATGTCCATCAGGATGATATCGTACTCATTTTCATTGTAAAACTTCCAGGCTTCTGAGCCGTTCACGGCCAGGTCGACGATATGCCCGAGATTGCGGAGGTTGATCATCGTGATCTTCTGGTTGATCACATTGTCTTCGGCCAACAGTATCCGGTATTTGCTGCTGCCTGAAGTAATGGCGGCACCCTCATCTTTTCCGGCCTCCACTGGCCGTTCCGATTTCCTGAATGGTATCCTGACCTTGAAACAGCTGCCTTTATTGACTTCACTTTCGGCTTCAATGGTCCCTTTCATGAGGGTAACCAGCCGGTAAACGATGTTGAGCCCAAGCCCGGTGCCGCCAAAGCGCCTGCTGATCGAGAGGTCCGACTGCGAATATTCGGTAAAGAGGTCCCTGATCCTGTTGGAGGGTATGCCTATCCCGGTGTCGATCACCTTGAATTCGACCACCAGGCTTTTCGACTTTTCCTTTGCAAGTATCACATCGAGGGTTACGCTGCCCTCGTTGGTGAATTTGATGGCATTCGAGAGGAGATTTGCCAGGATCTGGCTGAGCCTCAGTTCATCGCCCCGGACATATTCAGGCAAGTCATGGTGAATGGCAAGGAACAGGGCGATGCCTTTATCTTTCGCCTTCTGCAGGCAGGCATTGATATTGGTTTCGATCGTCTTGTGCAGGTTGAATGGATTTTCTTCAAGGGAGATCTTTCCTGCCTCGATCTTCGATAGGTCGAGGATCTCATTTACGATACCGAGCAGGTTATCGGCCGAGGAATTGATGATTTCGAGCAGTTCCCGCTGCTGTTTGTCCACCTTCGTACTCATCAGCAATTCTGCCGAACTGGTGATCCCGCCCAGCATGGTGCGGATCTCATGGCTCATCTTGGCCAGGAAGAAAGTTTTCGATTCAGTGGCCTTTTCGGCTTTCTCCCTGGCTTCGACCATCGCCCTCTCCGTTCTTACACGCTCACTGATATCCCTGACAATAGCCTGAATGTATGTTTTTTCACCCAGCTCAATGGTATTCAGGCTGACCTCGGCATCGAACAATGTGCCGTCCTTACGGTTATGGACCCAGTAGAAGCGTTGTGGCCTGCCTTCTATGCAGGCGTTGATCAGCTGCAGGGCTTTTTCCTTCGAGTCTTTTCCATCGGGTTGAGTGGGTGGAGAAAAATTGTAGGGAGGGTGGCCGACGATCTCTTCACGCTGGCATTTAAAGATCTCGAGGGTTTTGTCGTTACATTCGAGAAAGGTTTCATGGTCCATCATGAAGATGGCGTCATTGGCCTGCGAGAATAAGGCCTTGTATTTCTCTTCGCTGATACGGTGCCCGAGCAGGGTATCCTTTAGGATATTGCGCTGATGCTCAAGCACGCGGTTGGCTTTTCGCTGGCTGAACAGTTTTGAAATGGCCAGAATAACACTCAGGCTTGAGAGGATCAGGATGATGATCACGAACCATCGGACATATTTCTCGTTCAGTTTTCCTTTGCCTTGTTGATCGAAAGCAATGCCACGCTTCAGTAATTCAGTGCGGGTTTCTGCCCTGCTGATGGCCTCGACCGTTCTGCTGTTCATCAGCGAATCTTTCATGGCAGCATACTGCCTGAAATAGGCATGGGATGAATGGATGTCGTCCATGACCCTGTAAATTTCAGCCAGCAGGAGGTAGCTGTCGGCCAGCAGTGAACGGCAGTCATGGTCATAGGCGACGCTCATGGAATGGTTCACCAACGCCAGTGCCCGGTCAGGATCACCGGTAATGCTGAGGATTTTTGCCTGCAGAAGCCTTGTTCCGGCAAGTTTGACCGGAAATCCGAGCGAGTCAAGGATACCGGCAGCCTTTTCGTACCGTGCCATCGCAGCAACATGGTCATCCATCTGTCGGTATACGTTTCCCAGCTTGTTATTAAGCTGTGCCATGGCCAGGCCGTCGTCGAGACGGACACGGATTTCGAGTGCCCTGCGGAGGAATTCAAGCGACAATTGCAGGTCGCCACGCATGGCAAAAACAGTTCCTATATTGGTGTATGTGTTTGCCCTTATGCCGGCATCAAGGCTATCGGCGGGGAGGTCGAGCACTTCATTGAAATATTGAAGGGCCTGGTCATGGTCTCCTGAAAGGCCATGGTTCATACCGGTGAGGTTTAGGCTATTGGACAGTCCCGTGATCTCACCCTGTTTTTCGAAAAGCGCGGAAGCCTGTTCGAAACGCTCATGTGCAAGCCGGTAAAGCCCAAGTTCGCTGAATACCCTGCCAATACTGTTCAGGCAGGAAGCCTGCAGGGTCTCTTTACCTTTATGGCTGAGGATCACAAGGGCGTTGGAATAGGCATCAAGGGATTTATCATAAAGGCCAAGGTCGGAGTATATATCCCCCATGCTCATGTAAATGTCTGCTGCAGCTTTATCATTGCTGAGCGAAAGTGCCAGTTCAAGTGCCTCAAGAGCATTTTCAATGGCGACCGACGGATCCCTGTAGCGGTAATATTCAATACGTTCCTGTAAATGGTCGAGCGCATCCCTGGAAATGGGAATGGGTTGCCCCGACATTACAGGTTTCGTGACACCGGTCAGCAGTATCAATGAAATGACCAGACAGGGGATCAATTTCGAAAACTGCGGGATTCTCGCCATGAACCGCTTTTTGTTTATCGCAACCTGGAGATTTGGGTTACAGCAAATATATAACAATCAGGCTGTATTCCTTACAGCAATTCATAAAAAAACCTCCGGCTGGGAAAACAACCGGAGGGTTTTGGCGGTTCGGGGTTAATATCATTCACATTTTAAAACCTGCGTCCGCTGGTAGTTTGCGGCCTGCATATTGGGACCGCTGGTCACATTGGCATATGCGCTGCAGGCGTTTTCCTTGTCGCCGTTCCCCTCATAGGCGCGGCCGAGTTCGAAATACATGTTCGACTTGTCTTCCTGGTCCATCGAGATGCCTATGGTAGC
>JAXGTH010000152.1:0-6393 GCA_040775045.1 Bacteroidales bacterium
ACCCCATACCGCATACCGCATACCGCACACCGCATACCTCGCACCGCCTATTCCATCCCCCCATCCCCATGATCACCTTCGGGCATTTCAGCCTTCTCGAATGTTATGGCGGCGGAATTGATGCAGTAGCGCAAGCCTGTAGGGGGAGGGCCGTCGTTGAACACATGGCCCAGGTGCCCGCCACAGCCGCCGCAGATCACCTCTGTGCGGATCATTCCATGCGAGCGGTCCTCGCGGTAAATGATACTGTTCTCGGAGGCGGGCTCGAAAAAGCTGGGCCAGCCGCAGCCCGAATCGAATTTGGTGTCGGAACTGAAAAGCTCCTCACCGCAGCCGGCACAAAAATAGGTGCCGGTATCCCTGGTGTTAAAATACTCGCCCGTGAAGGGACGCTCGGTGGCGCTCTCGCGCAGCACCCGGTACTGGAAAGGCGTCAGTATCTCTTTCCACTCCTTGTCGGTCTTGGCTTTAGGGAAATTCATATCCTGTATGTTTTCGGTATGCTGCGCCCTGCCGCATGAAGACATCAGCAGCGATGATATCATCAGCAGAAAGAACAGCATGATATGGATGGGCTTTTTCACTGTTACGCGTTTATATCTTAAACATCTCGCGACGGCCATTTGTTTGCGGCCGGCTGTTATAAACATCGTTGCCGAATGATGGTTTTTCCTAAAAATAATTAACTTTGGAGGCTCCATTTTGCCGGATTTTGCGGCATACCGTTTTTTAAAATATACAGCGCATGGTTACCATTGGCGGCAGGAAACTCGACAGTGAGGATTTTTACAAGGTCCTTTTTGGTGGTGAAAAGGTAAAGCTTGACGAGAAGGCCCTGAGAGAGGTTGAGAAGAGCTATCATTTCCTGGAAAGTTTTGCAAGGGACAAGATCATTTACGGTATCAACACGGGCCTGGGACCCATGGCCCAGTACAAGGTGAACAAGGAAGACCAGGTTCAGCTGCAGTACAACCTGATCCGCAGCCATGCCTCCGGTTCGGGCGACAATATCCCGAACAGGGCGGTGAAAGCGCTGATGATCGCACGCCTCAACAATTTCATGCAGGGCTATTCGGGCATACACCCCGAGATCCCTATCCTCCTGAAAGACTTCATCAACCACGGCATCATCCCCCTGATCCCCGAACATGGCGGGGTAGGCGCCAGCGGCGACCTGGTGCAGCTTGCCCACCTGGCCCTCTGCCTGATCGGCGAAGGGGATATGTTCTACCAGAATTACACCCACCAGGGACCTGACGTATTTGAGCAGGCCGGCCTGACGCCCGCTAAAGTCTATATCAGGGAAGGCCTTGCCCTGGTTAACGGCACATCATGCATGACGGGCATCGGCATCCTCAGCGTGATCAAGGCCCGCAAGCTCCTCGACTGGGCCGTGATGGCATCGGCCATGATCAACGAGGTGGTGGAAACTTACGACGACCATTATTCCTATGAGCTGAACAGGGTGAAACTGCACCCCGGCCAGAACGCGATCACCGACCGCCTGCAGCGTATCCTGGGCGGGAGCAAGCTGGTACGCAAGCGTGCCGAGGACCTGTATAACGGCAACGGCAACGACGAGAAAGTGTTCAGCCGTAAGATCCAGGAATACTACTCGCTGCGCTGCATTACACAGATCCTGGGGCCGGTGCTCGACACCGTCGACCATGCCGAGAAGGTGATCCTCGACGAGGTGAACTCGGTCAACGACAACCCGGTGATCGACTACAGGAACAAGAGCGTTAACCACGGAGGCAATTTCCACGGCGATTATGTTGCCCTGGAGATGGACAAGCTGAAGATCGCCATCACCAAGCTTTCGATGCTTTCGGAGCGGCAGATCAACTTCCTGATGAACGATAAGCTGAACAACAAGCTTCCGCCATTTGTCAACCTGGGCACACTGGGCCTCAACCTGGGCATGCAGGGGGTTCAGTTCACTGCCACCTCCACGGTAGCCGAGAACCAGGCCCTGTCGAACCCCATGTACGTGCACAGCATCCCCACGAACAACGACAACCAGGACATCGTGAGCATGGGTACCAACTCGGCCCTGATGGCCATGAAGGTGATCGACAACACCTTCGACGTGCTGGCCATCGAGCTCATCTCGCTACTGCAGGCCATCGATTACCTTGAATATGCTGAAAAACTATCGCCGACGACCTTTGCCGTCTACAGCACCCTCCGCAAGATCGTACCCGTTTTCATGGACGACAGCCCGAAGCACAATGATATCAGGAGGGTGCGGAAGTATATCATGGCAAATGATACGGTGCCAAAAAAATAAACCATGGATTATGCACTAGTTACCGGAGGATCGCGCGGCATAGGCCGGGCCATATGCATGAGCCTTGCAGTCATGGGATACCACGTGATCATCAATTACCGGTCGAACAGGCAAGAAGCTTCCAGGACCCTGGAAATGCTGCATTCAGCCGGCGGAACGGGCGAGTTGCTGTGCTTCGACGTTGCCGATGCCGAGGATAGCGGCAAGGCCATCAGGGAGTGGCAGGAAGCACATAAGGACAATGGATACATCAGCGTGCTGGTAAACAATGCCGGGATAAGGAAAGACAACCTCCTGGTATGGATGGAGGCGGAGGAATGGTCGTCGGTGATCGACACCAACCTCAACAGTTTCTTTAATGTGACCCGGCTGCTGCTGCAGGATATGATCGTGAACAAGCACGGCCGGATCATCAATGTGGTTTCCCTGTCGGGTGAGGATGGCATGCCAGGGCAGACCAACTACAGCGCGGCCAAGGCCGGCGTGATCGGGGCCACCAAGGCCCTGGCCAAAGAGGTGGGCCGTAAAAAGGTTACCGTGAACGCGGTGGCCCCTGGCTTTATCCGTACCGATATGACCAGGGACCTCGACGAGAAGCAACACCGCACACTGATACCGGTCGGGCGTTTCGGTGAACCGGAGGAAGTGGCGGCAGCAGTAGCCTTCCTGGCCTCCGACAAAGCCTCTTACATCACCGGTGAGGTGATCTCGGTCAATGGCGGGATCAGTACATAAATATTTATGTAATTTTGAACATTCTTAATCATTAAGCATTTCATCTATTATGCAGCGCGTCGTCATCACCGGAATGGGCATTTATTCCACCATCGGTAAAAACCTTGAAGAGGTACGCGATTCACTATATCATGGCAGGTCGGGCATCGGCCTCGACCCCGTAAGAAAGGAATTCGGCTACCGCTCTTCCCTCACGGGGATCATCGAAAGCCCCGATCTCAAGGGTTTGCTCGACAGGCGTTCCCGTGTTGGACTTCCGGAACAGGGCAAATATGCCTATATTGCCACCCTCGAGGCCCTCAAAAATGCAGGCATCGACCAGGATTACCTCGATGCTTCGGAAGCCGGCATCCTCTATGGCAACGACAGCTCGTCGGTGCCCGTGATCGAAGCCATCGACATGATGCGTCAGAAGAAAGATACCACCCTGCTGGGCTCGGGATCCATCTTCCAGTCGATGAATTCGACCATCAGCATGAACCTTTCGGTGATCTTCAGGCTGCGGGGCATCAACTTCACCGTGAGCGGAGCCTGTGCCAGCGGATCCCATGCCCTGGGCATGGGGTATTTCCTGATCCGGCACGGCCTTCAGCAATGCATCATCGCCGGGGGCGGGCAGGAGATCAACCCGGAGTCGATGGGCAGTTTCGACGGGCTCAGCGCCTTCTCTACGCGTGAAGGACAGCCGCAGAAAGCCTCCAGGCCCTTCGACCGCGACCGCGACGGGCTGGTGCCCAGCGGCGGGGCGGCCACACTGGTGCTCGAGAGCTATGATGCGGCAATGAAGAGGGGCGCTACCATCCTGGGCGAGATCATCGGTTACGGATTCTCGTCAAATGGTGACCACATCTCGGTTCCCAACATCAGGGGTTCCATCAAGTCAATGGAGATGGCCCTGGCGGATGCAGGCACCGGGGTCCGCGACATCGGCTACATCAACGCCCATGCCACCTCAACACCGGTAGGCGATGAAAAGGAAGCACAAGCTATCAGCACCGTCTTCGGCGATGTGAAGCCCTACGTCAGTTCCACCAAGTCGATGACCGGCCATGAAATGTGGATGGGAGGGGCCAGTGAAGTGATCTATTCCCTGCTCATGATGCACAACGATTTCATCGCCCCCAACATCAATTTCGAGCACCCCGACGAACATTCGGCCAAGCTGAACATCACTCCTGAAACCATACAAACGGGCTTTGACACATTCCTTTCCAACGCATTCGGGTTCGGAGGTACGAATTCGACCCTTATCGTAAAAAAATTCCATAAATAATTACTACTTTTACACGCTGAAACACCGGAGTAATTTGTAGTACTATGGATAAGCATGAAGTGGTTGAGATCATCAACAACTTTCTGATCGAAGAGTTTGAGATTGATGAGGATCTTATTCATCCGGATGCCACCTGGAGCGATATCGGTATCGACAGCCTCGATTTCGTTGATATTGTGGTGATCATTGAGAAGGAGTTTGGCTTTAAGCTGAAAGGCGAAGATATGGTCAATGTACGGACGCTCGGGCAGTTCCATGAATTCATCCACCAACGTCAAATCCCAAAATAACGGCCAATGTCATCCTGGGACGGAAAAACCCGGGGCGGACTCACCGGCTACCGGATCTTTGTTTACGTGCTGAAAACCTTCGGGCTGGGGCCGGCCTATTTTCTGCTGAGGTTTGTCGCGTTACACTATTTCCTTTTTTCACGCAAGAGCAACCGGCATATCAGGTTCTATTTCAGGGATGTGCTTGGCTACGGCCGCTGGCGGTCGCGCCTGTCGGTCTACCGCAACTATTATATGCTCGGGCAGGTGCTCATCGACAAGGTGGCCGTAATGGGCGGACTGGGAAAACGTTTTACCTATCACTGGGACGGGGAGGAGCACCTCCGCAACATGGAGGATGGCGGCCTGCTGGTTAGCGCGCATATCGGGAGCTGGGAGATCGCCGGCAACTTCCTTTACCGGGTCAACAAGCGGTTCAATATCGTGATGTTCGATGAGGAACACCAGAAGATCAAAAGTTACCTCGATGAGGTGCTCACCGAAAAGAACCTGCATGTGATCCCCGTCAAAGATGACCTTTCACATATCCTGGCCATCAAGCAGGCCCTGGAGAACAAGGAACTCGTGGCCATCCATGCCGACCGCTTCGTCGAAGGCAGCAAGACGATAAGACATGCCTTCCTTGGCCGTGAAGCCCTTTTCCCTGAAGGTCCCTTCTACCTGGCTGCCCGTTTCGGTGCACCCGTCAGTTTTGTCTTTGCCGTAAAGGAAAGCCGGAAGCATTACCATTTCTTTGCCTCCGAACCCGGAACCTATGAGGCAGGGAACAAGCGCTCGATCCGCGAGGAAGACCTTCTACCGATGATAAAAGACTATATTTGCCGCCTGGAGGAGATCATCGGCCGGTATCCCCTTCAATGGTTCAACTACCACAGGTACTGGGAGGATGAACCTGACGAACGAAAAAACAACTGATCATGCCAAGAAACTACGGTAACGACGACAAATCGGCCCTTCAGGCCAAGACCGACGCCCAGAAGATCGCCTTCGGCCCTATCATGTTCCAGGCCGCCAGGGCCCTGCGCGATTTTAAGATCCTTTCATACCTAAGGAATCGTAAGGATGGATGCAGCCTGAAAGAGATCGCCGGGCATGCCGGCATTTCCGAATACGGGGCGCTGGTACTTCTCGAAGCCGGCCTCAGTCTCGAAATGGTCATGGTGAAGGACGACAAATATTTTCTCACCAAGACCGGTTATTTCCTCTGTGTGGACCAGCTCACCAGGGTCAACATGGACTTCACCCACGACGTGAACTACAAGGGTTTCTTCCACCTGCAGGAAGCCGTTGAGGAGGGGAGTCCGGCAGGCCTTCACAGGGAGTTCGGTCCCTGGCCCACGGTTTATGAAGCCCTTTCTGAAATGGACGACAGGTTCCGAAGGAGCTGGTTCGGGTTCGACCATTATTATTCCGATACCTCCTTCCCGCAGGTGATGCCCGTGATCTTTGCCGGGAAGCCCGGGAAGATCCTCGATGTGGGAGGTAACACCGGCAAGTTCGCGATCAAATGCGCCGAATATGATAAGGATGTGAAGGTCACCATCCTCGACCTGCCCGGTCAGCTTAAGGATGCCGAAATGAACATCAGCCAGGCAGGTTTCGGGGAACGCATCGACGGCCACCCCATCAACCTGCTCGACTTCTCAAAACCCTATCCCAAAGGATACGACGTGATATGGATGAGCCAGTTCCTCGACTGCTTCTCGGAAGAGCAGGTGGTGAAACTGGTAAGCAATGCCCGCGACGCCATGGACCGGCATGCACAGCTATTCATCATGGAAACCTTATGGGACAAGCAAAGGTTC
>JAXGTH010000153.1:0-6385 GCA_040775045.1 Bacteroidales bacterium
GCACCAGACCATGACCACCATCGGCGGTTTCGGTTACGACCTGGTATCGCATGAGTTGGGGCATATGTGGTTTGGCGATAATGTGACCTGTGCCACCTGGTCCGACATCTGGATCAACGAGGGCTTTGCCTCCTATGGCGAATATCTTGCCCGGCAGTACCTGGTAAGCCAATCGTCAGCCAACAGCTGGATGAGCTCCACGCACAGCAGCGTGCTGTCGGCCCCCGAAGGAAGTGTTTACGTGCCCGAGGACGAACTCGACAATATCTGGAGGATCTTCAGTGGAAGGCTGTCATACGACAAGGGTGCTTCCATCATCCATATGATCCGTTTCGAACTGAATGACGATGACCTATTTTTCAATATCCTCGAGGAGTTCCAGACCCTGTATACCGACAGCACCGCCACCGGGCTGGATTTCAAAGCCGTGGTTGAAGACCTCAGCGGCATGGATTTCACCGACTTTTTCAACCAGTGGTACTTCGGCGAAGGCTATCCCACCTACAGCGTGGTATGGAACCAGACCGAAGAAGGCCTGAACATGAATGTTACGCAGACAGCCTCCTATCCGGAGGTTACCCCGCTGTTCAAAATGCCGGTGGAATACCGCGTGGTCAGCACGGAGGTGGATACGGTGATCCGGCTCTACCAGGATGATAACTTCTGCCAGTTCACCATCCCCATCGAAGGGGAGGTGGGCGCCATCATGGTCGACCCCAACAACTGGGTGCTCAACAAGGTGGGTTCCATCACCGTGGGCATCGAGGAAACGGAGAATCCCGTTTATTTCACCTTCGGTCCCAACCCGGCAAAGGAAAGCCTCAGCATTTTCCTGGCCAATACGGATAAGGAAGTCGAGATCAGCGTGCTCGACATCACAGGCAAGATGATGATGCAGACCAGGGATGCCGGGGCCACCATCAGGCTCAACACGGGAAACCTGCCGAAAGGCTCCTACCTGCTCATGCTCCGCGACGGGGATTACAACTATACGCGGAGGTTTGTGAAGATCTGACAGCGGGGAATTCATTGTTTCATTAGTGAGACTGTCTTTTTATGAGCGTAGCGAAATGAAAAGGCCCAGTCGAACTAATCCCGAGAACTCGGGAGTGTTTCAGTGATTAATACAGGTGCTGGGTGCAGGGTGCAGGGTGCAGGGATGATTTAACTTATTTCTCAAAGTCCCAAAGTCCCTAAGTTTCATCATCGAAAATAACTTTAGTCACTTTAGTCACTTTAGTCACTTTAGTTCACTTTAGTCACTTTAGTTCACTTTAGTCACTGTCTAGAATCTCACTACTCAAGTCTCAATACTCATTTCTGACTATCTTTGCTGCAAAAATCAAACCTGATGAGTGATCATCCCGTACGCGTACGTTTTGCCCCGAGTCCCACCGGCCCCCTGCACATCGGCGGGGTCAGGACCGCCCTGTATAACTATCTTTTTGCCCGCCGGCATGGTGGAAGCATGATCCTCCGCATCGAGGATACCGACCAGAACCGCTATGTACCCGGAGCGGAGGAGTATATCATCGAATCGTTCCGCTGGTGTGGCATCAGTTTCGATGAAGGGCCGGAGACGGGCGGTGAATACGGCCCTTACCGGCAGTCGGAAAGGAAAGACCAGTACCTCGGATATGCCAACAGGCTGGTGAAGAGCGGGCATGCCTATTATGCCTTTGACACTTCGGAAGAGCTGGAACAGATGCGCCGCGACCTGGAGGCTTCCGGCGCGCGCTACACCAGCTATAACCAGGAATCGCGGATGAGGATGACCAACTCCCTGACCCTGCCCCACGAGGAGGTGATGCGGCGCCTGTCGGTGGGCGAGCCCTACGTGATCAGGATCAGGATCCCCGAAGGGGAAACCCTGAAGGTTTACGACGAGATCAGGAAAGAGGTGGTGATCGATACCTCCACGCTCGACGACAAGGTATTGTACAAGTCCGACGGCATGCCCACCTATCACCTGGCCAACGTGGTGGACGACTACCTGATGAAGATCACCCATGTGATCCGGGGGGAGGAATGGCTACCGTCATTACCCCTGCATGTGCTGCTGTACCGTTACCTCGGCTGGGAGGAGGTGATGCCCTCCTTTGCCCACCTTCCGCTCCTGCTGAAGCCCGACGGCAAGGGCAAGCTGAGCAAGCGCGACGGCGACCGCATGGGCTTTCCGGTATTTCCGCTGCAGTGGACCGACCCCCTGAGCGGGGAGGTTTCGAGGGGTTACCGCGAGGACGGCTATCTGCCGGAAGCCTTCATCAATATGATCGCCCTGCTGGGCTGGAACCCCGGCACAGAGCAGGAGATCTTCAGCATGGAGGAGCTGGCCGGGCTCTTCAGCATCGACAGGGTGGGACGTTCGGGGGCACGTTTCGACCCGGAAAAGGCGAAGTGGTTCAATCATCAGTACCTGCAGAAGAAAGACGAAGGGGAGTTGGCGCAATCGTTCAGAACTCTTGTAGCGTCAAAGATGCCTGAATCCGGATACCGAATACCGGATACCGGATATTTGAAAAAGGTCGTGGGCCTCGTCAGGGAGCGCGTGAATTTCGTGCATGAGCTCTGGGACCAGTCCTGGTTCTTCTTCCGGGCACCGGATGATTATGATGCACAGACCGTAAAAAAGCGCTGGAAGGATAACAGCGGGCAACTCCTGGCCGGGCTGCTGGATGTTTTAAGGGATGTGGAGCCTTTCACCCGCGACCATATCCACGACACGGTGGCTGTCTATCTTGAAGAAAAGCAGATCGGCATGGGGCAGGTGATGATCGGCATGCGGCTGTGCATCGTGGGCAGCGGCACCGGCCCCGACCTCTTCACCATCATGGAGATGATCGGGAAGGAGGAAACGCTGAGGCGGATAGAGGAGGGGATTGAAGTTCTGGGATAAAGTTTTGAGTTTTAAGTTTTAAGTTTTAAGTTTTGAGTTTTGAGTTTTGAGTTTTAAATGGGTATCAGCCATCCGGCATCCGGTATCCGGCATCTGGCATCCGGTATCCGGCATCTGGCATCCGATATCCAGCAACTTACACCACCATGTCAATCATATCGATCGAACAAATGGAATTTTACGCTTACCATGGCTGTTTCCCGGAGGAGCAGATCATCGGCACGCGTTTCCTGGTCGACCTGTACCTTGAAGTGGATACCGCGGAGGCGGAAATTTCCGACGAACTTGACGATACGGTGAACTATCAGGAGGTTTATTTGTTAGTGAAAGAAGAAATGGAGACCAAGTCGAAATTGCTGGAGCATGTGGGCCGGAGGATCCTCGACAGGATCGGGGAGCGCTTCCCGGTGGTAAGCTCGGCAAGGCTGAAGATCTCCAAGATGAACCCGCCGCTGGGCGGCAAGATGAACAATGTGAGTTTAACGATGCATTCGTGATGAGACGTGAAGACAGGAAATACCAGATCAAGGAGATCAGGTGCCAGTGCGGCCACAGTTTCGAGTGCCTGAGCCCCGACACCTGCCTTTGCAGCGGCAACATGGAGCTGAAGCGTTCAGGCGTTGACGTTTCGAAGCTCAAGAAGCCCTGCCTGTGCCCCCATTGCCTGAAGGTGGCCAGCAAGGGGAAGGTGAGGTGAGCTGGGTCCTGGATGCTGGATACTGGATGCTGGATACCGGATGCCAGATGCCGGATACCGGATGCCGGATACCGAATAATGTCACCTATGATTTTTCTCTACTGACATAATGAATCTGATAAGCATTCTTCCGAGGATCTGATACTGCGAAATCAGTTTGTTGATATTTTCTTCATTTGTATAAGATCCTGTTTGAAGGAGACATTCAAGGTGATCCATGGTTTCATCTGCTGAAGCGAGGGCATACGTCAGGAACCTGATAAACTCCTTCTTATATCGCCGCCTCCCAAAACCCTCTACAATATTTGATCTCACTGATTTTGAAGCCCTTCTTATTTGTGATCCGGTTTCAAATTGTTCGAACTTTGGAAGCAATAAGGATAATGCGTGAACTTCCAACGCCAATTGCTTTGACAATTTATAGATCTGCAAATCTTCATAGTTCATATCTATTTATACCCGAAAAGAGTAAATGTCACACCTTAATATTGAACATTTTATCTGGCATCTGGTGTCTGGCATCTGGCATCTGGTATCCGGCATCCTTTTCCAACATATTATGAAATTTCCCTAAGATTCCTTATCTTTGCCCTGCAATAATGGTCTCGTGGCCGAGTGGCTAGGCAGAGGTCTGCAAAACCTCGTACAGCGGTTCGATTCCGCTCGAGACCTCACACATTCCACATAAACCCTTAGTTTACAGCTTGTAATCTGAGGGTTTTTCTTTTAGTTGCGGAATCCGTTGCGGAATTCAAGTCAATTTCACTTCCGCCACTACTACCCCATATCACGGCTTTTGTCTGAGATTATTTGACATTCTACTTCTATTATTAGGATTGTTTTTTTAGTTTGTCCTTTCTGGCTCTCAGACCTGCCCAAACCCTATTGATATCACTTTTTAATTACCCGATCTTTGTATTTGTCGGTGCTTTTACCGCAAAACTTTCTATTAAAACATAATAATATGGAAAGCATGTTATCATTAATTACGGAAGAAAAGTTAAGAGACTTAATGGAAGAGGTTATGCTGAAGTTAAACTCAGCTAACGAAAAGAATGGTGAGGAAAAAGTTGAATACCTCACTAGAAAACAAGTTGCAGAAATGCTTGATGTATCATTAACAACAGTTGATAAGTATTGCAAAGACAAGGTGCTAAGGCGTTATAAGCCTGCTGGAAGGGTCAAGTTTATCAAATCTGAAGTACATGAAGATATGAGAAGACAAAATTTTCACTATTAAAATGGAGTATGTATTATGTTTTTAGAAGACAATAAGTTAGAAATCATTGGATTAAAGCCGAAAGCTCATAAAAAGAAAAACGGATACAACTATGTTCTGGCTGAGGTCGGCAAGCGAGCGATGATCTACGAGCAAATCATAACAAAGGACGTTAAGAGATATGAAGTTTCATTAATACGAATAAAAGAAGCCAGAGAGTTCAAAGGAAAGCAATTTCCCTCAGAAATATGGTTCCCTAACAATGAAGCTTTTGGTACTTGGGCTTGGACGTGTATGACACTCGAAAGAGCCAAACAAAGGTTTGAATGGCTGGAGAGTGGTCAGGAATGTGATTTTATTGAGTGGTTGGAGTTAAACAACAATCTTGTTGATTAAGGCGATCAACCACAAACTATCCATTCCAATAGGACTCTGCTATTATACAGCAAGGAATAAACTCTTTGCGCCCTTTAAACTGTATCTGTATTTAAAGGCTGTGTCCGGGGGCATGATTAAGCTGCCTTCTGAAGCACTGGAAGAGATCAGGGTTGCTTTGGATTATAGAAGTGTCCGGGCTGTAAAGAATAACTTAATTAGGCTTATTGAACTCAACTGGATTGGTAAAGATGAAAATAGCGGTTATTATTTTATTCGTGGGTTTGAATGGTTATTACAAGAGATTGGCGAAACTAATAATAAGAAAGCTCTCTTTTATACTCAAGATATCAGGGAGTTAAGGTCATTTGTAACAGCCTCCATAATGGGAGATATCATAAGAAAACAGAGATGGATCATAAAGCATGAGTTAGCTCAACAATATAAGGGGAGAGCGTTTCAAGCTCATGCTAAATCCATCTCTTACTATCAACCAATTGCAAATCGATATTTAGCAAAGGTATTGTCTGTTGCCCCATCAACAGCTGCAGGGTATAAACAGGAAGCTTTGCATGCGGGTTTTATTGAATTAAAACCTGACATCAATCCTTTAGATATATCAAGCTCTCAGGTGCCATACTACCTTGATGAAAACCCTCATCATAGTACAAAAATAAGGCGGAAGAATAAAGGGAGATATGTATATCTGCGTGAGTCGGATTTAGTCTGTTCCAATATAGTTTTTGTAAGAGGAAAAAAACCGATCAATAATATAAAGGGGTTATTAGGGGAAGAGAATTAGATTAATGAGAGAAATTGATACTCATTATTCAAGGATTACTAAAATAAATTATACAACTTATGAGCGATGGCGGTCGAGAGGTGAATCAATTAACACCAATATAGCATTCTTGGCTCGACATAAATATGGAGAATGATTTTTTTTGGGCCTAACGAACTAAAGATCAATAAAATTATATAGAAGTGATGCACATAGCAAAAGATCACTGTCTAAAGCTAGCTCTGGAAGAATTAAAAAACACCCAAAACTTACCTACCCCTTTTGTCTCTAATGGACGAATACGAATTTTATAGACGGTGATACGGCCATACCTAAATTAAACTATAATGATGAAAGGGGTAAGGGATTTTAACTTTAAAACAGAATTGGGTTCAGCTTTGCACTTTAAAGTATTTA
>JAXGTH010000154.1:0-6317 GCA_040775045.1 Bacteroidales bacterium
ATTAGCACACAATCTTCGAAAAATGGCGAATTAATAGAGCTTAACAGCTCTTTTTTCTCTACAAAATGGGCAAATATGTCCTTTGATTTTTGATGATAAGTTGCAATTAGGCCGCAAAATTATTTTATACGCAAAAAAAGAGGGCTGTCTCTTTTGTTTTGAGACAGCCTCTTTTTTTATTTTACCTTCTCAACGATCGCCTTGAAGGCATCCGGATTGTTCATGGCTAGGTCGGCCAGGGTCTTCCGGTTGATGTCGATATTGTTCTCATGCAGCTTGCCCATGAATACCGAGTATGACATACCATACTGGCGGGCAGCGGCATTGATGCGCTGGAT
This sequence comes from Bacteroidales bacterium, assembly GCA_040775045.1. Classification (GTDB taxonomy): domain Bacteria; phylum Bacteroidota; class Bacteroidia; order Bacteroidales; family B18-G4; genus B18-G4. The sequence goes on from JAXGTH010000154.1 coordinate 339, forward strand.
CCAGAGTGCCCTGAAATTACGCTTCTTGTTCCTCCGGTCGCGGTAGGCATAGGTCAGGCCTTTTTCGTAGGCGTTCTTGGCTACCGTCCAGACATTCTTGCGCCTGCCAAACTGGCCGCGGGTGGCTTTCATCACCCTCTTTCTCCTGGCCCTGGCGGCTACTACATTTACTGATCTTGGCATTTTGTTTTACATTTTGCTTGGGCGCCCTGCGACGAACAGGGACTTTGCGGCCCTTTGCAGTTAGACAATGGTTTTACTTCTGAAGCATTACGCGCACATTCTTCTCGTCGGCAGGGTCAACAATCGTGAAATGGGTAAGATTGCGTTTCTGCTTCTTGGTCTTCTTGGTCAGAATGTGACTTTTGTACGCATGCTTTCTCTTGATTTTACCGGTGCCGGTGAGGGTAAACCGCTTCTTGGCGCCGGATTTCGTCTTCATCTTTGGCATTACTATACAAATTATGGATTGATAAATTTATTTCTTTGGTGCGATGATCATGATCATCCTTTTTCCTTCCAGTTTCGGGAGCCTTTCCACTTTGCCGTATTCCTCCAGTTCCTGGGCGAATTTCAGCAGGACCAGTTCCCCTTTTTCCTTGTAGATGATCATCCTTCCTTTGAAGAATACATCCACCTTGACTTTGGCACCATCCTCCAGGAACTTGATGGCATGCTTCAACTTGAAGTTGAAGTCATGGTCATCGATGTTGGGTCCCAGCCTGATCTCTTTCACCACTACTTTGGCCGTCTTGGCCTTCATTTCCTTCTGCTTCTTCTTCCTCTCGTAGAGGAACTTCTTGTAATCAACGATCTTGCATACCGGCGGGCTTGCCGAGGGAGAGATCTCTACCAGGTCAAGTCCCTGGTTTTCAGCCATCTCAAGAGCCTCCTTGATGTTATAGATGCCGGATTCAATATTTTCGCCCACAACCCTCACCACAGGCGCCTTGATGTCCTGGTTGATGTTGTGCTCATTCTCTGGTTTTCGTGGAGGCCTCCTCATCCGGCCTCCCCGGAAGTTCGTCTTTGATGTTATAATATAATCTCCTATAATTAGTGAATACTAAACTTCAATATCAAGCATTTGTTCAATCTCGCCATTGACCATGGCTGCAAATTCCTCCACACTATAGACACCGATGTCGCCTTCGCCCTGTTTCCTTACCGATACGGTGCCATCCTGTTCTTCTTTCTCTCCCACGATCAGCATGTAAGGGATCTTCTTCATCTCGGCGTCACGTATCTTCCTGCCGGTTTTTTCGCTCCTGTGGTCAATGAGGGCGCGAATTTCGGAATTATTTAGCAAATTTAAAACTTTTTCGGCATAATTATGATATTTTTCACTGATAGGCAGCACGATAGCCTGATCAGGAGCCAGCCAGAGCGGGAATTTTCCGGCACAGTGCTCCAGCAGGACGGCGACGAACCTTTCCATTGATCCGAAGGGGGCACGGTGGATCATCACCGGACGGTGTTTCTCGTTATCGGTACCGACATATTCGAGGTCGAAGCGTTCAGGGAGGTTATAGTCGACCTGTATTGTGCCCAGTTGCCACTTGCGGCCCAGGGCATCCTTTACCATGAAATCCATTTTAGGGCCGTAGAATGCAGCTTCACCGTATTCAACAACCGCATCGAGACCTCTCTCTTCGGCCACTTCCATGATGGCCTGCTCGGACTTATCCCAGTTCTCATCGCTGCCGATGTACTTACCCTTATCATTGGGATCGCGGAGCGATATCTGGGTAATGAAATCCTTGAAATCCAGCGCCTTGAAAATGATCATCACGATATCCATCACACCCTTGAACTCATCCTTGAGCTGGTCGGGTGTACAGAAAATATGGGCATCGTCCTGGGTGAATCCCCTCACCCGGGTCAGCCCGTGAAGTTCGCCGCTCTGTTCATAGCGGTATACTGTGCCAAACTCGGCAATACGGTATGGCAGGTCGCGGTATGATTTCGGGCTGCTGTTGTATATCTCGCAATGGTGCGGGCAGTTCATGGGTTTGAGGAAGAACTCCTCACCGGGGATAGGGGTGCTGATGGGATGGAACGAATCCTGCCCGTATTTTTCGTAATGCCCGGAAGTCTTGTATAGTTCAACTTTCCCGATATGCGGGGTGATCACCTGCTGGTAGCCCATCTTGCGCTGCACTTTTTTCAAAAAGTTCTCGAGGCGTTCCCTGAGCTCTGCCCCTTTTGGAAGCCATAACGGAAGGCCCTGCCCTACCTGCCGGGAGAAGGTAAAGATTCCCAATTCGGCACCGAGCTTCCTGTGGTCACGCTTTTTGGCTTCCTCCAGCATCTCAAGATAGTCTGCGAGTTCCTTCTGTTTGGGGAAAGTGATGCCATAGATCCTGGTAAGCATCTTCCGTTTTTCGTTGCCACGCCAGTAGGCCCCGGCAATACCCAGGAGCTTGACGGCCTTGATCATTCCGGTATCGGGAAGATGTGGCCCGCGACAAAGATCGGTAAAGGTCCCCGACTCATAGAAAGTGATCTCCCCATCTTCAAGTTCGTCGATGAGCTCAATTTTGTATTCATCACCCTTACGGGAAAAATAGCTGAGGGCTTCTTCCTTGCTCACTTCACGGCGGGTGAAACCCTGTTTTTGCCTGGCCAGTTCCAGCATACGGTCTTCGATTTTTTTAAAATCGGCATCCGAAACCTGGTAATCCATGAAGTCGATATCATAGTAGAATCCGTTCTCAATGTCGGGCCCGATGCCGAACTTCACCCCCGGGTAAAGCTGTTCAATGGCTTCGGCCATAAGATGTGCCGAAGAGTGCCACATGGTGGCCTTACCATCATCGTCATTCCATGTAAGCAGGGTAAGATCGGCATCCTCGCTGATCGGCCGGGTAGCATCGACCACCTTGCCGTTGACCCTTGCCGAAAGCACATTTCTGGCCAGCCCTTCACTGATGTCCCTGGCAATGTCGAGGGCGGTAGTACCTGCCTCAACTTCCTTAACAGAACGATCCGGTAATGTTATCTTAATCATATATTCTTTTCAAAATGGGGTGCAAAGATAGGAAAATTCCTCCAAACGGCATGAATAGCGGGATAAATTTAGGGCCGGAAGACTGATATGTTTTCAGGAACAGAAACAGGTGCAGGGCGCAGGGTGCAGGGTGCAGGGGAACTCAATACAATCACATCTCACAGTCGCACAGTCCCAAAGTCACATTGTCATTATCAACTTTAGTCACTTAAGTTCATTCTGGTCACTTCTCATTCTCTCATGCATCCTTACCACCCCCATATTCCATTTTCCATTTTCCATATTCCATTTTCCATCAAAGAATAACCACCTCCGTCCTCCGGTTCAGTGCCCGCCCTTCCTCCGTTTCGTTGCCGGAAACGGGTTGAGACTTCCCGAAACCTTTATATTCCAGTCGGTCCGGGCTGATACCGGCTTCGATGAGGAATGAGTGTACTGAGCGCGCACGTTTTTCGGACAATTCAAAGTTGTAGGCTTCGGTCCCCACATCGTCGGTATGCCCGCAGATCATGATCCGGATATCAGGGTTCTGGACCAGGAAAGCATTAAGCTTGTAGAGCTCAACGAGAGAGAGCTCATCAAGGCTATACTCGTCGGTTTCAAAAAAGATATTCTTAAGGACGAAAGATTGCCCTGACTTAACACGCCGCAGGGGAACATCCATAACGACAGCCTCTTCAGGGACATTCTCCATCCTGAGGTTGAAATTTTCCGAATAGAAGACATATCCGGGCCTGGAAACATTGAGTGCGTAATTCCTGCCTCCGGGAAGGGCAGCGATATAATGGCCATTGTATGCTTCTGAGCTGCATCTGACCACTGTATTTCCCGATTCGAGGTCGATAAGGACAATGTTGGCATCCAGGGGCTCTTTTGTTTCGGCATCGTATACCTTGCCTTCGAGATAGCTGACCCTGCCGGGGGCCAGTGCGGCTGGCAGTTCGAAACGGTATATGTCGTATCCGCCGTAACCCTCATCAAGGTCGGAAGAGATATAAGCTGCCTTTCCATTGGTGGCCACCACGATGTTGATCTCGTCGGAAGGCGTGTTGATCGGCCAGCCCATGTTTCCGGGTTCTGTCCACTGACCGCTGCTGTCCTTGCGGGTAACGAAAAGGTCGAAACCTCCCATGCCGGTATGCCCTTTTGAAGAGAAATACATGGTTGCTCCGTCGGGGTGTATCAGCGGGGCCATCTCCTCTTTTGGCGTATTGATAACCGGGCCTGCATTGACCGGCCTGGACCAGTCACCTTCGTCGCTCAGGGTTGAATACCATATGTCGGAACCTCCCTGGCCTCCGGCCCTGGCAGATACGAAATACAGCGTCTTCCCGTCAGCGGCAAAGCATGGCTGAGAATCCCAGGTATCGGTATTGACCCTACTTCCGAGGTTCTTCGGACTGCTCCAGCCGGAAGCATTTCTTGTGCATACATAAAGATCGCAACTCCCGTACCCCCCGATCGCTCCGCATGAAGTAAAGAACAGGTGCCTGCCGTCGGGCGACAGGCTCATGGCCCCTATATTCCCCAGCGAATAAAGATCAGGAAGTGCACGACCGCTGACCACCCAGGAAGTATCCTGCCATACCGCCATCATGAAGCCCTCCCGGTAAAAATCAGGCCTGGAGGTATCGGGCTGCATCAGAGTATAAACCAGTTGATGCTCGTCGAGGGTTATGGAATTCACGAACTCATCATTCGCAGAATTAATGTGCGGGCCGAGGTTAACGGGTTCGAAAAGGACGGGATCCTCGTAGGCCCCGTACCTGAACACCGCTGTATGGTATAGTTCATCTGCATGCTCTCTCCTTTCCGGCCTCAGCCCTTCGGTATCGAGGTATTTCCCGAACCATGCGGCAGATTCCCGGTAATCCTTCTTGTCGAAATAGACCTTGCCCAGGATATAATGCATCGCCTCCGAGCGTGTGGAATCAATTGTTTTTGCCTTCAAATAATGAGCGGCAGCTTCATCCCAATTATGCAGGGTGTAGGCGATATCACCCAGGAGGATATGCGCATCAGCATAGGCCGTATCTATACTGACGGCTTTCTGCAGTTGCTTTTTTGCCCGGTCGAGATCGAAATCGAGCCAGTATTCAAGTGCCCGCTTGAAATATTTCCGCGCTTTAGGGTCGGGTTGCCCGGTATCTTCCTGTGCATGAACAATGCATGAGGATAAGATAAGGATGATGGCAATGAGTATTTTATACGGCTTCAACATTATGATCAGGGCCTGACGGTCAGGGAATATGCATGTATTTATGACTCTGCAATGATATTTGCCATTGCGGATTTGCCAGGATGTGGTCGACGATCACAGGGATCATCTGCCCGCTTACGCTCCACTCGGGTTGCAGGTACAGCAAACATTCCGGTCTCACCTTTTCTGCCTGCTCCTCCGCCCAAAGGAGATCCGATTCCCTATGAATGATAACTTTAAGTTCGTCCGCTTTAGTATATACCGACGGATGCGGCGGGGTCTTTTGCTTGGGTGAAAGGCATATCCAGTCGAAAATACCCTTTAATTGATATGCTCCCGAAGTTTCGAGGTAAATGTTAATGCCGGCATTTTTCAGGCCATCGCAGAGCAGCTGCAGGTTGTACATGGCAGGTTCTCCACCGGTAAGGACCACTGCTCCGGCTGGAACTGCAGTTGCCCGGCCGATGATTGCATCCGTATCGGTGAGCGGGTGCAGTTTAGCATTCCACGACTCTTTCACATCACACCAGTGGCAGCCAACATCACACCCCCCTATACGGATAAAATAGGCGGCCTGCCCGGTGTTGTATCCTTCACCCTGGATGCTGTAGAACTCCTCCATCACAGGCAGCATTTTTCCCTCGGAAAGCAATATTTCGGTGTCTTTTCCCACTGTGTATTTCAATGGCCGGTGATCAGCCGTAAATTTCCCTTTTATGGGCGCGCAGGGTGTTCATCAGCAGGGCCGTGATGGTCATCGGGCCAACGC
>JAXGTH010000155.1:0-6250 GCA_040775045.1 Bacteroidales bacterium
TGCAGCTCCTCGTCGTCGCGGTAAAGCTCGTGGCGGTCGGAATTGGAATGCGACCCCATCCTCACACAGTTGGCATGAACGATCACCGGGTAGCCATGCTCTTGCACATGTTTTTTTGCAAGGGCCATGGCATTCATCGAGTTGAACACATCCTTGCCGTTGCAATAGATGATCTCGAGGTTCCTGAAGCCCTCGAAGTTCGTTGCCGCATAGGGGTTTGCGGTCTGGTCAGCCTTGGGCACCGAAATGCCGTATTCATTATCCTGGAAAACGAAGATCACCGGCAGCCTTTCATTCGTGGCACCGTTGATGGCTTCGTACACGTAACCTTCCGAGGTGGAGGATTCGCCCTGGGAGCTGATGGCGACGCCATCGCCGCCGTAATATTTGATGGACCTTGCCACGCCAACGGCGTGCAGGGTGTGGTTTCCCGTGCATGACGACACGTTGTGGATGTTCCATTCGGGCTTGGCAAAGTGGTTCGACATATGCCTGCCCCCGCTGGCGATATCATCCTTTTTCGACAGCCCGTTGAGGATGATCTCCTCCGCCGTCAGTCCTGCAGAGATGGTGGTGAGCATATCCCTGTAATAAGGGAACAGGTGGTCCTTGCCCTTCTCAAACACCTGACCGATGGCAAGTTGTATGCCGTCATGGCCCGCATAAGGGGCATGGTATGACCATCCCAGGGCCTGCTTCAGGTAGTTGGGCGCTTTTTCGTCGAGCTGACGCCCTAAGGTCATCAGGTAATACCAGTGCTCAAGAACACCTTTATCAGTGGTTTTGATATTATAAATCTTGTCTTCCCGCTTTATCTTCAGTCGCTTGTTTTTATACATTTCCTCTATTGCTTGCACAGGGCAACTGCCCTGTAAGTATTTTAATATAGTTTACTTTAACAACTGTTTAACAATTATCCTTACGGTATTGTTCAGGCCGCCTGTCACCAAAAACATGGTTCATTGAAGTGATCATTTTATCGTGTGCCAGGGTGGGATCGATCTCCATGCACAGCAAAGCTTCATCCGCCGGACCGGCCTTTGCCAGCACATCCCCCCCGGGGCCCAGCACCGCCGATCCCCCGTTGAACGTCAGGGCCCCTTCGGCGCCCGTACGGTTGGCCGTGGCGATGAACACCCTGTTCATCAAGGCGATTCCCGGCAGGACTTTGTTTGCATTCTGCGTCAACAGGTTCGAAGGATGGCAGATCAGCTCCGCTCCCTGCTCTGCCAGGATACGCCAGGGCTCCGGGAAAAGGTAATCGAAACATATCTGCATCCCGATCCGGCAGAATCCCGTATCGTAAACACATAATCCTCCGCTTCCGGGAGTGAAATAGTCCTTTTCACGCATGAAGAGGTGCATCTTCCGGTATATGCCCTCCAGTCCGCGGGGCGAGATGAGCAGCGAAGCGTTGTAGATCCGGCCATCGCCCCGCTCATTGAAACCGCTCACGATCCATTGTCTATTGACGGAAGCCCGGTCGATGAGCATTTCCACGTATTGGCTCCCTGCAGGTTCTTCAGAAAGGCTGATGGCCATTTCCGGACTGCTGAAATTGTAACCGGTGGATGCCAGCTCCGGCAGGATCACCAGGTCTGCATGAGCAAGCTCGTCAAGCCTCGACCGGACCAGGGCTGTGTTGGTTTCGATCTCGCCGAGCATGGGCGCGAATTGTATGATACCGAGGGTGAACATGCTTTATCTCCTGATCACGGTGAATTCCCCGTTGGGGTGAAGTTTGATGATCCTCGAAGCTTTTGCCTTTACGATCCTGTCGCGGTTGTGGTCTACCACATGATCAACCCCTTTGATGATCGCCGCAGGGATCTGGGAAAAGGTCACCGGGTCGGGCATGCCTGAGATGTTGGCGGAAGTGGAAACGATAGGTTTCCCGAACTGCCTGATCAGTTCCCTGCAAAACTCGTCGCGGGTCACCCTGATGGCGATGCTGCCGTCGGCAGCCACCACGTTCTTTGCCAGCCCCTTCGCCCCCTCATAGATCACGGTGAGGGGTTTCTCGATACTGTTAACCAGGTCGACGGCTATACCGGGGACATCCTTCACGTAATCCGACAGCTTGCCTGCATCATCGAGCAACACGATCATGCTCTTGGACTCGACCCGTTGCTTCAGCCTGTATATGCGATCCACTGCATTCTGGCTGGTCGCATCACAACCGATGCCCCAGATCGTGTCGGTCGGGTAAAGGATGATCTTCCCTTTTACAAGGAAATCAAGGGCCTTAGCTATTTCTTCCTTCACTTTTGGTAACATATGATCTCATTTGATCCTTTCGAGCAGCTTTTCAACATCGATGGTCATGGCACAGTCGAAATGCCCCTCAGGGCATTCCTTGCGACCATGAAGCCCGCAGGGACGGCAGGAAAGCTGCCTGTCGGTTTCCACAATATACGAATTTTCCGAAAGCGGTCCAAAGCCGAATTTCGGGATGGTTGAACAAAATACGGCAGTTACGGGAGCATTGACCGAGGAGGCCAGGTGCATGGGGGCCGAATCGTTCACAAAGTTCATGGCGGCATCGCGCTGAAGTGAGGCCGTTTCCAGCAGGCTGAGCTTACCGGCCAGGTTGAGCGTATGCGGCAGTCCCGATCCGGCGATGATCTCGTCGCACAGGGCCCTGTCGGCGTCAGAACCCAGGAAATAGACATAAACATCACCGGGTACGCTCCCCAGGAATTCGATCCATTTTATTGCAGGATACTGCTTGGTATGCCAGAGTGATGCAGGGGCAACACAGATATACCGGTGGGTCTTGTACTGCGAAGTGCGTGCATCATCCTGCACCGACGGATAGAGCATTGGCCGTTCCCGGTGCTGGTCAGTGAGGTGGCTTATGAGCATAAGGTTGCGCAAGGTTTCGTGCATCCCGGACCCGATCAGGTGCTTCACCCTCCTTCCAAAGAAAAGCGAAAACGGGTTCTTGCTGAATCCTACCGTATGCCCGGCCCTGGAAAAGGCGGTGAGCAGGCCCGTGAGGAAAAAGCGCTGCACGTTCACCACAAGGTCGTAACGCTCATGCTGCACCTGCTTCAGGATATTATACAGATTCCTCAGCTTGTGTTCCGATTTATCCCATATGTATAATTTACCCAGAAAAGGATGGGCCCTGAACAGGCTCTCATTGCCTTTCTTCAGCACCATGTCGATGGCCGCCTCCGGGAACGCCTGATGGAGGTTTTCCAGCAGTGGCGTTGCCAGGATGACATCACCGATGGAAGCCGTTTGTATGATCAGTATCTTTTTCATGGATGCGATGAAGCGCAGGTTCATACCTGCAGGTCGTATTCCCTCAGGGCGTCGTTCAGGGAGGTTTTAAGGTTGGTTGATTCCTTCCTCCTCCCGATGATGAGTGCGCAGGCCACCTGGAACTCACCGGCAGGAAATTTCTTCGGAAAGCTGCCGGGGATCACCACCGAACGCTCGGGCACCTCTCCCCTGTACTCTACCGGTTCGGTGCCCGTAACATCGATGATCCTGGTGGAACGCGTAATGACGACATTGGCGCCCAGCACGGCTTCCTTCCTGACCCTCACGCCTTCGACGATGATCGACCTAGAACCGATAAAGCAGTTGTCCTCGATCACCACAGGAGCAGCCTGTACGGGCTCGAGTACACCACCGATACCCACCCCTCCGCTAAGGTGTACATTCCTGCCAATCTGGGCACATGAACCAACCGTCGCCCAGGTATCCACCATCGTCCCCTCGTCGACATAAGCCCCTATGTTGACATAGGAAGGCATCATGATCACGCCCCTGCTGATATAGGCGCCATAACGGGCAACGGCATGCGGTACCACCCTGACGCCAAGCCCTGCATAGTCATGCTTAAGCCCGATCTTGTCATGAAATTCCAATGGTCCGGCAGAAGAGGTAGCCATCTCGCTGATGGGAAAATAAAGGATCACCGCTTTCTTGACCCATTCATTCACAGCCCAGGTGTCGCCCGTTGGGACCGCAACCCTGATCCTGCCCTGGTCGAGCAATGCGATCACATCACGGATGGCTTTCCTGACCTTTTCGTCCTTGAGGAGCGACCGGTCGTCCCATGCTTTTTCGATGAGGTGTTTGAGTTCGGCAGGCATAAGCAGTAATTAAACTCCAAAAATAGGCAATTTTAGCAAAGATATGGCCGGATGGCCGGGCAGCAAAGAACAAAAACCGTAATTTTGCAGCAGAAACTTAAACGGCTGCAGCTTACGCCCGGCCATGAACATAACGCGTACGTTCCTTGTTCCAGAAAACGGGATATCCATTGAATTGACATGAGCAGGATCATCGGCATCGACTACGGAAGGAAAAGAACAGGCATTGCGGTCACCGACCCCGGGAGGATGATCGCCTCACCCCTGCTTACCCTTGCCACGCACGAACTGATGGTATTCCTGAAAAAATATATTGCCGAAGAAAACGTTGAATGTGTGGTGGTGGGTGAACCCCGGCAGATGGACAATACGCTTTCGGAAGCCGAAGAATTTATCAGGCCTTTCATCAAACAGCTGAAGAAGGCCTTCCCTGACGTGACGGTGGAAAGGGTCGACGAGCGGTTCACCTCACGGATGGCCGGACAGGTTATACTGGATTCAGGGATCAGCAAAAAGTCCCGGAGGGATAAATCGCTTGTCGACAAGGTGAGTGCAGCCATCATCCTGCAGACTTACCTTGAGATGAGCGCAGGCAAATAAAATATAAGGAAATGATCTTACCCATTGTTGCATACGGACATCCGACACTGAGGAAAGTGGCAGAAGAGATCGGGCCCGATTACCCGGGGCTCGACGAGCTGATCGAGAACATGTTTGAAACCATGTATTCGTCTTCCGGCGTGGGCCTTGCCGCCCCGCAGGTCGACAGGCCGATCAGGCTTTTCATCGTCGATGCTACCCCATATGCGGAAGAATACCCGGAAGCGGAAGGCTTCAAAAAGGTCTTCATCAATCCCATCATCCTCGAGGAAACCGGTGAGGAATGGAGTTTCAACGAGGGCTGCCTCAGCGTTCCGGGTGTGCGCGAGGACATCATCAGGAAGCCCAGGATCACCATCGAATACCAGGACCGTGATTTCAACCTGGTGGAAGAGCAGTATGAGGGGGTGATGGCCAGGATCATGCAGCATGAATACGACCATATCGAGGGCACGATCTTCGTCGACAGGGTAAATCCACTGCGAAAGGTACTGTTGAAAAGGAAGCTTAACGATATTTCGACCGGCAACATCGAGGTCGACTATAAGATGATCTTTCCGTTAAAACCCAGGAAGAAAAAATAAGAGACTAAATTAAATCAATGAATATGAAGACATTACAGATCACCCTGATGGCATCCTTCCTATTGCTGACGGTTGCCTGCGAACCTGCCGTCAAAAAGGACGCCGATAAGATCAAGGCAGCCGAAGATGCCTTATTTGCGGATGAAAAAGGCTTTGTCGACCGGGAAAAAGCCCTGGGGCTTGTCGACATGTATATCAATTTCGCCAACACCTACCCCGACGACACCATGGCGGTTGAGAACCTGTTCAAGGCTGCCGAGTTCTGCCTGAACCTCGGAGAGGGGCAGCGTGCCATTGAGCTTTACGACCGGGTGATCACGGAGTATCCTGATTTCAGGAAGGTGCCCGAATGCTATTTCCTCACGGGCTATGTGTACGAAAATTACCTGGGCGACCTGGAGAGTGCCAGGATCATCTATGCTGCATTCATTGAAAAATATCCCGACAATGAGTTTGCCGATGATGCGGAGATCAGCATCCAGAACCTTGGCAAAACACCTGAAGAGCTGATCAAACAGTTTGAGGAGCAGCAGGCTGCTGCTGCTCCTGAAGAGCAGTAGAATTTGGAATTCTGTGTTCTGTGTGTACAATTTGAAATCTTATTTTCAATATTGCGTATGCAATTGAGAACACAGAATTACTACTGTCTGGTTAAATTCTAAATACAGGAAACTACTTGTTTGAAAGAGCCGCTCGACGAAGTTTATCCTGAATGGAGTGAAGGGCTCGCGGTGACAATTCAACATCGTTATAATAGTAAGAAGGGCGCGGCACACCAATGAAATCAAGTTATTGAGTGCCGCGCCCTTATTCCCTAAAAAAACAATGCCTTGTCATGCCGAGCGTAGTCGAGGCATTGCCGACAATAAAACATCAAAGCAGGCTCTAAACAGTTTACCCTCACCAAAGCCCTTCCAATAAAAGACTATATCGTTTCGCAATAAATTATCCCGGACA
>JAXGTH010000156.1:0-6236 GCA_040775045.1 Bacteroidales bacterium
CTGAACCTTGTACCCTGAACCCTGAACCCAACAACAAATCCTCATGACAGAAACGGAAAAGATCCTGTTCATCGGCGACAGCCTGACGGAGTGGTTCAATTTTGCAAAGTACCTGCCGCATCTGGAGATCGTTAATGAGGGAATAGCGGGGGATACGACCTATGGCCTGCTGGAAAGGCTGGAGGATGTGCTGGAAATCAAGGCAGGTAAAGTGTTTTTAATGATTGGCATCAACGACTTATTCAATGGTTTTCCGAAGGAAGATATCCTGGAGAATATAGAATTGATCATCGAGCAGATACAGACCTATGCCAACGGTTCACAACTCGTGGTCCAGAGCCTGCTTCCGGTAAACGAATCCATGCTGGGTTCGGCCGGAACCATGAACAGGCTGATCGCAGGGATCAACGACGAGCTTAAGGATCATTGCCGGGCACGCGGGGTGGCGTTCCTCGACCTTTACCCTTCTTTCCTTGAAAACGGCGAACTGGCAAGGAAGTATACTACCGACGGGGGGCACCTCTCTGCAGCAGGTTATCGCCACTGGGCAGAAAAGATACAGGCGTTCCCCGGAACGGGAAACGCCTGATTCAGATTTTATACCTGTAACACCGGGAGGTCTTAAACGCCACACCGATGGAGGCCTTTCAATCCCTAAACCACGCCCTGGTCGAGCATGGAATTGGCCACCTTAAGGAAACCGGCGATATTGGCTCCCTTAACATAGTTGATATAACCGTCATCTTCGGTACCGTGGGCAACACACGCTTCGTGGATGTTGCACATGATATCGTGAAGCCTCTGGTCGACTTCCGATGCGGGCCAGTTCAGTTTCATGGAATTCTGCGACATTTCAAGCCCCGACGTGGCCACACCGCCGGCATTGACGGCTTTTCCGGGCCCGAAGAGGATCTTGTTTTCAAGGAAAACCTCAACGGCATCCGGCGTAGAAGGCATGTTGGCACCTTCGGCCACGCAGATGCAACCATTGTTCACCAGGTTTTCTGCATCTTCCTTATTCAGCTCATTCTGGGTTGCGCAGGGGATAGCAACATCACATTTCACTTCCCACGGATGTTTCCCCTGGTGGAACTGGGCTTCGGGGAATTCGTAAGAATAAGGTTTCACGATATCCTGGTTTGAAGCGCGGAGTTCAAGCATGTAGTTGATCTTTTCGCCCGATATGCCTTCAGGGTCGTAAATATATCCGTCGGGCCCCGAAAGGGTAACAACCTTGCCACCCAGTTCGGTTACCTTCTGGGCTGCTCCCCAGGCCACGTTGCCGAAGCCCGAAAGGCATACGGTCTTGCCCTGGAAAGTCTCACCCTTTGTTGCCAGCATTTCCTTAGCAAAGTATACGGCACCAAAGCCCGTGGCTTCCGGGCGAATGAGGCTGCCACCCCAGTTCACACCCTTGCCAGTAAGCACACCGGTATGCTCCCTGGCCAGTTTCTTGTACATGCCGTAGAGATAACCTATTTCGCGTCCGCCAACACCGATATCCCCTGCCGGTACGTCGGTTTCGGGGCCGATCACCTTCCAGAGCTCCAGCATGAAGGCCTGGCAGAAACGCATGATCTCGGTATCGGATTTCCCTTTCGGGTCGAAATCGGAACCGCCCTTGCCACCACCCATGGGCAGTGTGGTCAGGCTGTTCTTGAAGACCTGCTCAAAGCCCAGGAACTTCAGGATGCTGAGGTTCACACTGGGGTGGAAACGCAAACCGCCCTTGTATGGCCCGATGGCATTGTTGAACTGTACCCTGTAACCCAGGTTGACGTTCACCTTGCCGTCGTCGCCCATCCAGGCTACCCTGAAAGTGAAAACCCTGTCGGGTTCAATGATCCTGTCGATAATGCCCGCCGATTCGAAGTGGGGGTTTTCGTTAACGGTTTCTTCGATCGATTCCAAGACTTCACGCACCGCCTGGAGATATTCCGATTCTCCCGGATGCTTCTTGGCGAGGTCGTTCATGATTTTCTCTAAATCCATTGCCTGAAATTTTTTAATGATTTGTATACGGATTTTGTTATTAATTCACATTGTGAAAAAATTCACAGTGCAAATGTACAGGTATTAAAATTACAAAAACAAAAAAATGCGTTCTTTTTTATTCAATAGCCTGAACGGGCTCGCCCATCTCGTATTCCACAACATGATCGATCTCCCCTCCGGGGAGGTAATGGTATTCGGTCCCGTGCTTGAGGTTCTGTTCGTAGGCGGTCCTGGTGCGGAGCGTGCCGTCGGGATACCAGAATCGCTGCACGCCCGATCCCTGCTCATATTTACCTTCCCCGACCAGGTCGCCGTAGTCGTCATAATAAAGCCATGTACCGGTGAAAAGCCCATGCGAGAACTCGCCCGAGATCTGTAACTCTCCGTTGCCATGCCATTTCATGTAAGGACCGTGAAGGGTGTCGTTGACATAATATTTCTGCTCGATCCTTTTGCCCGGGTACGAATATTCAACGGCTTTTCCCTGCCTGAGGTTGTCAACATATATTTCTTCCGTTTCCTTGCGGCCATTGTCATGATATCGGACAAGGGTACCTTCAATACGGTCGTCGACATAGGGCACCTCCTGTTGCAGGGTACCGTCCTCGTAATACCAACGTGCCACACCATTAAGTTTTCCGCTCGTGTAGGGCAATTCCGACTTCAGGTTCCCGTTGGGCCAGTATGTTTCTTCAACATTGCTGCAGGCTGTGAATAATAACGCTGTGAGGATCATTCCCGACAGGCTTATAATCTTATCGGTTCCGGAGCCAGAAATAAAAGGATTGATGTTCATATCATGTACTTTTAAGGGTCGTTGACCTTGATTACGGTATAGTCGCGGTAACGGCAGAGGTTCCAGTAAAGGTTTTCATATCCCGCCGGGTAGGCAGGCTTCATCTTCACTCTGGTGGTCAGTAGCCTGGCGGGATAATATTGCAGGCATTGCCCGCAATCAGGGCCGAAACGCATCATGGCCCCGAGGAAATAGCGGGCAATATCGTAGCCTTCAAACGCATATGCGTTGGGGTGGGTCTTGTAGCGGTACCGGAAATCACCAATGAACCGGATCACCCCCGGATCATTGAAATCATAATAGGATGCCGCAAAGAAATATACGTTAAGGTCGAGCAGGTAATCGGTCTCCAGGTTGTCGAGCAGGTCCCATTCGGGCATGCCAACCACAGTAATATCAAAGGTATCCTTCAGGTCGTTGAGCCTCGTGAGGATCTCCGGGGCAAAAACCTCATTATTGGTCAGTACCACCACCAGGTTCTCCCTGACAACGGAGGCATTCCTTATGATCCCGTAAACACTGTCGGTGGCATAGATCACCTCGGATATCCCGTTCGGGAAAAAGGTGCTGTCGGACAGCGAATTCTCGATCCGCTCGGTCCGGATCAGCCTGTTCTCAACCAGCATATTATTGAGCAGCACACCGCTGGCAAGGTTGGTATCGGCTTCGGAATATTCCGTTATCAGGTCGTATAACCCTGCATTCGGGACATTCACCCCGTAAGGGGAAATTTTTTCAAGTTCGGCCCTGATCTCACGCACAAGGTCCTCGTACTGGAATTTATTATTCCGCACCAAAATAATATTGGATCCCCGGTGATACTTCTCCACGAAATCGGCGAGGATCGCCGGCTGGGCATCCCGCGAAGGTTTCATTTTAATGACCATGGGATTGTCGAGGACTTCGGTCCGCCGGGTGAGCGGGTTGACGATCCTTATACCGAACATCTGCGCAAAGTTCGACACCAGGGTAAAATTACGGCTGAAGAATGGCCCGATGATCAGGTCCATTTCCTGCAGTTCCGGCTGTTGTAGCACCTGTATCGTCTTCGAAACCTTTTCATCCACATCATAAACGTATACCCTGGCATTAAGGCCCTCAGCCCCGAGTTCATCCAGGGCCATCATGAAACCCTCGTAGAATTGTATGAAATTAAATGGCTTATGATCTTCGGGACGCAGGTTTGCCGTCATGCCTGAGATATCGATATCGCCGGCTTCCTCTGTATACATCGGTATCATCAGTGCGATCTTCAATTCCTTTTGGTTATCATGATCACCTTCGTAACACAGCACGCTGTCGATCTTGATGTCGGCCGATGGGATTTCTTCAGGTTCCGTCACCTTTTCCGCTTCGACTTCCACAGTCGCAACATCGGGGGGCGGGCCTACCGGGATATGCAGGAGATCGCCCGGCCTGACGCGCGACCTGTAGTCGGGGTTGGCCTCCTTGATCTCAGAAACACTGATGGAATATCGCGTTGCGATCGTTTTCAGTTTCGTCTTTTCCCTCACTTCATGCGTGATATAATCCCTGGGGTTGACCCGGGCAGGTATCCTGATCACCTCCCCGGGAAAGATATTCTTTGTCAGGCCCGGGTTGAAGGCCATCAGGCTGTCGACGCTGATCCGGTAACGCGTGGCAATGGCATACAGGGTTTCTCCACGAGACACGGTATGTTCGGCATACCGTGGTCCGGATGGTTTTTCCTGCCCTTCCTGCTGATCGGGTATCCTGATCTGTTGCCCGGGGGTGAGATTGTTAGTAATGCCAGGGTTCGCGGCCCTCAGCTCAGGCAAGCCCACTTTGTATTTTCGTGAAATGCTGTACAGGGTTTCACCGGCCAGTACATGATGAACCTTTCCCCCGTTTTGCATAAGGGGTTCGCCTTCGGGGGATATAACATTCTCCTTTACGGGTATTTTCAGGTACTGTCCTTCCCTGAGCCCCTTTTCCCATTCAGGATTGGCTTTTTTCAGGTCCTCGGCAGGAACATCGTATAACCTTGATATGGCATATAGGGTTTCGCCCTTTTTCACGATGTGGAAAATGAACCTGAATTCGCCCTTATGAATATCATCGGTAATGATCTTATCCCTGCTCACCAAGGGAACCCTCAGCACCTGCCCTATCGCAAGACCTGCGGCAGCATCAGGGTTTTCGAACAGCAACTCATCCACCGGCACATCATACACCCTGGAGATGGCATACAGGGTGTGGCCCTGCTCAACGGTATGGAGATAATACTCCCTGCCGTCGATTTTTTCGACGGTCAGGGATTTTTCGACGGTGGTCTCCTGGCCAAGGAGCCTGCCGGTGCCCGGCATGACCATCAGAAAAAGCAACAATAACAGTATCCTGTGCATTCCTGGATTATATTTATTTCGGACGGCATGAGCAACGGCCGCCCGAACGAATACTATTCCCATTCGATGGTTGACGGGGGTTTGGAGCTGATGTCGTACACCACCCTGTTCACACCCTTCACCCTGTTGATGATGTCGTTCGACACCCTTGACAGGAATTCGTACGGAAGGTGCGACCAGTCGGCCGTCATGCCATCCGTAGAGCCCACGGCCCTGAGCACCACCACATTCTCGTATGTCCGCTCGTCGCCCATCACACCTACCGACTGCACCGGCAGCAGCACGGTCAGGGCCTGCCACACTTCATCGTACAAACCATTGCTCCTGAGCCCTTCAATAAAAATGTCATCGACATCCTGTAATATCCTCACCTTTTCCGGGCTTACCTCCCCGATGATCCTGATGCCCAGTCCGGGGCCGGGAAAAGGATGCCTGTTCAGGATAAGCGCCGGCATGTCGAGGGCCCTGCCGATCCTGCGCACTTCGTCTTTGAATAACGAATTGAGGGGTTCGATTATTTTCAGTTTCATGAAATCCGGCAGCCCGCCCACGTTATGATGCGATTTGATCGTGGCGGAGGGCCCGTTCACCGATACGGATTCGATAACATCGGGATAGATGGTACCCTGGGCCAGCCATTCCACATCGCTGATCTTGTGTGCCTCTTCATCGAACACCTCGATGAAGGTTTTCCCGATCGCCTTGCGCTTCCCTTCGGGATCCGAGATCCCGGCCAGGGCCCCGTAGAATTTCTCCTTTGCATCCACTCCCCTGACATTGAGTCCCAGCCCCTGATAAGACTCAAGCACCTTTTCGAATTCATTCTTACGCAGCAGGCCGTTATCTACAAAGATGCAATGCAGGTTGCTGCCGATGGCCTTATGAAGGAGCATGGCCGCCACCGACGAGTCCACGCCTCCCGACAGGCCAAGCACCACCCTGTCGTTACCGAGGGTATCACGCAGACTTTCGATGGTGGTTTCGATAAATGAGGCAGGTGTCCACGACTGGGAGCAGCCACAGATATCAACCACGTAATTCTTCAGCAGCACCGAGCCTTCGGTGGAATGATAAACCTC
>JAXGTH010000157.1:0-6197 GCA_040775045.1 Bacteroidales bacterium
ATATATCAGATTGTCGCCCTTCGGATTAAAGATAGTATTTTTCCCTGGAAGATGCCTGAATATCGAATTTTCAATTCATTCGGTTCCTGCTCACTTAAACGGTTTCCTGCACTGGTCGATGAAACATCCCCTTCCCCAACACCCCGCAACGCATGCCGGATATACATTGTGAAAACACCATTCATCAGGTCTGTTGCCGACGAATCTGTGGATATTACTTAAACCTTCCAATGAAATATCTAAAAGGATATATGCTAATTTTGCGCAAAACCAGATCGATGAAAAAAGTTGTTTTCTTCTCACTTGGCATTTTGCTTTTCAGCACTTTCCTTTTCGCGCAGGTACAGATCGGAGGGGATGTTAATTATGCTGAGATCGAGCAGGACGGGACGCTCGAATTCCATGGCGATGCCACCGTTTTCGATGACCTTGTAATCCCCCTCATTTCAGGAAAATCAGCCACCAATCCCCCGACCTTTACCCTTTTCATGAATAATGGCAGCACCAGCGAGGGTGTTTATGCCTACCTGTTCGAAAATGTGGCCAGCAACAGCGAGAACCAGGTTTTCTTCACCATACAAATGCCCCACGCCTGGAAAACGGGATCGGAAATCTATCCGCATATCCACTGGGCACCTGAAGACAATGGCACAGGAGCTGTTGTCTGGGGCATGGAATACACCTGGGTCGAATACAATGCCAGCACAACGCAACAATTCCCGCAAACCACCATTGTTACCGGTACATCGACCAGCTTCTCAAACAGCGCACATAAACACCTGATCACCCCTTTCGGTGCCATCACCCCTTCATCCAATCAGGACGATATCAGCAGCGTGCTGGTGGTAAGGCTGTTCCGCAACTCTTCCAATGCCGCCGACACCTATACCGGCGGGGCCTTCGGCCTTTCATTCGACCTTCACTACGAAAGGGATACCGATGGCAGCAGAACAGAATGGGTGAAGTGACCGATGAATCAAGGTTGAATGATATCTGATGGGATCTGAAGATACAGTGTGGTAAGGATTTGACGATTTCATTGCAATATAAGCATTCAGCCATTTAACCATGAAACGCTGAAACACTGAAACCATGTAACCCCGAGTCCCCGGGACAGGCACTGACCCCATGAAACCATTAAGGAATTGAAACACCCGGGCTTTTCATCTTGAAATTCAGGCTGACAACCGGGTATCTTCCAAAAAAAAGAGGCTGCCTTTTGCAGGCAGCCTCACCCAAAATCAATAAACCTGATAATTACGATCAGAACTTGATCCTGACGCCCAGGTTTCCGTAGAAAGCCTGCAGTTTGGCGTCACTATCCTCATTGAATACGGGTGTAAGCCCGAAGACATAATGCCATTCAAGGAAAAATATCCAGACGTCGACAGCTGCACCGGCATCGATATCAAAAATGAATTTCTTGAAATCATCCTTCGAAAGATCATCAGAATCCGATTTTACACCGGTGATGAACGAACCGGCCGGACCGGCGAAGATCCTCAGGTCGGCCAGGGTCTCTTCGCTACCCAGGACATGATATCCCAGCAGTACGGGTATTCTTATCATGTTGATATGGGTTGTGAAATTCAGACTTGTCGTATCGCTTTTTTCATAAAGGTCCTTGGTGCTCGTAACCCAGCTTACCCCGGGTTCGACGTAGAATTTTTCTCCAATGATAGCGCTAACGCCAAATTGGTAACCTATACGCCCTTCATGTCCCCACTTCACATGTTCGCTGGTAAGGTGTGACGTGTTAAGCCCTGCCTGAAACTTGAGTTCGAATTGTGCCTGGGAGACCATGGCAATGCCAAGGGAAACGAGTAAAGTAAATAATGCTTTTTTCATACGCTCTGATTTTGTTTTAAGTGAAGTTTTATCATGATATCATCTGCTTCTCGCGATCAAAAATTGAGATACAAAATGATCGGAGCAAAAATAGAATCATTCTAAATAATTGGCTTGAAAAAGCGGGTAACAAAAAGTGAACAATCAGTGCCTCTGGGGGTAACAAAAAGTATGCAGACCGCGATCCGTCATGAATATTAAAGCCTGGCCAGATATGCCACAAGGTTCTCGTCCCTGTCCATTCCAAGTTTTTTACGCAGCCGGTAACGGGCTGTTTTCAGGCTGTCAATGGATTGGAATGTGATGGCAGCAATTTCTTTGTTGGTCATATTGAGTTTCATGAAAGCACATAAGCGCAGCTCCTGGGCCGTGAGACCGGGAAACTTCTGAATGAGGCGGTTATAAAATCCGGTATGCACTTCCTTGAACCTCAATTCAAATTCATGCCAGATGTCGTCATTGCCTGCGGCCTTATCCAATTCACCAATAATGCCTTTTAGGACCCTGGAATCTTCCTCATCAAACTTATTGATCACATCATTCAGTTTACGGGAAATGGTATTGATGAACTCATTTTTCCGCAGAAGGTACATAACATTAGTGGTCAGCTCCTTGTTCTTGTAATCGAGTTCTTCAGATATCTTTTCCTTTTCAAGGCGAACCGCAACCTGCTCCAGCTGCTTTCTTCGGTTTTTGTTCCTCTGCAGTAAAAAGAGCAGGAAGAGACTGACCAGGAGTCCTCCCGCTGTGATGATGGAGAAAAGGTAAACCATTTCCTTTCGCCGGTGCCTGAGATCTGACAACACCCTCTCCTGTTGTTGAACCTGCAGGTCTTTTTCAAATTCGTACCGCAACGTCAGATTGATGATCTTTTTATCTGTTTTCAAGGCATCGAGACTATCCTTGATCTGGAGATAAGTCCGGAGATATTCGAGCGAAAGCCCTTTATCGCCAATTTTCTCATAAATGATTGACAACAAATTGTAAGCGCTTGCCTGCACGGCAAGATCTCCAGAACGTTTTCCATATTCAAGGGCATTGGCCAAATGTTCCTTTGCTTCTGCGTAATTTCCCATCTCGAACATTACCCTTCCCATGTTTTTGAAATGTGTCGCCATCAGCGGCATCTTTGCTCCTTCAAAGGTTTCATCGAACTTTTCCAGTATATTTCCGGCTTGATCAAAATACTCAACGGATTGTGCATATTCAGCTTTCTTCAGGGCAATTTCTCCAAGGTTGCCCAGCAGGTTGAACATGCCATATTTATTATCCCTTACACCGGGCACCTCTAATGCTTTCCCTAAATAATTTTCTGCACTGTCGAGCAAACCCAGGTTCATGTATGCAAGACCCATGTTATTATAAACACTGGCCAGTGAAAATTTTCTCTGCTCCTCGCTGAGGTCATGATAAACAAGCAGGGCTAGCTTCAGGTATTCAATGGATTTTTCATACATTTCCATGCCGGAATAATGATTCCCGATATTGTTATAATAGCTCCAAAGGAATACACTGTCACCCAACGTTTCTGCAATGCCGAGTCCTTCATACAGTACTTCATGAGCAGCATAGTATTCCTGCATCATATCATACGCGTATCCAAGCAGGAGCAGTACACACAAGGCATCCCGCTGGTCATCCAGATCATCCAGGTAAAGGCGCGCATCTTCAAAGATCCCTGCAGCCTTTGCGATGCTGTCGCCGATGAGGACCACTTTCCCTAAAACACATGAATTATTGAATATGCCGGGAAAATCATTATGCTTTTCGGCAATCTGTAATCCGCGCATCGCATAGTACCTGGCAGAATCCCTGTTAATGTTCAGATACAGGTCGGCGACCTTGTAATATGCACCGGCTTTTGTGCCTGGCTTGATATCAGGGGAGGCAAGCAGGGTTTTCAGGCTGTCGATGGATGGCTGGGCATATACGCTGATCACCAGTAACGAAAGAACAATCAGAAATGAGGATCTTAGTTTAAATATCATACCCATGCAAGTAAAGGCAATTTGTGAGCACTAAATCCAAAATTACGACAAAAATGGAACTGACTCAAGGATAAAGTAATGATACGGCAGGAATTATAACCGGTTTGTCATTTAACTATGAAAATGTGTGGTTCGATTTGAGACCATGGGATTGGGCGATAGCGGATTGGATGATTGGATGATATCAGATGGGATGTGGAAATATAGTGATGGAATGATTTGACGATTTCATTACAATATAACCATTTAGCCATGAAACACTGAAACCATGTAACCCCGAGTCCCCGGGACAGGCACTGGACCGCTCAAGCCATGAAACAATAACAGCCCGCTATAACCTGAACAGATAAGAAGCCTTGAAAAAGAAGCCCCGCTGCATCCTGTTGAACCCTTCGACAGGGCGGTATTCTCCATCCGCGAATTCCAGCCTGCTGTCGACAGAACCGTAGCCGACATAAATAACCGTGCCGGGGATATAGGTGAACGAAAGCAGGATATCGCTCTGAAGTTCCCTGTAATAGGCATTATACTCTTCGATCAGGCGAAAAAACAGGTAACGGTTAAATTGAAATGTAAGGCGTGCGCGGTAGATCGAGTATGCATAGACCTGATTCCCTTCAGCCTTATCATGAAAATTCTTGAAGATGTAACTGAACTCCGTTTCAAAGCGGTCGAAAGGGCGGTACGAAACGTCGGCCGTGATGCTATTGCTCCGTCCCTGGTAGGGATCATCCGAATAATAAATGGAATTCAGGTTCCTGTAAAGCACCGATGCCGATAGTCTTTTATTGAATTGCCCACCCAGCAGCACATGGAAACCACCGGTCCT
The DNA here is from genome assembly GCA_040775045.1 of Bacteroidales bacterium. Lineage (GTDB taxonomy): Bacteria > Bacteroidota > Bacteroidia > Bacteroidales > B18-G4 > B18-G4. The sequence goes on from JAXGTH010000157.1 coordinate 4,666, forward strand.
GAACCGTTGCCCCAGGTACACTTCCGTGGAATAGGAATATTTTACCTTGAATCGTATGGCCCCGAAAAGATGATGGTCGGCCGATACATGGTTAAAGGTCTCCCACATGTAATATATCCTGTCGTAGCTCTGGGCGGTAAATGCTTCCAGGTCGATCCGCCTGATCCAGGACGCCCGGGGGTAAAGGTGAGGGCGAATCATTGCGGTGGCCTGTGCCAGGCCCGTCCGGGTGATATACCCCACATCAGCACGGAAATCCTCCGTTATATCCTTTATGGCAAAATTGTACATCAGGTTCCGGTCATCGTGGTGATATACCGCGCCAAAGGTATACCCCTGCAAATTGAGGTCCTCAGCCCTGCTTTGCGTCTGGGAGCCCAGGACATTATAGAGAAGGGTTGTGGATTTGTTGATCCTCATGGTGCCATCCAGCCCACCGAGGTGGCTGCCGTAATCTTTTTCATCCTTCCCCGTGTAGATCATCCCGATATAACTGTCGCCCTGCAGCGAACGCTTATATCTCATCACCGAAAAATTTGCATCCCGCTGATCGATATTTTCTACCGTTCCCTGGCGTTCATCATACGCATAAAGGGTGGAGAGGGTATTCCTCGCACCCAGCTTTCCACTCAGCTTTGCCCCAACCAGCGGATTCAGGATATTCCGTGTATGTACGATATTGATCACCGGATCCACCTCCGTATTATTGATCGCGCTGAGGTGATAATTTTCCTTCCCCTCCAGGAAAAAAGGCCGCTTCTCAGGATAATACAGGGCATAACGGAGGTTGATGTCGACCTGGCCTGCATCCGACTCTACCTGGCTGAAGTCCGGATTATAGGTGGCATCCAGCACCAGGTCGGAAGTGATGCCATATTTTGCCGTCAGGCTGAACTCTCCGCGATCGTAATACCTGTTCCATTCGCCTGATTCGTCACGAAATCGTTTGGTGTAGGTAAAAGCAGGGATGGCCTCAAGCAAGATATTCTTTTTTAAGCCCTGGTAAGCGATGGGTGTCATCTGCGTCAGAAAGGCATATCCTTTGTCGGGATCCATGGGAGGGCTGCAGGATTGTTCGGATAGCCTGCTGATCTTCCTCTCGAGGAATACCGACATCACTGTAGTCTCACCATTACGGTACCGGATGCTTTTCAACGGTATGCGCACTTCGACCGTGTACCCCTGCTCATCGATCACCGATTCGGAATACCACACCAGGTCAACGGTAGGATCCTCTATCCCGGCCGAAAAGCGGCTGTCCATCTGCACCCCTGAAGGATTCACATAAAAGGCGGTAAGTCCCTGGTGGTCGTTGAAGGGGTCGAGGTTGATACAGATGAAATCGTCAGTGGCGATATTATCCCTCGCAGTGACTGCCGACTTGATCTTGTCAACCTCTCCATCAAAACAACGGAACGCGAAATACAGGTTATCCTCGTAATATGTCATATACGCAACGGTAGGATATGTCGGGGCCTTGTCAATATCCGGGATAAAAGTCATGTAATCATCCACATAGGTAGTATTCGACC
>JAXGTH010000158.1:0-6182 GCA_040775045.1 Bacteroidales bacterium
GAAAACCATCAGGAAAGAGCTGGGCGCTGAAGGCCGGCTGGAGTACAGCATTATCATGGACAACTCCCTGCAGTCGGCTAACCCATACTCCATCAAGGTCCCCACTTCCAACAGGAAGGCCGTGAACAACCCGGCGGTGCCCATGCCCATCGATATCAACAGGAACGGAGCAAAGGAAATTCCCAATCCATTCATCATTCCGGGATTGAAAAAGATCAAGGTCAACTCCCAGCTTGTCGACTCGTATTCTTTCGACAATTTCGTGGAGGGTGACTGCAACAGGCTGGCCCGTTCCGCCGGCTTCGCCGTGTCGGAGAATCCTGGCAAAACGGCGTTCAACCCCCTGCTGATATACAGCGATGTGGGCCTCGGGAAAACGCACCTGGCCCACGCCATCGGCATACAGGTAAAGAACAATTACCCTGAAAAGACGGTGCTGTACGTTTCAACGGAACAGTTCATGGCCCAGTATATCGAGTCGGTCAGGAACAACAACCAGAACGACTTTGTACATTTTTACCAGATGATCGATGTGCTGATCATCGACGATATCCAGTTCCTGGCCGGGAAAGAGAAGACCCAGGATGTTTTCTTCCATATCTTCAACCACCTGCACCAGAACAGCCAGCAGATCGTGATCACTTCCGACAAGCCCCCCATCGAACTCAAGGGCATGGAAGCACGACTGCTCTCGCGCTTCAAGTGGGGCCTTGCCGCCGACCTGCAAGCCCCCGACTTCGAGACCAGGATCGCCATCCTGCAGAAGAGGCTGTACAACGACGGTATCGAAATGCCGGAGGAAGTCCTGGAATACCTGGCATACAGCATCAATACCAACGTACGTGAACTCGAAGGGGCCCTGATCTCCATCCTTGCACAATCGTCGCTCAACAAGAAAGCCATCACCCTGGAACTGGCCAAACAGATGATCGACAAGTTCGTAAAGAGCACGGCAAGGGAGATTTCCATTGATTATATCCAGAAGGTCGTCTGCGACTATTTCAACCTGTCCATCGATGTGATCAACTCCAAGACCCGCAAGCGGGAGATCGTACAGGCCAGGCAGCTTGCCATGTTCTTTGCCAAAAAGCATACCAAGGCCTCCCTGGCAACCATCGGGCTGCACTGCGGCAACAAGGACCACGCCACGGTGCTGCATGCCTGCCGGACCGTCAACAACCTGATCGACACCGACAAACAGTTCAGGATCTATGTGGAAGAACTCGACAAGAAGATCAAGATGTAGGTAAATCTTTTCTATCTGATCATTACCAAATCCTCATCAACCTGCCATGCCCATGAAAATCCTTTTTGTATGCCTCGGAAATATTTGCCGTTCACCCCTGGCAGAAGGAATTCTGAAGAAAAAGCTTATCGAGAGAGGCATCGAAGGTACGGTGCACAGTGCTGGTTTTGAGCCTTACCACGAGGGCCAGCATCCCGACCCCAGGTCGATCGCAACGGCCCTCAAGCATGATATCGACATTTCGTCAAAAGTGGCACGGCTCTTTTCCGTGAAAGATTTCGACCGCTACGATAAGATCCTGGTGATGGACGCCATGAACCATGCCGACGTCATGCGACTGGCGCGTAATGATGATGACCGGCGGAAGGTGGATTTCCTGCTTAACCTGGTGGAGGAAGGTGCCAACCTCGAGGTTCCCGATCCTTACTATGGCGGGGACGGAGGTTTCGACAAGGTTTACCGCATGATGGAGGCCGCCTGTGAACGCATCGCCGATGAGCTTCAATCCTAAGACTTTTTCCCTGTCGCCGGACGCATATCCCTGGCGTTAATTTTCCTAACTTAGCCACATAATGTCGCAAAACATGTCAGTTCCCGGCCTTCCAACCATCAGGGAAGCGGCGGCACGCATCCGTCCGCATATCCTCAGAACACCCGTTATGACCAGCGAAAACCTCAATGCGATCACGGGAGCAGAGGTCTTCTTTAAATGCGAAAATTTTCAGAAGGCCGGAGCCTTCAAGTCGAGGGGTGCCTGCAATGCTGTCTTCTCCCAGGGCGATGAGCAACTGCAGAAGGGCGTGTGCACCCATTCATCGGGCAATCATGCACAGGCATTATCCAGGGCTGCAAAACTGCGCGGGGCACCCGCCTTCATCGTGATGCCGGAAACCTCCCCCAAAGTCAAGGTCGCAGGCGTGGAATCCTACGGCGGGAAGATCACCTTCTGCAAACCCACCCTGCAATCGCGCGAGGAAACACTCATAAAGATCATCGAGGCCACCGGTGCCCTCGAGATCCACCCTTACAACGACTACCGCATCATTGCCGGGCAGGCCACGGCAGCCCTTGAGCTGATCGAGGAAGCAGGCCTGCCCGACATCATCATGGCACCAGTGGGGGGAGGAGGACTGCTCAGCGGTACGGCACTCACCACAAAATACCTCTCTCCAAACACCCGCGTGGTGGCTGCCGAACCGGCGATGGCCGACGATGCCTGTAGGTCGTTCCACGAAGGCAGGCTGATCCCTTCGGTGAATCCGAAGACCATTGCCGACGGCCTGCTCACATCGCTGGGAAGCCTCACCTACCCCATCATTATGTTGTATGTAGATGATATCGTAACCGTCAGTGAGGAAGGCATTATCAGGGCCATGCGGCTGGTGTGGGAAAGGATGAAGATCGTGATCGAGCCCTCTTCGGCAGTCCCCCTCGGGGCCATCCTGGAAAACAAACTCAATGTGAGGGGAAAAAAGGTGGGGATCATCCTGTCGGGAGGGAATGTCGACCTCGAAAAGTTACCATGGGACGGATGATAAGTATGGAATAAGGAATATGGAAAAAGAATATGAAAAAAGTGAATTGTGACAGCGATTATGGGAGGCTTTTCCTGGTGCCGTCGCTGTTGGGCGACAGCAGGGTGGAGGATGTGCTGCCACCTGCCCTGGGAAAGCAGCTCGCCGGAATACATCATTATGTAGTGGAAGAACTGCGCACGGCAAGGCGTTTCCTGAAGAAGGTCGACCATACGATCGACATCGATGCCCTCAATTTCGGGCTGTTGAACGAACATACTGCTGAAGGTGACATCCCTGCTCTTCTGGCGCCACTGCTCGAAGGCCATGACCTGGGCCTCATATCCGAGGCCGGCACACCCTGCATCGCTGATCCCGGCGCTTCGCTCGTCGCCCTGGCCCATGAAAACGGCATCAGGGTAATCCCGCTGAGCGGCCCCTCTTCGATAATCCTCGCCCTGATGGCCTCGGGATTCAACGGGCAGAACTTCTGCTTCCACGGTTACCTCCCCGTGGATGCAAGGGCCAGGAACACTGCCATCAGCAAACTGGAACAGGATGCCTACCGGCTTGACCAGACACAGATCTTTATCGAAACCCCTTATCGGAACATGAAGTTGCTGGAAAGCATCCTGACCACCTGCCGCCCCGAAACCCGCCTCTGCATTGCGGCAAGCCTGACCACCACGTCGGAAATGATACGTACCATGAGTGTGGCCGGATGGAAAAAAGAACCACCGGCCATCCATAAGGAGCCGGCGGTATTTCTGTTGTACAGGTAAGAGGTACCAGGTACAGGGTATCGGTATTGACAGCAATACCAGGTATTATACTGCAATAACTGAATAAGCCTAATGATGATGGCCTTCAGGGCCATGCACATGGCCATGTTCTATCTCTTCTGCTGTCGCTTTGCGCACGTCGAGGATCTCTCCTTTGAAGAAGAGGTCGAGGCCGGCCAACGGGTGGTTGAAATCCATCTTCACCTTGTCATCCGTGATCTCCAGCACCTTACCCATAAGCGTCTGCCCTTCATTGTTCTGCATTGGGATGTCATTGCCGACGAACAATATATCTTCGTCGATCTTCCCGTCGATCTTGAAGATCTCCTTGTCAAGTTCAAGTAATGCATCATCCCTTACAGCACCATAGGCCACTTCACTCTCGAGCGGAAATGCATAATCAGCCCCGGCTTCCAATCCGCGGATGTTCTCTTCGAATTTTGGCAGCAGGAAACCCGACCCGTATAGAAATACAAAAGGTTTGTCTTTGGATACTTCCTGGATCAGAGGGCCGTTCTCATCAGTCTCCGTCAGGGTGTAGGTCATCGAAACCACCGTGTTGTTTGCTATCTTCATAAATACTCCTTTAATGTGTTGAAAAACTGATACGAAGGTAACATTTATTGCGACAGTGTTCATAATTTCTGATGCTTTTTTGTAATAAATCCGGGGAATATGCGTCAAATAGTATAATATTGTAAAGTATTCAGAATCTCAGTCAAATAATACCAACCGAATTGCCGGATACCGTATTAAGCATAAGGGAACTCTCGAAGAACTACGGCCGCATAAAGGCTGTCGACAAGCTGTCGATGGATGTGGAACGCGGCAATATCTTTGGCATACTTGGGCCCAACGGCAGCGGGAAAACAACCACGCTGGGCATCGTCCTTTCCGTGATCAATGCCAGCTCGGGAAGTTTTTCCTGGTTCGGCAAGGAACCCGACAAGAGTGACCGAAAACGCATTGGCGCCATCCTGGAGGTCCCGATCTTTTATCCTTACATCTCGGGAGAGAACAACCTGAAGATCATCGCCGATATAAAGGGGTGTGGCCATGATGGCATCCCCGATGTGCTCAGGACCGTAGACCTTACGGCCAGGAGGAAAAGTAAGTTCAGGACCTATTCGCTCGGGATGAAACAGCGCCTGGCCATCGCCGCTGCGCTGCTGGGCGAACCAGAGGTGCTGATCCTCGATGAGCCCACCAACGGCCTTGACCCGCAGGGGATCGCCGAGATACGGGAACTCATCCTCCGGATCGCACGTGGCGGGATCACCATCATCCTGGCCAGCCACCTGCTCGACGAGGTGCAGAAGATCTGCTCGCACGTGGTGGTGCTCGATAAGGGACGGAACATATTCACCGGCGATGTGGCTGAAATGGTCAACGCCTCCTCGGTGGTGGAACTGGGGGCCGAAGATATGTCGCTGCTGCGGAAATACCTCGAGGAAAACGAAAACGTGTCCGACATCCTTGAGGAGAACACCTTATTGCTGGTCTCGCTGAAGGAAGGATACACCACGGCCATGCTAAGCCGGTACCTCTTCACGAGAGGCCTGGCAGTGACACATCTCACAACACGGAAGAAGAGCCTTGAAAAATATTTTCTTGAACTGCTGGCACAAAAATGATCAAACTGCTCAAAATAGAATTCAGGAAGATCCGGAGTAACAAGATATTCTGGATACTGACAGGCTTATATGCCCTGCTCATTATCCTGTTCTTTTTTGGCATACAGGGCTTTATCGACGACCTGGCCGAAGAGGCCAACAGTAAGAGCCCCATACCACTTCCCGGGCTCAGCGCATATAGCCTTCCCGATATCTGGCATAACCTTACATATATCGCGGGATTTTTCAAGATCTTCCTGGGGGTGGTGGTGATCATCCTCATCACCAACGAGTATTCGTACAAGACCATCAGGCAGAATGTCATTTGCGGGATGAGCAGGTGGGACTTCCTCAGCAGCAAACTCCTCACCATCGGATTGATCGCCCTGGGCGCCACCCTGCTGGTTTTTATCATCGGCCTGATCCTCGGCCCGATGCATACCGATGGGGTAACGGCCGGAAAGATATTTGGCAAGACGGAATTCCTGCTGGCCTATTTCCTGGAGACCTATGCCTTTCTCACCTTCGCCTTCCTCATCGGCATGCTGGTAAAACGTTCGGGATTTGCCATAGGATTGCTGCTGATCTATTTCTATATCCTTGAACCCGTATTGCAATACAGGATCCCTGATTACATCGGCGACTACCTGCCCAAAAAGGCCATCGGCACCATGATCGACATCCCCAACACAGCCATCATGAGGCTTTTCGGCGTTGAATTCCAGGATTACATCAGCATCGTGGATGCACTGGTGGTAGTGGGTTATGTGCTGCTCTTCACTGCACTGTCCTACTGGATCATTAAAAAGCGCGACCTGTAACAGCAAGGAAGATTTCCTTTCCTGACCTGATTTCTCACGTTCCTTTCTTAACTTTACCGTTAGCTTTAATACATCTTTAACCAGTGTCAATATGAACAAGAAAATTATCTACATCATCGCCACCCCGGCCATCGCCCTGTCGATCGCCTGGCTGTTCCTTTCCTTCAGGCCGGCTCCGCAAGACACCGGCACCTATGCCACCATGC
>JAXGTH010000159.1:0-6113 GCA_040775045.1 Bacteroidales bacterium
AATCGTAAAATATAATGTGCTTTCTTCCAGGACTCGACATAAAAAGTATAGGATAACTGAATGAAACGAAGAAAGTAAGGTAGATTACTTGAGAGTACAATACGATTTTTAGAAACCTAAACTGAGTTGCGGATTTTAGGCGGGAGATGAGCGGCTCTGTTGCACGGATCGGGAGATCCGCGCTAGCGGGGTACAATGCGTTCCGCATTCTCCAGCACATATTCCAGCTGCCCGTCCCTGCCGGCGGCCAGGTCGGCACCGCTCATCTCCACGAAGTAGTCCGGGACGATGGGTTTGCGTGGGTCCATGCCTTCAACGGCTGCAGAATATCGCCTTTCCCTGGCAGTCCCCAGGAATAGCTGCGTATGGTCAAGCGTGGGATACATCACATTGCCCGTACAGGTAAAGGTTGCCCCCAGGTCGGTGCCCACGAAAGTGACCAGTCCGTGATACTTCAGAAGGCTGCAAAAATGCCCGTTGGTCGAAAAGCCTCCCCCGTCGATCAACACAAATACTTTCCCGATGTAGTGGTTCTCGGCCAGCGGAACGGGCTTGGCCAGCGTGTCGTAATGCGGGTAGGCCTCAATAAAATACGGGACAGGTTCCTTCTCGAGGTACGAGAACAGGTAGGAGGCACAGTACGGGTCGCCCCCGTCATTGCCGCGCAGGTCGATGATCAGGTTGCTGATATCCTGGTCTTTCATGACCAAAAAACAGCTGTCGATGAACGCCCTGAACATGGGCACCTCGCTGTAATATCCAAAGGTGTTGATGGTGATGATGGCTGCATCATAACCTTCGGGTATGGTCATGGATAGTTCCTTGCTGCTCCTGAAAACCGCCATGAATTGTCCGAAGCCTGCAGGTTTCAGCAGGATGTTTTCAACCTGCGCTCCATCCGGAGGGATATAGTCAATGCTGAACTCTTCCGGGAAACCATACATCAGCGCATACTTTTCAGGGAATCGCCTTTCGATGGAATGGATCTTAAAGGAATGGATGAAGCCATCCGATGATTCGAAAGGTAGCATTTCTTCCAGGATGCTGTCGACGGGCATCCCGTTGATGGCTGTCAGCTGTGATCCTACCGGTATGCCTTGTACATCACCATAAAATCCTCTCACCAGGACTTCCCCGGTGTTGATCAACAGCTGGAGCGGAAAGAAGTGATCAGGCTTCGATCCCCAGTAGGCGCCCGGAATGAACAATTTGGTATGACCGCAACCGATATGGGCCAGGATGGTTGAAACATATTTGTAAAATGTGCTGTAGTCCGTTTCATCCCCGATCTGTGCATAATAATAATCGAAAAGCGAATCGAGCATTCCCTTGTCCGTATAATCGTACAATGCAGGGTGATTATCCTCCAGCAGTGTCCGCATCTGAACGAAATCCTGCCGGAATTTCTCCATTTGCGACAATCCCCTGCTGCCCAGATCGGGGCCAAAATCGAATACAGCTTCCGGGATCTTGTTAACACCTTCCCGAATTTGCCACATCCTGTTCCCGTAGTCCGGGTTAGCCGGATCCGGTTGCGCCTCCCAATATTCTTTACTCTCCTTCGACAGGACCACAAACTTGTATTGGATGGTGTCGCCAGGTTCTGCAGCAATATCAAATGAAACAGTGTAATGATATGAACCGGGGACTCCGGGGGAAAGTTCATGCTGGTTGCCAGCCCAGCCGTTAAAACTGCCCCTGACCAGCAGCCTGTCGCCATCCAGGAAGTACCCGCTGTCGGCCAGCGACTTCATGTCGACATTGAATGTCACGTTCACCTGGCCGTGCAGGGAAATGGACAGCATACCCAATATAAAAAACGAAAGGAATGCTTTAATGCACATTTGAGGATGGTCATATTCTCTCATGAGTCCGTGTATTTGTTTATGTAAATATAATTGTTTTTGCACGGAAATCCTGCACGGACTTATCCCGTCAAGCGATCCGGCAGGCGTGCCGGCCGGCATCAGATAATTTACCTTGTTCCTGCAGCAGACATTCCCTATCTTTAGTACCCTTAAAAAATCACTGTCTATGAACCGTATCGCCTGGATCGACAACCTCAGGGTGATGACCATCATCCTGGTGGTGATCCTGCATACCGGCGTGACCTACAGCGGCATCGGTGGCTGGTATTATATCGAGAACCATGAGGTGGACCTGTTTTCCAGGATCTTTTTTGCATTTTTCCAGACCTTCACGCAGGCCTATTTTATGTCGCTGCTGTTCATGGTTTCAGGTTATTTTACAAGGCATTCGCTCGAAAAGAAAGGGCCGGGCCGTTTCCTGGCAGGCAGGCTCAAGCGCCTGGGCATCCCTTTGCTGGTTTATATCTTCATCGTCCATGCCCTGGCCGTAAAACTGGCTTATCCTGACCTCGACCTTGCAAGCTGGTATGCCCGGGGGATAAGGGATCTCAGCTTCCTTTCCTGGACCGGCCCCCTGTGGTTCGTGGAAGCGCTGCTGATCTTTACCATCGTGTACGTGGCCGTTTACCTTGCATTCCGGAAATGCAGATTCAGCCTTAAGTTCAGGTTTACGCTGCCTGTGGTGGCCATCTTGATCCTGGTCATCACGCTGCTGGCCTTTACCCTGCGCCTTGTTTATCCCATCGGCACGGATTTTTCCAACCTGCAGTTCGGGTTTTTCTCTGCCTATATCGTGATGTTCATCACGGGGATCCTTGCACATACCTCAGGATTGTTTGAAAGTATCAGCCTTCAGGAGGGAAAACGCTGGCTCCTGGTTTCGCTCGGGGTCGGCATCCCTGCCTGGATCTTGGTCATATATTTCAGCGGCGCCATCGAAGGGGATCAACAGCTCATGGGGGGCATGAACTGGTCTGCATTCTTCTACGCCCTGTGGGAGTCGTTCTTTTGCGTGACCTTCATCATCGCCCTCACGGGATTGTTCAGGCATAAGGTCAATCGTGGCGGAAAATTCCAGCAGTTCCTGTCGGACCAGGCCTTCGGTGTCTTCGTCTTCCATGCCCCCGTGCTTATCGGCATCACCGTGCTCCTGAAAGCATGGCATGCCTGGCCTGTCCTCAAATTCTTTGCTGTCTTCCCTGTCGCAGTGACGGCCGCTTTTGCCCTTTCATGGCTGATAAGAAGGGTTAAGCCGTTCAGAAAGGTGTTTTCGTAGGTGATGATCGGGCAGCCATGGTTCAGCGTTCAAAAGCTCAAAGTTCAAAGTTCAAAGTTCAGAGTTTTCCCCCCTCTCCCGGCAGCTCTGAGCCTCTACCTGACAGGTGCCGGGAGCCACGGCCAGATCATATAGCTGGAAAATTCCTGTGTAGCCCGCTGAAAGTTGCCCCGCCCCTCTTCGTAGATGACCTGGATGGCCTCTGTTGGGCAACAGGGATATTCAACGGTATAAAGCACGGGATGCCCTTTCTCATTATAAGCGATGGAGATGGTCTGGTCCCAGATCAGCGAATCACCAGACGCTTCATTGATGACCAGGCGGCTTAGCAGAGCCCCTTCATAATGCAGGAGATGTTGCTCATTGCGCGTCCATCCGCCGGGGAAGCGGCATTCATATGCGTCGACCTCCGTAAGGATCTCATCCTCGTATAAGAGGATGGAGCAGGCGATGGTATCCCAGGTGCCATATGCTGATCCGTAGTAGTATACACCGGTCCACAGGTGCCCGGTATATTCATAAACCGCCCGGGTATATTCTTCCCAGTTTCCTTCCTGGTACTTGTAGGTAATCTTTTCAACAATACGGTCCTGGTCATAGTGCCATTCTATCTTCTTTGCCGGTTTCCAGTGGTTTTCAAAAGCTTCATCCCTGTTGTAGAATATCATTTCATGAAGTTCATCACCTTCATATTTCCTATCATATTTATGGGTAAAGAAATAATTTGAATCCGATATGCCCTGCCGGTATTCAATGATCATGTCATCAGAAGGATATTCGAAGGTATATTTCAGCCATTCGACCCATTCACCCTTATGGTCGTAACGGTAGACATAATACTCCGACAGGCGGCCATCATCATAATGGTAGCTATCCTTATATTCGTAAAGGCCTCCTTTCGTTCCGACGATCTCTGACACACGCTCTTCGATGTCCGGCAAGGGGATAATGCCGGGCCCCGGGCCGTCGTTGTCCTTCCTGCAGGAATAATGGATACACATGGTCAGGAACAGGCCCGTAAGGACCATAGACCATTTCGGCTGAATTGAGGTTTTCATGGCCCGTGGTTTGTCCAGCCATTGATTAAGCGAAGTTCTGGCGGGAGGATTGCGCCCCGTCATAAATATACTAAATCACAGGCAGATAAGCAAGGGATCAGGATTCAAATACATAAAAGTTTTTCACTCCATACCCGAACCTGGTTGGCGCGGATATCCCGACCCGCGCTAGCGGGAGGCCATGGCAGGGTTATTTCAATATTCATGCACCGGAAATAGCTTTCAGGGAAGGAACATTCGCCGGCATGAATGATTTTATGCTTGCTTTCAGCTGGCGAACTTACTATCTTTATGATTCCCAACACAATCCGAACGTCATATGAAAAAGATTTCCAAGATCCTGTTTTTTTTCCTTATCCTGTTATTTTCTTCATCTTTGTTTGCACAGGCACCACATTTCCAGTGGTCGGCATTATACGGCGGGGCCGAAGACGACTATGCCTTCGATATCGAAGTGCTTGCAGACGGTTACCTCATCGCCGGCCATACCAAGAGTTTCGGGAATGCCAATGGCAAATATGATATCTGGCTCGTCCGTACCGATGAGATGGGCAATATCCTCTGGACCAAGACCTATGGCGGAAGCCTCGACGAGTCCGTGCTGTCGGTCAGCCAGGCCCATGATGGCGGCTTTATCCTGTGCGGACACACCTCCTCCTGGGGCCAGGGCCTGTCGGATGGTTATTTCGTGAGGATCGACAGGCACGGGGATACTTTGTGGACCAGGCATTACGGCGGCATGACGAGCGATGCGATGGCCTGGGGCATCCCGACCAGGGACCAGGGTTTCATCTTTACCGGCCATTCGTCCGTTTACCTGATGGGCGACCAGATGTACATCGTGAAAACCAACGGGTACGGAGACACCTTGTGGACACAGCGTGAAGGAGGTGACAACCAGGATTATGGCAAATGTATCATCCAGACCAGCGACAACGCTTATGCTTCTGTCGGGCATACCTGGTCGCAGGGCAACGAAGCCATGGGTTTCCTGGTCCGCATGAACCAGTCGGGACACGTCACATGGTGGAACGCTTTCGGAGATACGGGAGAGGATTACGCCAAATGGTTCGACCAGAATGCCGACAACAGTTTTACCATTTGCGGGACAACAGCTTCATATGGCCATGGATCTAACGATTTCTGGCTTGTCTTTACCAACCCTGATGGTTTACCGGTAAACTGGTACACCTATGGCGGCAGCAGTTCTGACGTCCTGAACGGGGCCGGCCGGGATGCGGACGGGGGTATCCTCCTGGCCGGCGATACCTGGTCGTTCGGGGTAGAGGCCCCTGACGTGTTCTTCATGAAAACCGATGCCGAAGGGGATTCCCTCTGGGCTGTGACCTGGGGAGATGAAGACTGGCAATATGCCTACGATATCAAGCCCACCTTCGACGGGGGCTACGTGGTCATCGGCAGGCACTACTCCATCACCACGGGCGACAACAACATCCTCCTCCTGAAGTACGGCCCCCACCCTACCATTTACAACACCCTGCAATATCATCACGTTGACCTGCCCATTGAAGACAACCAGTCCACCCTCGACACCATGACATTGTTCATCCCGGAAACCAGCACCATCGTTGGTGGAATGGTTTACATCGATACCGTATTGCACGGTGAAACCCGCGACCTGGTGTTCACCCTGACGCACGACGGGATCACCGACACCCTGATCGACCGCCCGGAAGCCGGGGGAGCCAACATCTATAATGCGGCCCTGCATAATGCGGCAAGCTGCGAGGTCCAGGCCGGCATTGCCCCGTTCAGAGGCATATACCGGCCCTACCGCATGCCGGCAGTGTTCAGGGGTACCAAAGGGGGCGGCCCATGGGAACTGCGGATCCACGACACCCAGACCGGCAACGAGGGAACACTTAAAGCGTGGGGACTGCGCGTTTACTA
>JAXGTH010000160.1:0-6019 GCA_040775045.1 Bacteroidales bacterium
AGGATATTGGGGCCTATATTTTTGTATAAAGAAAGCTTTTGAGTGATGATATCCTGGTGATTAGTGATGAGTAAAGATTTAGAGTTTAATAACGCTGATCGAATAGCGCAGTCGATCTGTTGATCCCAATCTTAACTAATCATTAGGATCTAATCATTCATCACTCATAGAAGGATTGACCCAGGATATTGGGGCTTATGTTTTTGTATAAAGAAAGCTTTTGAGTGATGATATCCTAGTGATTAGTGATGAGTAAAGATTTAGAGTTTGTTAGCGCTGATCGAAGAGCCTTTGGTACCCTAATGTGCAACCCCTTATGACCTTCTCACTCCTGATGACACTGTGCCTGAGCCCGCCTCAGCCCTTCGAAATAATTCCATATATTTGGAAAAGTCAATAAGGTCCGGCAGGGTACCGGGAAAATGCCTTTCTCTTTCAGGAGGCCTTCCGACGATGTCATCGCTAAAGAACAATAATATGAAATATTTTTTTGGGATCCTGGTATTACTGCACGGGACCATCCACGGCATTGGGTTCGTGAAGGGGTTTTCTCTTGCAGAAATTAACGAACTGAAAATTCCGGTAAGTGAATCCGAAGGAGTCCTCTGGTTAACCACAACATTATTGTTCTTCGTTTATCTGGCAACTTACTTGTCGAAATACCGATTTTCATGGATATTTGGCATTTTGGCAGTGGCCATCTCTCAGATCCTGATCATCATTTCGTGGCCGGAGGCCGGATTTGGCACAGTGCCAAACATCATTATCCTGTTTGTGTCGTTGATCTCTTTTGGCCGGTATAAATTCAGGAAACGTATACTGGCTGAAGCCAAAAGCATTTTGTACCAGGGTGTAATGCCGGAGGAAAGAATGATCTCAGAGAGCGACATCATGGGATTGCCTGTCCCCGTTAAAAAATGGCTTCTCCGCTCGGGTGCTGTCGGTAAGCCATACATTCACTCGGGAAGGGTATTGCAAAAAGCAGAAATGAAAATGAAGCCAGGTCAGAAAAAATGGATGAAAGCTTCTGCCATGCAATATTCTGCCTTAGATATTCCCGCATTTATATGGACAGTCAAGGTGAAAATGAACAGTATCATGTGTTTCCGGGGCCGGGATAAGTTTATGGAGGGCAGGGGGGAAATGTTGATCAAATTCCTATCGTTATTCAATGTGGTCAACGAAAAGGGGGAAAAACTGACCGAAGGTACCCTGCAACGGTATCTAGGCGAGATGGTTTGGTTCCCCTCCCTTGCCCTCAGTCCGCATATATCATGGGAACAAATAAATGATAACGCGGCCAAAGCGGTCATGAACTACAAGGGGAGCAGCGGCAGCGGCACGTTTTATTTCAATCCGGACGGAGATTTTTTCAAATTCTCGGCAATGCGTTTCATGGGTAACGGGGCAGATGCCGGAAAACACGAATGGGTCTTGTCAGTGAATGATTACCATACGTTTGAAGGTATCAGGGTTCCTTCAAAAATGACAGCAACCTGGAAACTTGAAGCAGGTGACTGGACCTGGCTGAAATTGGAAATAGAGGACATAAAGTATAATATTCAATCTCCGGATCTCCCTTTTTGAACAAAATGCCTATCCTGTCTGTCTGTTCTGATATCAGGCAGACCAATCCGAAAACATCTACCCGATGAAAAAAAGTATCGCATTTCTTCTGCTGTTATTTGTTTCAGCATCCGCATTTAGCCAGTATAAATACGAAAAGGAGTTCCGCATCGGCGAAACTGAGGTGCCCGAAAAGGCCGTCAGTTTTGTAGACTCACTCGACTTCGGTACAAAGGTCAGGTGGTACAGGGAGGTGGGCTACGACACGATTTCTTTCGAGGCCAAGACCAGGTACGACAGGCAGCGGTACAGCATCGAATTCTCTGCCGACGGCACATTTGAAGATGTCGAGGTGGGGATCGGTGCCGGCGACATCCCTTCCGCCGCTTTTGGCCTGATGAGTGCCTATCTGCAGGCCGAACACGACAAGTATAAGATCGAAAAGGCTCAGGTACAGTATTCGGGCCATCCGGGTGCCGTGCTGGCATATTTCGAGAAACAGGGAAATCCGGATGGTGTACTGATCAATTATGAGCTTGTGGTTTCTACCAAGATAGAAGGGGCCTTTGTGATGCTTGAATACTTGTTTTCGGAACCGGGGGATTTTATCCGGAGATCACAGATCACACTGGGAAGAACAGAGAATATAATATTCTGACATGAGACGCTGTATAGTGATTTTCGCCCTGGTCAGTCTGTTGCCTCTGTTCCCGATGGCCCAGGCAAGCCATCAAATGGGATTGCTCCCTTCGGTCAACCTGAATAAAAAGCTCCCTAAAGACTGGTCCATGAATTTCAAGGCCGAATCCAGGCAGTCCCTCTACAGTGAAAGCTTTGACTATGAATACCTGCTGACGGATGTGGCGCTCCTCGCTGCGAAAAAGATCGGTGTAAACACCTCGGCTGCAGGGGGTTACCTGATACGTATGGATGCCGAAGGCGTCCGCCACAGGGCGATCCAGCAAATCAGCTTCGTAAAGAGATATGCAGGTTTCAGGCTGTCGCACAGGGTGTCGGCCGATCAGACATTTGGAAAGGATGATGCCCCCGAATACAGGTTGCGTTACCGGTTATCGCCGGAAATTCCCCTGCAGGGCCTTTCACTCGACCCGAAGGAATTCTTCCTTAAACTGAGCAATGAATACCTCGGGTCAATGCAGCATGACGACCTTGACCTTGAGATCAGGCTTGCGGCATTCATCGGTTATGCCCTTTCTCCAAAACAAAAACTGGAGCTCGGGCTGGATTACCGGCTCGATTCCTTCATTCACGGTCAGGCAAGGAACCGCTACTGGATAGGATTGAATTTCTACCAGTCGCTCTGATCACTTGCACTCAGATCTTCCTGCCGATATAGAACACGTAACCGTAGTAGTCCTTATATCGGTCGTAGAGTACAGCTTCACGGCGCAGGTTTTCCACCAGCGCTTCAGCCGCCTTGTTTCCCCTGTGTTCAGCAAGGAATTTTTCCTGCACCGGTACCTGCGGCCTGAAGAAATTGTCGGTCCAGCAGTGCTCCGGAAGGATGAAAGCAGCCTTTGGTATGTAACCGGCCTTTTGCAGGCGGGCAACGGTGTTCGGGATGGTGTCGATGCCCGGATAGGCATCCATCCAGAAGTCGTGGATCTCGTCGGGTCGCTGGTCGGTAAACCAGGATGCTTCGGTCACTGCCAGGTATCCGTCCTTTTTCAGCAAGCTGCGCCATTCCGTGACACCCCTTTCGAAGCCGATGTTATAGATCGCGCCCTCCGACCAGATCAGGTCAAATGACTCTTCCCCGAAGGGGAGGGCATCCATGGAACCCACGATGCCCTTTACCCTGTTTTGCAGGCCCAGTTGTCTGGCATTCCCGTTGAAAATGTCGATAAAGCGCTGAAAGAGGTCTACGCCGGTGATGTTGCCCTGCGTATGCCGTGCCAGCGTCATCGTCTGCCCGCCGGTACCGCAACCGATATCCAGTATTTCGGGTCGCTCGTGCAAACCTTCGATGAATCCCAGTGCCCTCAGCGTCATTTCAGGACTGCCGGGCCCCTGCCTTTCCATGTTTGCAAAATATTCGCAGATCAGGTCGAATTCAAATTCGTGTATTGAAGTATGTTCTTTGCTCATTGTATTTTGAATTGGTGTTCGCGCCCCGCCGCAAAAAATATCAGCCCTGCGCCGGGGGTGAACGTTGAATAAAAATATGAAAAAATTGATTGCACCGGCAGGAATATGCCGGGGCCAAACGAAGGTATAAGCTGTAGCAGGCCGCTGCAGCTTATTTACATCACCGAATCCGAATTGAAATTAAACATCCAAAAGTTTATGGCTGCAAAGGTAAACTTTTTTAAATAATCTATAAAATTTCAGGTTGTTGTTTTGTTGGTTTGGAGCAGGCGCCGGGCATTAGGCATTAGGCGACAGGCATTAGGCGATAGGCGATGGGCGGTAGGCGTTAGGCACTTTAGCTCACTCTAGTCACTTTAGTCACTCTAGTCACTTCCCCAGTCTCACCTGACCGCCCGTTGCATCACGATCCCTCCCACGATCAGCACGAGCCCCACGATGGTATAGGCCTGTATGGTTTCGCCCACGGCCACGGAAACGAACATCAGCGAGAGGAAGGGGGAGATATACACCAGGTTGCTGACCCGGGCGGTGGTCGACGACAGCTGCAGGGCCTTCAGCCAGAGCACGAAGGTGAGGCCCATCTCGAAGATGCCGATATAGGCACTCCCGGCAAGCCCTGGCAGCGTGATGATGAATTCGTCGCCGGTGATGAGCAGGTAGAGTGGAAAATAGATGAGGATATAGATGAACCCGAACAGGAAACTCACCAGCAGCTTGGCCGCCTCTTCCCGTTTATCCCTCATGTTCATCAGCCAGAAGCCTGCCCAGAACAGCGAACTGGCCAGGGCCAGGAAGATGCCCAGCGGTGTGGATTCCTTGTCGTCGTAAATGCCGGAGGTGCTCATATATACCACGATGATCACGATGCCGGAGAAGCTGAGCAGCAGGGCCAGGATGCTCATCAGGCTGATCTTCTGTTTCAAAACAGGGATCGAAAGCAGCACCAGGGTCACTGGCCAGATGTAGTTGAGGGCCACGGCCTCCTGGGCCTGTATGAGGTTATAGGCCTTGAAAAGGATAATGTAATATCCGAACGGGTTAAGCGCTCCCATGATGGCGCTGTTGATCCACTCGCGGCGGCTCAGCCGGAAGCTTCCCCGCAGCTTACCCCTGAAGGCCTGCCATCCCGCCAGGAAGGCCAGCGACACGGCCGCGGCGAATAAAAGGAGCTGCGGCTCTGAGGTGGGGGTGCGGTCGAGGCTGAGTTTAAAGGCCGAACCGGCTGTCGACCAGAACAGTATCGCCGCCAGGGCGAGGAGATATGCCTTCCTTTGCCTGCTCATTTTACGGGATGTGCCCAGGAAGGGAATTCATTGAGGTTGATATCGAATACGCCCGTGGCCAGGTAATAGGTAGCCAGGGTGATGATAAGGGCTCCAACGATGTTCAGTACCAGCCCCGTCCTGGCCATCTCCATCATACGTAACCTGTTGGTGCCAAATACGATGGCGTTAGGGGGGGTGGCCACCGGCAACATAAAGGCCATGGAGGCCGAAAGTGTGGCCGGGAGCATGAACAGCAGGGGATTGATGTTGCTGCTCATGGCGATGCCTGCCAGCACCGGCAGCAGCATCTCGGTGGTGGCGGTATTGCTGGTGAGCTCGGTGAGGAAGGTCACCATGAGGCATATGGCCAGGATCACCACGATAGGATGGGCCGAGGCGATCCAGTTGAGCTGTTCACCGAACCATAGTGAAAGCCCCGATTCCTTGAATCCGCTGGCCAGCGCGAAGCCCCCGCCAAAGAGCAGTACGATGTTCCACGGTATCCCGCGGGCGGCCTTCCAGTCCATGAGCCTGCCGCTCTTTTCACCCCTGGAAGGGATGATGAACAGGATGATGGCATAGAACACGGCCACCGTGCCGTCGTTGATGTATTCGGGATAGCCGAAGAGCCCCGACCAGCCCGGGATGCTGATGCTGCCAAGCTCCAGGTCGGCACGGGTAAGCCAGGTCAGGGCCAGCAGCAGGAAGATCACGAGCACGGCCTTTTCTTCGAAACCTGCCCTGCCTAGGGCACGATATTGCTCCCTGAAGGTGTTGTGGCTGAGCTTCGGCCAGCTGTTTCTTTTTGGTTTGAAAAGGTGATAAAGGTATCCCCACACGATGAGGAAGAAAACGGCGCTGACGGGCAGGGCGAAGAGGAACCAGTGGCTGAAGCTGATCTCGGGCCCGCCCGGGAAATAGATCTGGAAGATACGGGCAAAGGACAGGTTGGGCGGGGTGCCCACCAGGGTGGCTATGCCTCCGATGGAGGCGCTGTAGGCAATGCCCAGCAGCAGGCCGGTGGCATACTTCCTGATGCCTTCCCTGCCAATGCTCTCCTCCAGCTTGTCGATCAC
>JAXGTH010000161.1:0-6018 GCA_040775045.1 Bacteroidales bacterium
AAGATGTACGAAGGTTTTGGGTTATTAAGCCCCCTTTGGGGATCAGGATCCCGATCTTTCTCCTTTATGCACCTCATTCCACTACCTCCCCTGAACGGGTAAATTGATGTTGATTCAGGATATGAAATTACATATGGAAAATGGCATTTCTCAATGCTGATCATACCTTGACAATTAAAAATACAGAATCATCTATCTCCTCCCCCTCCCTGGCCCTCCCCATGCCATTTTTTTGTCATCTGACCAACTTTATCGCGGGGAGGGAATCGATGATCGTGCATTCACTCCCCGGGTTGTCACCCGAGGTTACTGATGGTCAACCCCGATGGGGTTGTTTTGATCACTGACAGAGCCCGGCGTAGTTGAATGAATAGTGATTAAATCCTAATGATTAATGAAGAATGAAAATTCAGATACCCGAATGAACCGTAAATCCGATCTTAATTCCGAATTCTTCAATATCAATCTTTACTAATCAATAATCATTAGGATATCATCACTCAAAGAACCTCATTTATACAACCCCTGCGGTCTTGTTTGCCTTGGGATCGTATTGCTTTTTTTGACGATCCCGGGTACCCGGGAGAGAAATCCCGTCATACTTATGGGTATTGTCCATTGTGAGTTGCTCATTTTTCATGCAATATGTATCATTGAGTGAGTATTTCCAGGCGTGATGGCCTGGAGAAATTCTAAACCCTAAATCCTAAACAATTTCAAAGTCCAAAGGCTAAAACACCCAAGTAATTAAGAATTAAGCATTAAAAACTAAAAATTGATCAAGCATTAAGCATTAAAAATTAAAATTTAAAATTTATCCCGCGCCAGCGGGACAAGCGTCCTCTATGCTGCCTGTAACCATTAACTTATCCCCTCTTGCCGTTAACTGATTAACGCTTGACTGCATCCCCGAATTTGCTAACTTTGCTCTAAACGCCGTAACAAGGGTTACGGCTGAAGATTTGGCATCCATAAAAACTAAGGTCATGAAAAAGATTTTACTCATCCTCCTCTGCGGGATATTTTCTGCATTCTCCCTGCATGCGCAGAATTTGCAGGCATTCATGTCGTACACCCTCTTCAACTCCCCCGTCGACGGACCCTATATCGAAACCTACCTCTCGGTGTTCGGGCCCAGCCTGCAATATGTGAAAAACGCCAACGGTAAATACCAGGGAACCGTTGAAGTGACCATCATCTTCCGCCAGGACGATGACATCGTGAACTACGACAAATACGAGGTCACGAGCCAGGAGCTCAACGACACCAGTGCCATGATCCCCAACTTCATCGCGCAGCAGCGCTACCTCCTCAAAAATGGTAATTATGATATGGAGTTCATCATTGCCGATGCCAACGCCGATGCCGACCCCTATATCACCACCGACCCGGTGGAGGTGAGCTTCCCATCCGGCAAACCGTCGATCTCCGGCATCGAGCTCATCAGCGAATACAAAAAGGCCGAAGAGCCGGGAATGCTCACCAAGAGCGGCTTCGACCTCTACCCGTATGTGTTCAACTTCTACCCCGAAGGAGTGGAAAAGATCATGTTCTACAGCGAATTCTACAATACCGACAAGATGTTCGGGCAGGGGGGCAAGTTCGTTTACAACTACTATATCCAGTCGTTCGAAACCAAAAACCAGATGATGGACTTCAGCCGCAGCAAGGTGGGCGAGGCGAGCCCCGTGTTCCCCATCATGCGTGAGCTGGATATCGCAAACCTCCCGTCAGGCAACTATTACCTCGTGGTGGAGTTGCGCAACCAGGATAATGAAGTGATCGAAAAGAACAGGCTGTTCTTCCAGCGCAGCAACCCCAACATACAGTTCAACACCGACAACCTGGCATCGCTGAACACGGAGGGCACTTTTGTCGACAAGATCGAAAATGCCGATACCCTGCGGAAATATATCCACTACCTCCTGCCCATCGCCACTGAGGTCGACAGGGTGTTCATCAGCAAGCAGATGGGTGATGCCGACATCACGACACTCAGGCAATATTTCCTCAACTTCTGGAAAGGCCGCGACAACATCATGCCCGAGGCCGCCTGGAACCACTACTACCAGCAGGTGAGGAAGGTCAACTACATCTACAGCACCCCCAACCGCCAGGGTTACGAAACCGACCGCGGCAGGGTATTCCTGAAGTACGGCCCGCCGAACATCATCTCCGAGAGCTATAACGAGCCGGCCGCCTACCCCTATGAGATCTGGCAGTATTACAGCCTCGGCGACGGGCAGCGCAACCGCAAGTTCGTGTTCTATACCATCGACATCGTGACCAACGACTTCCAGCTGGTGCATTCCGATGCCATCGGCGAGCCGGCCAACCACCGCTGGCAGGTCGAGATCCACAAAAGGACCTATGATCCATACAGCTTCGACGAAGACCAGTATCCCGACGCCTGGGGCAGCAACGTGAACAGGTACTGGGAAAACCCCAGGTAAGGATTGATGAGAGACCAATGATTGGTGATGCATGACCGTGACTTCACCCCTCCTTACGGCAGGGAGGGGGCAGGAGAGGATTTCCCGGCTGTTGTCCCGTTCAAAAATTAAAATTAACTTTGCTCTCCTGAAAACCTCTGATTCCCCGGATGAGCAAGATCGCTTACTATATGTTCTATGCCCTGGCCTGGCTGGTGTCGCTGATGCCGTTCTGGCTGCTCTACAGGCTTTCCGATCTCATCTTCTTCCTGCTCTATTATGTATTCCGTTACCGGGTGAAGATCACGCGGCAAAACCTGCGCAACTCATTTCCTGAAAAGGATGAACGATGGATACGCCGCACCTCCTGGAAGTTCTACCGCAGCCTTGCGGACATCATCCTTGAGGACATCAAGGTGCTCACCATACGAAAAAGCAAACTGGCGAAACATTACCGTTACATCAATACGGAGATCATGGACCAGGTCTTCGCAGAGGGGAAAAGCCTGATCCTCGCCATCGGCCATTGCGGCAACTGGGAATGGCTGGGCAACACCCTCGGTCCCATGTACGGCCACGTGAAAGGGTTTGCGATCGTGAAACCGCTGAGCAACAAACATTTCGATGGTTTCATGAACGGCCTGCGCAACCGCTATATCGACGACAGCATCATCTACATGAAAGACACCCTGCGCACCATGGTCAAAAGAAAAGATACGGTCTCGCTTTACGTCTTCGCCGCCGACCAGACCCCTTCCAACCCCAAAGCAGCCTACTGGGCCGAGTTCCTGAACCAGGACACGCCTTTTTATACCGGCATAGAAAAGATCGCCCGCAGCCTTGACATGGGCGTGGTCTATATCGACCTTTACAGGGAAAAACGGGGGTATTATGCGGGTGAGGTTTCCCTGATCACCGACAGTGCAAAGCACACGGCCGAGAACGAGATCACGGATGCCTACATCCGGAAGCTGGAGGAGGCCATCAGGAAGAGGCCCCACAACTGGCTCTGGTCGCACCGCAGATGGAAACATAAAAGGGATAACAACGTTTAACCACTAAAACTTTGGTCAAAACCGCAGTCGTCATATTGAACTGGAACGGCATCAGGCACAGGCACCTGGCCGAGTTTCTCCCCACCGTGCTGAAGCACAGCGCAGCCGATGCGGAGGTGATCGTGGCCGACAATGGTTCCGACGACGACTCGCTGGCCTGGCTCGAAGCGAACCATCCCGGTCTGAGGGTGATCAGGAACGAAGAGAACGCGGGCTTCGCCGGCGGCTACAACAGGGCCCTCCGCCAGGTCGAGGCGGAATACTACGTGCTGCTCAACTCCGACATCGAAACCACGGAAAACTGGATCCTCCCTGTTACCGACATGATGGACCGCGACCCGCTGATCGCTGCCTGCCAGCCCGGGATCCTGAACCAGCAGGAAGGGTTCAGGGACGAGTTCGAATATGCCGGTGCCGCAGGGGGGTTCATCGACAAGTACGGATACCCCTTCTGCAGGGGCAGACTGTTCCAGCACCTCGAAAAAGACCGGGGACAATACAACGACAGCCGGGAAGTCTTCTGGGCCACCGGGGCCTGCATGTTCGTACGGGCAGAACTGTACCATAAGCTGGGCGGGCTCGACGACGATTTCTTCGCCCATATGGAAGAGATCGACCTGTGCTGGAGGATGAAGAACGCAGGCTACAAGGTGATGTATTGTGCCGGATCGAAGGTTTACCATGTGGGCGGGGGCACCCTGCCAAAGAAATATCCCAAGAAGACCTATCTCAACTTCAGGAACAACCTCACCCTGCTGTACAAGAACCTTCCAGGCGACCGCCTGGCCAGGGTGTATATTGCCCGCATCTTCCTCGACGGGGTGGCCGCTTTCAAGTTCCTGCTCGAAGGCAGCTTCATGTCGTTCATCGCGGTGACCAGGGCCCATGTGAGCTTCCTGCGGACCCACAGGAAGACGCTGGCAAAGCGCAGGATGACCGAGCGCCGCCATGTTTCACAGATCTACCGGGGCAATATCGCCTTCGACTATTTCCTCAAGGGAAAGAAACTGTTTTCAGACCTGCCGGAAGAGAAATTCACTAAATGACCAGGCTGAGCAAGGCCAGACGGTAGGATTCCAGCCCGAAGCCAGAGATGCTGCCTTTTGCGGCAGGAGCGATGTAGGATACCTGCCGGAAATCCTCACGGGCAAAGATGTTGGAGATATGGACCTCCACCACCGCTGTGCCGATGGCCCGCACGGCATCGCCAATGGCCACGGAAGTATGGGTATACCCCCCGGCATTGAGGATGATGCCGTCGTAGGCGCTGTCGGCCTCATGCAGCCTGCTGATGATCTCCCCCTCGATATTGCTCTGGAAATGATCGATCTGTACCGCAGGGAATTCGTTGCGCAGCATTTGCAGGTAATCTTCGAAACTCCCCGTGCCATAGATGGCCGGCTCACGGCTGCCAAGCAGGTTCAGGTTGGGCCCGTTGATGATGATGATGCGCATGGGGCAAAGATAGTGAAAATGATAATTAGGGACTGGGGGCTGGGGGCTGGGGACTGGGGGCTGGGTATGTGAATAATTTTTAATTTTGGAATAAACTGCTTAGCCATGGTGATGTTGCGCGACCGATTCATTGCTGCTGCCAGGGACTACCGCTACCTGCTGGAGCGGAACTATCCGCAGAGAGGCATCATCAAGCTGATCGGCGACCGTTATGCGCTCAGCGGGACCGAAAGGACCATGCTCTACCGCGGAATCACCACGCAGGAAAACTGCATCAACAGGAAAAAGAAAATTGCCCTGGTCAGGGAGGTCAAAGGCAGCGGGCTGAGCATCGACGGCTACAACGTGATGCTGACCATCGGCAACTACCTGAACGGCAACACGGTATTTATCGGTAACGACAGGCTGCTGCGCGATGCAGCCGAGATGCACGGCAAAGTGTTCAGGAAGGAGCTGATGGGCCGTGTGGTAAAGCTGCTCCTTGACGACCTGCTGTACCTGAAAATTTCGCCGGCACTGGTCTTTTTCGACCGCCCGGTGAGCAAGTCCGGCGAGCTGTGCCTGAAGGTCAGCAGGGCCATGCAGGAGACGGGCATCCCCGGCCATGCAGAGACCGTCGAATCGGCCGATTACATGCTCAAGCATGCCAGGCAGGGATATATCGCCACCTCCGACTCCAGCATCATCGACCAGAGCCCGCTGAAGGTCTTCGACCTGGCCAGGCACGTGATCGCAAGGAACTTCAGGCCGGCGTTAACGGAACTGGGGAAATAGGCGTTGGGCGATGGGCGTCAGGCGTCAGGCTTCAGGCATCAGGCATCAGGCATCGGGCATCGGGCGTCAGGTATCGGGCGTCAGGTATCGGGCGTCGGGCTTCGGGCGTCAGGCTCCGGTAAAAGACTCCAACCCAACCTGGTCACTTCTCACAGTCGCAAAGTCCCACAGTCCCATAGTCATGCTTTTTCGTGCTGCAGTTTCATTCTTACGGATAATTTCGTAACTTTGCCCCAGAATCCAATGGGGGTGCCCTAAAGTAACGGGCTGAGATCATACCCATTGAACCTGATCCGGGTAGT
>JAXGTH010000162.1:0-5956 GCA_040775045.1 Bacteroidales bacterium
AATGATGTAAAGGTCGCGGCGCTCGCCATTCTCCTCGAAGAGGAAGGCTCCCCTCTGGTACACCTGTTCCCTCGTATTGTCGGATAAAACCTGCAATTCGTCAGGCGTAAGGCCCCTGAAAAGCTCGATCTCCCGGATGAATTCGCTGATCTGTGCACTGTCCATCGCAAAGTTTTTTAGTGATTGCCCTGCAAAGATATGCAAGAAAACACTGGTGGTATATACCAGACCTGAAGATACCGGAAAAGCGCAGACGAAAAGGTGAGCAGGACTCCGTGAAGTCAGTTGCCGGCTGACCTGAACAGCCCGATCCGCGAAAGGGCGGGGGTATTGTTGGCTTCCAGGATCACCAGCCTGAACCGGGATGTGGTTACAGCTGGGATCCTGACCAGTCGCTTGTAGCCGATGGTTGTGCCTTCAAAGGCCGGGATCCATCCTTCTTCTGCCCGTGTTTCGATCCTGAACCTGCTGATCCTTTGCCCGTATTCGACGGGTTCGCTGAGCATGATGATATCAAAGGTCATTTCCCGGCCGGGATCCAGCATGATCACGGCCTGCCCGACCGTGTCGTCGGCTGCCCACCAGGTAAGGGGCTCATCGTCGACCAGGCCCTGCGGTGAAAATCCTTTCTTGCCGCCACGGGTATTGCTGGCAGTGACTGTTGCACCCTTTGCAAGATCAGTAGCAAAGGTCAGGTCAAGGAGTTCCCTGAAAGCCTTTAATGAGGAAATGTCACGTTCATGGATCAGGCCCCTCCGGTCGGGTGGGATGTTGAGCAGTAGCACCGCGTTCCTGCCCACGGATTTGAGGTAGATATCATATAATTCGTCAGGGGTTTTGACGAGGCTGTCCTCTTCCTCGTGATAAAACCATCCCGGTCTGATGGATACATCGCATTGCCCGATGATCCAGTCCCTGCCTTCGGGATCCCCGGTGTTCAGGTATGCCTGGTCCGACCTGCCGATGATGAGTTTGTCCCTGTCGATGGTCGACCAGAAGGGATCGCCGGCATGCCCGTGTTCATTGCCGACCCACCGGATGTCGGGGCCGGCATCGGAGAAAATTGAAATGCCGGGCTGCAGGGATTTTACCAGCCTGAAGGTGCTGTCCCAGCCATAATAGGTTGCCGGGTCGATCTTCCTGTTCTCATCCGCCCCGCCATAGTAGCCGCTGCCTCCGTTGGCCCCGTCGAACCAGATCTCGTTGATATCACCATATTGCGTGAGCAGTTCGATCAACTGCTTCCTGTAATGGTCAATATATTCAGGCTTGCCGTAATCCTTGTGGTACCTGTCCCAGGGCGACAGGTACAGGCCCACCTTCAGGCCGTATTCCCGGCAGGAATCGACGAATTCGCGCACAATATCACCATTTCCTCCTTTGTAGGGGCTGTTCCTGATGCAGTGATCGGTATATTGGCTTGGCCAGAGGCAAAAACCGTCGTGATGCTTGGCCGTAAGGATAAGTTCCTTCATCCCAGCATCCCTGGCTACCCTGGCCCATTGGCCGGCATCCAGCCCTGAAGGGTTGAACAGGGAAGGACTTTCATCCCCGTATCCCCACTCTTTTCCCGTGAAAGTGTTGATCGAAAAATGGATGAAACCCACCAGCTCCATCTGCTGGTATGCGATCTGCTGTGCCGAGGGAACCACCATATTCGGGGTTATCCCGTCGGCATGACGATTTCCCTGCCTGCATCCCGCAAGGAGAAGGATCATCATGAAAAGGATAAACTGCCGGATATTCATAGAACTGCCCATAAAGCAAAGCTATGATATTTTTTGCCAGCAAAGCTCAGCTGCCGGGTTTCTTGATGCGGATGCCGGATACCGGATACCAGATCTCACTTCTCACTACTCAAATCTCAATACTGTTACCCCATTTTCCATTTTCCATCTCCCATTTCCCATTTTCCATCTTTAATCCTCATACTTAAAGGAGACCTTCACCTTGGCCCGGTACGATTCGATCTTTCCGTCTTTAAGGTGCAGGTCGAGCTGGGTGATCTCTGCGATCCTCAGGTCGCGGATGCTTTTGGATGCTTTGCTGATGGCTGCTTCTGCAGCCTTTTCCCACGATTCGGAGCTGGTCCCTACCAGCTCGATGATTTTGTAAACGCTGTTCGCCATGGTTCCTGGATTTTAATGAATACTGATCATGATGTACTTTTTCCCCTAAAGTTATAACTTAACAGCTTCTTTGTCAATAGATCCGGACCTAATGTCGTGTTTTTGGGAGCCTCCGGCATTCCCGGCAGGAAATCCTTCAGGAGTTTACAGGTGCAGGCATTATTCCCGGCTGTTGCCTGAATTTCTACCTTGCAACCAGTGATTTTTTCTTCCACCGCCCCGTGAGGTAATAAAGGAACGAGAGCAGCGCGCCGGTGAACCATGCCACGGGGATGCCCCACCATATCCCTGTGACGCCCATTTCGATCGACAGGAAATAGCATAGGGGGATCCTGACGGCCCACAGGGCGATAAAGGTAATGAGCATCGGGATGAAGGTATCGCCGGCGCCGCGCATCACGCCTCCAATGGTGAACATGGCCGTGAACACCACATAGAACGGACTAACGATGTAAAGGTATTCAACGCCGTGGCGGATCACTTCGGCATCGCCGGTGAAAAGCCTCATCAGCGGACCTGCGAACAGCAGGGCAACGGCCGTCATGGTGATGGCAAAGACCGAAGTCATCATAAAGGTCGAGATCAGCCCTGTATGCACACGCTCGGGCTTCCTGGCCCCGAGGTTCTGGCCAACAAATGTTGAAAGGGCAGCGGCGAAATTCATGGCCGGCATGGAGGCGAAGGAGTCGATCCTGAATACTACCGAATAGGCAGCAACCGCATTGGTGCCGAAAGGGTTCACCAGCCAGTACATCACCATCATGCTGAGGGCGACGAACGACTGCTGCAATCCGATGGGAAGCCCGATGCGGATGTTGTCCCTGAACAATTTGCGGTCGAACACCATCCTGCGCCAGCTCAGGTTGATGATCTCGTGCGTCCGGTTGAGATAGAGGATCGCCGTGGCGAATGCCCCGCCCTGTGCCACCACCGTTGCGGCTGCAGCACCTTCTATGCCCCAGCCGAAACCTACCACGAAAAGGAAGTCGAAAGCGATGTTGGCCACTGTGGCAATGATCATGAAATAGAGTGGCGTCTTTGAATCGCCAAGGCCCCTCAGTATGGCACTCGTTGCGCTGAAGCCGAAAAACAGGACCAGCCCCGAAAGATAGATGTCGAGGTAACTGTTGGCCTGGGGGATCACATCTTCCGGCAGCCCGATCAGCCTGAAGATCCAGGTACTGAAAACGATTCCCAGGATGCTGACAAGCAGCGAGGCAAAGAAGATGAAAATGTAAAGGGTATCGATGGCCCGCTTCACCTTTTCATAATCCTTTGCACCGAAAAATTGTGAGATGATCACGGTGGAACCGATGGCGATGCCGATGATAAAGGAGATCAGGGTGAAGATGATGGGGAATGAAGCTCCGACAGCTGCCAGGGCTTCCTTGCCGATATAGTTCCCCACGATGATGCTGTCGACAACATTGTACAACTGCTGGAACATATTGCCCAGCAGCATGGGGGTAGCAAACCGGAAGATCAGCCTGCTTTCCTTGCCGACACTCAGATCTTTCATACTTCGGTGGTTGATGTCCCGCCAGGTGGATACCCGCCAAAACTAATAAAAATCACGGCAGCATCATGATTTTGTTTCGATGCCAGGAGAACAAAAGATTTGATAATTTTGTTCCCCTGAACATTCAGGTAAGTTGCGGATTATGGATCTTATTTTGCGTAATATATTGTTTTTGTGGGTAATGATGATTGCCTTGGCGGCAGCTTCCCAGGAATATCCGGCAAACTATTTCAGGTCGCCTGTCGATGACAGGATCCTGCTGTCGGGCACCTTCGGTGAATTGCGTTCAGGGCACTTTCATTCGGGCATTGATATCAAGACCGGAGGCGTTACAGGAAAGAACATCTACGCCGTGGCCGATGGCTATGTGTCACGCATCAAGGTGTCGGCCTACGGCTTTGGCAAGACCCTGTATGTCACGCATCCCAACGGTTTTGTTTCGGTATATGCACATCTCGACAGGTTCAACGCAAGGATCTCCCCCTATGTCAGGGAAAAACACTATGAAAATGAATCCTTCGAACTCGATATTTTTCCGGATAAAGGCCAGTTGACGGTGAGAAAGGGTGAGGTGATCGCCCTTTCGGGTAACAGCGGTGGGTCCAACGGGCCGCACCTGCATTACGAGCTCCGGCTGGAGGCGACCCAGACGCCCGTGAACCCCCTGTTTTTCGGGCTGGAGGTGAAGGACTACATACGTCCCGGGATACACTGGCTGAAAGTGATCCCGGCAGCTAATGGCGCACTGGTGGATGGCAGACCCGATGCAATGGTTTACAGTGTGGAAGGCTGGGGGGAGGAGCACCGGCTGAAAGGCCATGATACCGTGCAGGTTTTTGGCGATTTCGCGGTGGCCGTCAATACCACCGACAAGCTCAACGATGCAGCCAATAAAAACGGTGTTTATTCGGTCACGCTCTATGTTGAAGGGGAGAAGGTCTATCATCATGAAATGGAAAAATTCGATTTCGTGGAGACCCGCTATATCAACAGCCTGATCGATTATGCCGAATACGTGGAGAACAGCCGCCGATACATGCGCAGCGAGATCGATCCCAACAACAGGCTCAGCATTTACCGCGATGTGAAAAACAACGGTATCATCAGCCTTCCTGCCAGGGGGCTGTACAGGCTCGAATACGTGGTCAGCGATTTCGGAGGCAATATTTCGCGACTTCCTTTCTTGGTGGAGTATTCGGGGCCTGCCGCTCCCCGCAATGAAAAGGTCCCCGAAGGCCCGGTCATTTTCAGCATATCTGAAAACAATGTGTTCAATGCACCTAACATAGAAGTAGCGTTGCCAGGCGGATGCCTCTACCGCGACATCCTTTTTCGGTACGACATCCTTCCGGAGCCCGATGGGGCTTATTCACGCATACACCGTATCCACGATGATCATGTTCCCGTTCACCTGTATTTCGACGTGACGATCGTTCCTGACATCCTTCCTGCCGATCCATCAAAACTGCTGCTGAAAAGGATCGATCGAAAGGGTAAAACGATCCCTGCCGGAGGCGAATGGGTTGACGGGGCACTCAGGGCGAGCATCAGGTCTTTCGGCGATTATGCCGTTTACATCGATACCATCCCTCCGGAGATCATCCCGCAGAATATCGCTTCCGGGGTGATCGGCCCTGGGAGGGAAACAGTCAGGATCAAGATCAGGGACGAAGATTCAGGGATCAAAAAATACAGGGCAACGCTCAATGGGCGCTGGCTGCTGATGGACTACGATGCCAAGAACGACCTGCTGGTGTATGAAATCGATGAGCATCTTCTGAAAGGTGATAACTTGTTCCGGCTTGAGGTTACCGACAACAGGGACAATCTTTCCGTTTTTGAGAAGACCCTCAAGAGGGAATAGGTTTAACGCAGCAGGACCACAGCGCCTTTCACTTTATTGCTGTGCCCTCCCGAAGTTTCGGCATCACGATAGGCAGCCACCCAGAGGTAGGTGCCGGCCGGGCAGGGTTGCCCCTTGTAGTTGCCGTCCCATCCCTGCCCGGGATCCTTTCCTTCGAAGACCATCGTTCCCCAACGGTCGTAGATGAATAAGGTGAAATCGCTGATATTTTCCGCTTTGAGCGCGAAAATATCGTTCTTCCCGTCGGCGTTGGGCGTAAAGGCGTTGGGTGCAGCAACTGCAGGATTGCAATTACGGGTGGAGATCATGATCGTGTCGGACATCTCGCCGCAGGGATTGGTGACCCATAGCCAGTATTCGCCACTGTCGGAGACGGCCAGCATGGTGCCTGTACTCTGATCACTCCACAGGAAATGATGGAACATGCTGTCGATGCCGGGATCG
>JAXGTH010000163.1:0-5930 GCA_040775045.1 Bacteroidales bacterium
GAAATCCTACAGATCCTCAGCATCTCTCTACTCGACAAAACACCTATAAGAGAGATACTTACGAAATACGATTACAAAGATGTCAAAGAACTTAATAATAACCAGTTAATAATCAGTGGGTTTTAAATGCCCACTAGTGTTAAGAATTAAAAACTAAAAACTAAAAAGCCCCGCCGCGGCGGGGCTTTTTTCGTACCCAGGGCGGGACTTGAACCCGCACGGCCTTACGGCCATTGGATTTTAAGTCCAACGTGTCTACCAATTCCACCACCTGGGCAAGTGGTACCTGAACAAAAAACGGCACCAT
Organism: Bacteroidales bacterium; assembly: GCA_040775045.1. Taxonomy (GTDB): domain Bacteria; phylum Bacteroidota; class Bacteroidia; order Bacteroidales; family B18-G4; genus B18-G4. Next base: position 308 of record JAXGTH010000163.1, read on the forward strand.
CAGATGCCGTGTTGAACCTTGAGCGGAAAACGGGACTCGAACCCGCGACCCCGACCTTGGCAAGGTCGTGCTCTACCAACTGAGCTATTTCCGCTTATCAGAAAGGGAGTGCAAATATAATAATTTTTCGGAAACAAAAAATAATTATTCAAAAATATCCGGTATTTCCGGCAGGATCAATCACCGGTGAAGATGCAGGAATACCAGTTGTTTACTCCTTCTCCGGCTCGTTGATGTCAAGCAGGGAAAGGATGATATACAACAATAATATAAAAGGTATGGATGCAAACCTGAGCGTGAAGAACAGGAGGAGCGCGGCGGGGATCAGGATATACCTTGAGCGGTTATGTTTCCAGTAGATGCTGGTGATCTTGAGCGAAAACAGCCGGATGGGTGCAACCATAAGCAGGGCAAGGGCCAGGCTCACGCCCATCAGCCCCCAGGGGCTGTTCAGGAAGCTGTTCAGCCAGGGGATCACCACGAGTGTGCAGTTCACCGTGATGGGTATCGACAATACCATGAGTGCTGCAGCCGGCGTCGGGAGCCCCCTGAACTCGCGCTGCTGCCCCGGGTCGATATTGAATTTCGCCAGACGCAGGGCTGCAAATACCGGGATGATGAAACCGAGGTAGGCCAGGTACTGCATTCCTTCATTGCCGGGATATTCAGCAAGCAGGGCCTGTCCTGTCAGGGTGTACATCATTAAGCCGGGAGCGAGGCCGAAGGATACGATGTCGGCCAGGGAATCGAGTTGCCTTCCCAGGTCCGAAACAGACCCGGTAAGACGCGCAACGGCTCCGTCGAGCAGGTCCAGGACACCGGCAAGAATGATCCACCAGGAAGCCTGTATCAGCATACCTTCTGAAATGGCAACAATGGCCATCGCACCGGCCAGGAGGTTGAGCAGGGTGATGAAATTCGGGATATGACGCTTCATGGGGTAAAGGTAAGAATATTAGCCTACCTCGCTGATCTTTCGCATACGCTGCAGGTCGAGGATCCTTATCTTTTTCCCCGACACTTCGATGAGCCCGTCGTCCTTGAATTCCTTCATCAGACGGATCACACTTTCCGTCGACATTCCCGTGAGCTCTGCAAGGTCGTTTCGCGACAGCGGAAGTTCGTATTCAAGGGATTTAAAAATACGTTCCGACAGGCACATAAGGATATCAGACATACGGCCGTGAAGTTGCTTTCGCGTCAAACAGAAGAACCTGCCATATGCCTGGGCCGTATTCTCGTTGAGGATATCGATGATCTTCGACGCAAATTTGGCATTCTGCCGCAGGATCTGCTTGAAGACGTTTATATCGATGAGCTTTGCCCAGGAATCGACATAGGGGCTGACCGAATAAAGGAAAGTATTATTGCCTTCGAATATTGACGGTAAACCTACCAGGTTGTTCTTGGGTGTAATGGTAAGTACAAGATTCTTGGGACTCCCTTCCAGGTATACCTTCACCAGACCTTCTGCGAGGAAAATGATCTTGGAAGCGAACGAGCCCTGCTTGCAGATGATCTCCCCCTTTTTATAGAAAACCTCCACCATGTTGTCGTCAAGCAGCTTCTTCTCCTCTTCGCTGAGCAGGTCGAAACAAGTTCCTTCCGGGGTACGGACAACACATGAATTTGGATAAGGGCCCATAATTTGCTTCCGGGTAATTTGATGCAAAAATACGAATAAGATCATATAAAAAACTGATCTGCATCAAGATTTTTATGACCAAGGCCAATTGATTTGTTATTTCATTCCAATATATAAACCTATTTTCATATTAAAATGAAGGATAGTTTTGTGAAAATTTTAACAGGCTGACCAAGAGCCGGAACTAAACAGACAGACAAAATTTCAATCACTAATTAAAAAACAAAAAAACATGAAAAAATTCGTGAAGTATTTCATCCTCACCCTGCTCGTTTCTACATTCATTCTGGCAGGATGTTCAAAAAGCGATGATGATGATGATCCAACCCCAACGGGTCCATCCACATATGAAGTTTTAAAGGATTACCTGGTCTCTAACAATATGGATGTGGACGTAGTGGTCAGCGGATGGATCACGACGGCTGCCGACGTGAATGCAAAGGGGACTGATGAATACCACATCATTGATATCCGCGGGCAGGCCGATTTCGATGCCGGCCATATCGAAGGTGCCGTCAACGCATCACTTGGGACCATCCTTGATGCAGCCCAGAATGCCACAAAACCCATCCTCGTGGTATGCTATACGGGGCAGACTGCCGGCCATGCCGTTGCAGCCCTCCGCCTCAGCGGTTATTCCGATGCAAAGGTGCTGATGTGGGGCATGTCGGGCTGGCGCAAGGACCTTGCCAACCCCTGGAAAAACAATATCGGTGACGACGCTGTTGGCAGCCCCAACTGGATCGCTCCTCCGGGAAGCATTACCCCGTCGGCTGAGTTCTCGGCCCCCACCATTGAATCTTCATTCACTGAAGGAGCCGATATCCTGGCCGAAAGGGTTGATGCCTTGCTGGCCAATGGATTCAACAGCATTGGAAATGAGGATGTGCTGACCAACCCCGGTAACTATTTCATCAACAACTACTGGGCCGTTACCGATGTCGAGCACTATGGCCACATTGCCGGTGCATACAGGATCAATCCTTTCAAACTCGCCGATGACAGTGACAAGTACCTTGATCCTTCAAAGACCGTGGTAACCTACTGCTGGACAGGGCAGACCTCATCCATGCTGACGGCTTATCTCTACGTAATCGGTTTCGAAGCCAAAAGTCTCCTGTTCGGTGCCAACGGCATGATCTATTCGAACCTCGAATCGCACAAATACATGGAACCTGAAACCGACTACCCGGTTGTTCCGACAAAATAATCACTCTGAGTAACGATCAAAAGGCAAGACAATAATTAATCAGGGGTTGCCGGTACCTGTTGGTGAGGTATAAAACCCCGGCAGGCTGCCGGCAACCTTTTCATAATTCATCGAAAAGCACTTAACATGAAAAAGACCTTACTAATCCTAATAGGCCTGGTGATGAGCGCAACCCTCGTGAATGCGCAGGGATGCATGGAGCCATCATCCGATGCCGGTGTCAGCGTGATCGGCTTTATACAGCCCCAGTACACCCTCGACATCGACGGGGTGAACAGTGCAGGCACCCCGATCTTCCTCGACGGGAAAGAGATCAGCAACAGGAACAGTTTCAATTTCTATCGCGCCCGTCTTGGCGTAGCAGGGAACATTCCCTATGACATCAGTTACTATGTCATGGCCGAATACAGCAGTTTTAACGGTGGCGTTTACCTGCTCGACGCTTTCGTCACCTACGACCGGCTTGGTCCCTGGGCAAACTTGTCGCTCGGGCAATTTAAGACTCCCGTGAGCCTGGAGCTTTCAACAGCATGCCACAAACTCCATACGGTCTACCGCTCGCTGGTCGTACAGCAACTCGTGGCCCCGTGGCGCGACATGGGATTCATGGTTTCGGGCGGTGTAACACTGAAGAATTACGCAGGCCTTACCGACCACAAATTCCTCAACTACCAGCTGGCCATCATGAACGGAACAGGGATCAACCAGTGGGATAATAACAATGCCAAAGACATCGCCTTCAGGGGCGTCATTTCACCCTGGAAAGGCATCAACGTGGGCGGAAGTTTCAGGCACGGCGTCCAGCTGAAATCCGACAAGAACGTCGACAAGGACGCCATCCGTACCACCATCGGCGGTGAACTGGCCATCGACGTCTTCAATTTTCTTTTCCATGCCGAATACCTCTATGGCTACGGCCAGAACCTGAAGGGCGTGGCAGGAGGCGGATGCGGTGGCGGCGGCATCCCCGACATCAAGGGAGAACTTGAAAGGAGCGGCTACTACGCCATGCTGCTGTACAAAACCCCATGGAACTTCGAACCGGTAGTGAAATATGAATATTTCAACCCCAACATGAAATCAGATTATACCCTGGCCGCCGGATCACCCACAAAGGAGGTGAGCAGCTGGACCTTCGGTTTCAACTATTTCATCAACGACTGGTCGAGGGTACAGGTCAACTATATCATCCATAACGATGACAACGTTTACAGCGAATACGATCCGGCTACCGGTAACACTTCCTATGTGAACAATTCGCTGATCGTTGACCACGACGGGAATTTCTTCAAACAACAATTTGTGATCCAGCTCCAAGCTGTGTTGCAATAATTTTAAAACAACAATATCTTATGAAAAAAATAAAAGTTAGTATGATCCTTGCAGTGATGTTCCTGTTTATCACACAGGCCGTCACCGCACAGGTACTGATCTCTGCCAAGGATTTTGTGGCCGAGACCAAGAACGACAAGAGCATTGTTGTGATCGACGCCAATACGGCCGACAATTACAGCAAGTCGCATGTGATGGGTGCCGTGAACGTTCCACACCTCGAACTTTACAAGGACGGAGAGATCAAAGGGCTCATCCAGTCTACCCAGGACCTTGCCGCCTATTTCGGAGGCAAAGGGATCAGCAATACCAGCAACATCATCCTTTACGATGATGGTTCCAACAAGTATTCAAGCCGCGTTTACTGGATCCTTGATTACCTCGGAGCAAAGAACCTCCGCATCCTCCACAAGGATATGGATGAGTGGAAGGTGGCACGCGTGCCCCTTACCAGGAACCCGAGTGCAACAAAGGCTGTTACCTTCACCCCGAGCGTGAATGCATCTGTCATCGCACAGGCATCTGACGTGAAGGCATGCAGCGGCAACTGTATCATCGTCGACGCCAGGGAACTGGCCGAGTACAATGGCACTTCCGAAAAACCCGTTAGTGTCGGTCATATTAAAGGGGCTGTCAATCTCAACTACAAAGACCTCCTTGATGACAAGGGTGCATTTAAAACAAAGGAACAAATCAAAGCCATTGCTGAAAAGAACGGGCTCACCCCCGACAAGACGATCATTACCTATTGCGAAACAAGTGTACGCGCCGCCGTTGTATACGTTGCACTGAAAAAGATTCTGGGGTACCCCAACGTGAAGGTATACGACGGTGCCTACAACGAATGGAAAGCCCAGGGAAACCCCATGGAAAAATAACATTCATTTTTTGGTTTAATAATTCGTGTTATCATTAGGATGAATTGAAAGCTCCGTTTCGGCGGGGCTTTTTTTATGGAATATGGAATATGGAAAATGGAAAATGGAAAATGGAAAAGGTGAAGTGTTAAGGGGGAAGGAAGATGGTAGAGCGTAAAGGATGTTAATTAAATATGGATAAAATTACCGCTGGTTTTAATCCTCATTTCTGCAACTGAAGGTTATTCTTTGCTGTTTTTAAGATTGCTGTGAAGATGGCGGCAAGTTCATTGGATTCCTTGAGAAGAATCTCCATGTGAGAGCGATCCCGGGCTAATCCGGCCTCACTGATGATCATCATGTTTACTTTGGTTTCCCTCAATTCTTTAAATGCAACACTCACTTTATAGATAAATTCCTTTTTACTCTGTGCATTTTGGGCTTCAGCGTAATTCAGTGTGACAGAGGTCGATGACCTTAATAATTGGTTTCTTAAAACCTTTGAGGCCTCGGTATATTTTAATCCTTCTGTGAGTCGTATTACCCCGACTGAAAAGTTTATAAGCCTTGTTTCGAGTA
>JAXGTH010000164.1:0-5891 GCA_040775045.1 Bacteroidales bacterium
TATCAACGAATTGTCAGACGAGATATCCTTCGGGAGCAAATAGTGGCCAAAATGAAAAAGTTCAAGCGCATTATCCCCGGCATATCGTTATCGTTGTTCATGGCAATGCTCCTGCTGTCGGCGGGAAGTGGAAGCCTTCGATCGCAGGATCTCCCCGTAAGGCCTTCTCCTCCGAGACTGGTGGTCGACTACGCAGGCATCCTGAACAACCAGGAAAGGAATGCACTGGAGCATAAACTCGTGGCCTTTAATGACAGCACTTGCAACCAGATCCTGCTTATCCTCGCCAATGACCTCTATGGATACGGGATCACGGAATTTACCGAAAGGATTGGCGATGCCTGGGGTGTGGGCCAGGCTGATCTTGACAATGGCATTGTGATCGTGGTAAAACCAAAGATCGGCAACAACCAGGGACTGGCATGGATATCGGTGGGTGACGGGCTGGAAGGTGCCATACCCGACATCACAGCCGGGCATATTATCGATTTCGAAATGATCCCCCGCTTCAGGGAAAACAATTATTATGCGGGCCTCGACGCTGCCACGACCGTGCTGATGGAACTTGCTGCCGGGGAATATACCTCCGATGAATACACAAAAAACAAGAATAGCGGATGGTGGGCAGTACTTCCTTTTTTCGTCATTATCCTCATTATCATCCTGATCAGCAGGGCAGCGCGACGTTCGCAAACCATCGGCAGCCGGCCGGTATCACCCTGGACAGCCTTTATCCTCGGTAGCATGATAGGAGGCAGTGGCAGGGGCTGGGGAGGATCTTCCGGCGGAGGTTTCGGTGGAGGCGGATCCGGCGGTGGCGGTTTCGGCGGCTTTGGCGGCGGTAGTTTCGGCGGCGGTGGAGCCGGAGGCAGCTGGTAATTGATTCCCTCCTTATTTAGACTATATTTAAATCACGTCATAATCAGGTATTTCGATACCTGAATTGTTGCCCGATATTTTTTTTCCTTATTTTTACCTTTGGATATATCTACAAAGATTCTTTGTATATGAAGAAAAAGGGAAAATCAAAGGACCATGCCTCCCGCAGGGAATTCCTGCGATCGGGGCTGCTCCTGGGTGCAGGTGCCGTTGCCGGCACCGGAATGCTCGCTGCCTGTAGCGGCGCCGGCGAGGAGGGTGAGAAGGTAAAGTTGATGACCACCGACGGCAGGCTGGTAGAAGTGGATTCGACCAAACTGCAAACCGCAGGGCAGGCAGAGGAACCCGCTTATGATGCTTTGCTTGATATCAATCAGAAGAGAGGCCGTGAAGGCCTTGTAGGGCATCACTGGGTGATGGTCATCGACCTTTCGCGCTGCAAGAATGCACGCAAATGCATGGCTGCCTGCCAGGAAGCCCATGAGCTGAGGCCCGAAATGCATCATATCAACGTATTGCAGATGCAGGATACCGAGTCCACGGCCCCCTATTACATGCCCAAACCCTGTTACCATTGCGACAATCCCCCCTGCACCAAGGTATGTCCGGTGAATGCCACCTTCAAGAGGAAGGACGGCATTGTGCTCATCGACAACCTGCGTTGTATCGGCTGCCGCTTCTGCATCGCCGGCTGCCCATACTCGGCAAGGGTCTTCAACTGGTTCGAGCCCGAGCTCACACCGGAAGAAAAGGAAAGGGTGTACGATGTTGAACTCAACGTTCCGCAAAAGCGCGGCACCATCTCAAAGTGCCTTTTCAGTGCCGACCGCCTCCGCAAAGGCCAACTCCCCTATTGTGTATCGGCATGCCCGAACGGGGTGTATTATTTCGGCGATAAGCTTGAGGATGCCGTTACTAACGGAACTACCGGCGAAACGGTGAGCTTCAGCGAACTGATCCGCGAGAATGCAGGATACACGGTACACGAAGAACTGGGCACCAAACCGCAGGTCTACTACCTGCCCCCAAAGAACCGCAGGTTCCCCTACCAGAAAGAGAACATCTGGCTCGAAGAAGATACTGCCGCTGCCCCGGCACCGGAACAGGAATCACATACTACTCATTAATTAAAAATCTATGTCTGCCGAAACAACAGATATGCCCAGGAACACAAGGAGCCTGAAGGAGATCGTGAGCGACCTCATCAATCCCATAAGGGACGAGAAATTCAGGAACAAGCTCTGGACCAGGCTGCTGATGATCATCATCGTGGTCGGCCTGATGGCTTACCTGTACCAGCTCTTCACAGGCCTTGGCGTTACCGCCATGCGCGACTATTCATCCTGGGGGATGTACATCGGCCACTTTGTTTTCCTTGTAGCCGTGAGTCTTGTGGGGTCGCTGGTCACCGCCATACTGAAACTGCTCAACATCAAATGGGCGGCACCCATCACCAGGATATCGGAGATCATCGCCGTGGCCGCAGTAGCACTGGCCGCCGTGACCATAATCATCGACATGGGGCGCCCCGACAGGGTGCTGAACATCTTCCTGCACGGGCGGATACAATCACCCATAGTCTGGGACGTCACTGTGGTGAACATGTACCTCCTCATCAGCATCATCCTGCTGTACCTGCCCATGATCCCCGATATTGCCATCATGCGCGACACCCTCACCGACCGGCCACGCTGGCAACAAAAGATGTACAAGGTGCTTTCGCTGAACTGGAAAGGTACAGAAGAGCAGTGGAAGCTGCTCAGGAAAGCCATCTACATCATGCTCATCGTGATCATGCCGGTTGCCTTCGCCATCCATACGGTTACCTCCTGGCTTTTCGCGGTGAACAGTAGGGCCGGATGGGACAGCACCATCTTCGGGCCCTACTTCGTTTCAGGAGCCTTCATGGTCGGTGCTGCAGCGGTGATCGCAGCCATGTACGTGTTCAGCAAAAGCCGGCCCGCTTACAGGAAATATATTACAAAGAAACATTTCGACATGATGGGGAGGCTCCTCTTCCTGACAGGGATCGTATACCTGTATTTCAACATCAACGAGTTCCTGGTTCCCGGCTACAAGATGCAGAAGCTGGAGGGCCAGCATCTCCTCGACCTTTTTGTCGGCCACGAGGCGCCGCTGTTCTGGACCACGCAGATCCTGGGCATGTTGCTGCCCCTGATCCTGCTGCTATTCAGACCCTTCAGGAGACCACTGCCCATCTTCATCATCTCCATACTCGTGATCTTCTTTGCATGGACCAAACGCCTGCTGATCGTGATCCCGACACAGTTCAATCCTACATTGCCCATACAGAATGTCCCTGAAAGCTGGACACATTATATCCCTACCTACTACGAAATTGCCATCACATCGATGACCATAGCCATCGTACTGCTCGTCATCACATGGTTTGCCAAGTTCTTCCCTGTCATCCCCGTATGGGAGATGGCCCATGAACACGGGCACGAGGACCCTCATGCAAAGGTTGAACTTGAGGAGATAAGGAATAACGATAAAACCCGACCTAATACATCCGCCAATGAAAGGAACAAATAAGAAGCTGCTGCTGGTATTGTTGTTTTCCCTGGGGGGGATCATCATGATCGCCTTTGCCCAATTCCCTCCCTGGGATGTGCCCCCTGAAGCCAATGAGGTTGAAAACCCGACGGTAGCCGATAAAAAGACTCTTGAGGAAGGCAAGGCATTCTATGAGCTCAACTGCCTGGCATGCCATGGTCCGACAGGTCTTGGCGATGGTGTGATCCCCTCGGGCAATATGACCACCAAGGCTTTCACGGATCAGACAGACGGCGCCCTCTTCTATAAGCTGCAGGAAGGGCGGGGCCAGATGCCCAGTTTCAGGACAGCCTCTGAAACCGACCTCTGGCATGTAATCCACTACATACGCACTTTTGCCGAACCAAAAGAAGAGGTGGTCAAAAAAAACGCCGCCCTGGTGATGGAATTCATGGAAGGCGACAGCCTTAACCTTGTTACGGCAAAGGTTTACGAGATCCTCGAGAACGGTGAACAAACCCCGGCACGCGAGATCAAGGTCAATTTTTATGTGAAGCGCTATTTTGCCGACATGCTCATCGGCGGGAGCAGGAACTATACTGATGAACAGGGCAGCGTAAGCATTACATTTCCCGAAGGTATACCCGGGGAGGAAGGGGTGCTCAGGGTTGTGGCGCGGGTGGAAGATACCGAATACAAGCCCGTTGAACAGACGCAGGAAGTCGCATGGGGTACCAAAAAGGAAACCTACTGGAATGAAAAAAGGGCCCTTTGGAAAAACAATGATGACGTTCCCATGTGGCTGCTCATATCATTTTTCGGGGTGACCGGCGGGATACTCCTCGCCATCGGCTATGTGCTCACCCTCGTGATGAAGATCCGCAAGGCCGGTTCCTGAAAGGGCATATCAACCGGGGGGATGATCATTTTGGTATTATCGCTTTTTTGGGAGGGAAAAGCAGCGACAGGACCACACTCCCCAGGATCACGGCCAAAATGAAATACAGGGAGTACACCGGCCTGAATCCCAGGTGGACCAGCCATTCATGCAACAGTAACTTGATGCCCACATAGACCAGCAGGATGGCCACGCCAACCTTCAGCAGGTAGAATTTTTCCACGATCTTTACCAGAAGGAAGAACAGTGACCTCAGTCCCAGGATGGCAAAGATATTGGAAAAGAACACAATAAAAGGATCACGCGTTACCGCAAAAATAGCCGGGATGCTGTCGAGGGCAAATACCAGGTCGGAAAATTCAATGAAGATGACCACCAGGAAAAGGGGGGTGAGATAAATGCGCCCATCCTTCCTGATAAAAAAATGATCCTTCACATAACGCGGAAAAACATTGAACCTTCGCGAAAGGAATTTGATCAGCGGCTGGTTCTGGGGTTCTATGCGGATGACCTTGTTCCGGTCGATGTACATCTTCACCCCTACATACACAAGGTAGGCACCAAAAATATAAAGGATCCATTCAAAGCGGTAAATCAGCGCAGCCCCTACGAAAATGAAGACGAAGCGCATGACGATGGCACCCAGGATGCCCCAGAACAGCACTCTTTTGTAATCCGACTTCCTGACAGAAAAGGCCGCCAGGATGGCCATGATCACAAAAAGGTTATCAACCGACAGCGACTTCTCGATGAGGTAACCGGTCAGGTAATTGATCGTATTGTGGATACGGTACAGTTCAAGGCTTTTTTCAAAACTCGAGGGATCGAGCGTCAGTTCAGGGGCGAAGCGTTCCACCACGTGCTTCAGGTCATCGAAATCCTCTATCCCGTGAACCAGTTCCCCGTAATACCTGATGAATATGGCGAATAAAAGGGCAAGTACGATCCAGATGATGCTCCAAATCGTGGCCTCCCGGAGCGATACCTCATGGCTGTTCCTGCCGATGAAAAGCAGGTCGAGCATCAGCACGCCGATGATGAAAACCAGGAAAAATCCAAAAAAGATAAACTCGCTCGCCATATGATTATTCGCTGAAAACGCTCAGATGAATCGTAAACAAAGGTATGAACTATTTGTTTCGGCCGTATGATGGTTTTTCCAGATCCTTCATCATCACGCAGCATCTGCATTGATCCCGTCAATCCGATTCTTCAATATGCTTTCACAACAGCTGGTCAATGGCAAGGACGACAAGTACCCCGATCAGGTAAAGGTTCATCACGACAAAGGCGGTCTTTGGCCTGAAGCTCCATCGGTCAACCACAAGTTTCAGCATGTAAACGCCAAGGGCTGCCGAGGAGGCCATCACGAGGGCGGCGGTCGACCAGTAATGCATGCCACAGATAAAGGGCAACATGATCCCTATAACTACGATGCCCGTGATCCAGGTAAAGATGATCCTGCGCACGGCAGTCTCAGGATACATTGTTGTGAGAGCAGGGAGGCCGGCCTGCCTGTAATCGTCGCCGTAAAGGAGGAGTAACAGAATGAAATGCGGCACCTGCCAGACATAAATGAAGAATGCCAGGAAAAGCA
>JAXGTH010000165.1:0-5834 GCA_040775045.1 Bacteroidales bacterium
GCACGGGGATCGGCGTCCGCCTGCTGATCGATTTCTTTATGGGTTTAGGAAGATAATCCCTGAACCCGTCTGCTGAAAGTTCAGAGTTCAGAGTCACTACTGTCCGGTTAAATTTCACGTAATACAAAATGTAAGGAGATCTCTCAGTCGATCCGCCTTCGGCGAATCTCTTTCGAGATGACAGCAAAAAATAGTAAAACATTGAGGATGAGGGCGGCGCGCTTTGCGCGCCGCCCTCATCCTCCCCTTTTGAACAACGAATTTGTCATTTCGAAGGAGCGGAGCGACTGAGAACTAAGCGAAGCGTTTTCACGAACGAAGTGAGTAAATCCCCATGCATTGAAGTTAAGGCTCTATTATTCATAAAACGCTGGAGCCCATTTGAGGTACGCTTTTGGGGACATAATGGGTATTTTTACCGGACACCAGTATTTCAGAGTTCAGAGTTCAGAGTTCATAGTTCAGATATCCGCTTTCTTCTTATCTTTGCATCCTAAAACCAGAGGAATGAACAATCCTGAGAATATTGGCAGTATGCGGGTTAAGGTGGGCATTACCCATGGCGATCTCAACGGTGTCGGTTACGAGGTTATCATCAAGGCCCTCCACGACCAGCGCATGCTCGAGATGATCACGCCTGTGGTTTACGGGCAGTCGAAGGTGGCATCGTACCATCGCAAGGCGCTGGAAGTAGAGGATTTTAACTTCAACCTTGTCAAAAATGCCGAGGCCGCTGTGCCCAGGCGTCCCAATATTGTGAATTGCACGGAGGAAGAGATCAAGATCGACATAGGCAAATCAACGTCGGTTGCCGGTGAGGTGGCATTTCTTGCTCTTGAAAAGGCCGTATCCGATCTTGCTGCGGGGCTGATCGATGTGCTGGTTACCGCCCCCATCAATAAGAAGAACATACAATCGAAGGACTTCCATTTTCCCGGGCACACCGAATACCTGGCAGAGAAGTTCAATTCCGGGGATGTGCTGATGCTCATGGTGAGCCATAACATCAGGATTGGCGTCGTAACCGGACATATTCCGCTCATGGAGGTATCGCAAAAACTGTCGAAGGACCTTATCCTTAATAAGCTGAGGATCATGGATCAGTCATTGCGCAGGGATTTCAGCATCCCCAGGCCCAGGATCGCCCTGCTGGGGCTCAATCCCCATGCCGGCGATGACGGTCTACTTGGCAAAGAGGAGATCGATATCATCATTCCGGCAGTCCAGGAAGCCTTCAGGCAGGGCATTCATGCTTTCGGTCCCTATGCGGCCGACGGCTTCTTCGGTTCATCGGCTTTCACAAAGTTCGATGGGATCCTGGCCATGTACCATGATCAGGGGCTGATCCCTTTCAAGGCCCTGTCGTTCGAGTCCGGGGTGAACTTCACGGCTGGCCTGCCCTGCATCAGGACTTCGCCCGCCCATGGGACGGCATACGAGATCGCCGGCAAGAACAAGGCCTCGGAAGAATCCATGCGTGCAGCCATTTTCCTGGCCTGCGACATTTTCCGGAACCGGCTGCGCTTTGATGAGCTGAACCGGGATCCCCTGCCTGCCGATGACCCGTCCATGGCGAACGGCGATAACTGAAAAAAATCCGGTTTCACATACCATGATGGACAAAACAATGTTATTTCATTGTAACCCTGCCACCGGATTGGCATAACCGGTAAAATGACCCAGAGGAGGAACTGATGTTTAAGCTTTCTGAAATAGTAGATATTGTCAATGGGGAGTTGATCCGGAAGACCGGCAATAACCCTGAGATCACCGACATCCTGGTCGATAGCCGGCGACTCATCACCCCTGACCACTGCATATTCTTTGCCCTGCCGGGCAGGCACCGGAGCGGGAATGATTATATCCCCGAGCTCTACCACAAGGGCATCCGGACTTTTGTGGTAGCTTCGAACAACTTAAAACTTGAGGAATTCCCGGAAGCCAGTTTCATCCTGGTAAAAAACACCCTCGCTGCCCTGCAGGCACTGGCAGCGGCCCACAGGAAGAAATTCGACATCCCCGTGATCGGCATCACGGGAAGCAATGGAAAGACCATTGTCAAGGAATGGCTGTTCCAGCTGCTCAGCGCTCAGCACAAGGTCGTCAGGAGCCCGAAGAGCTACAATTCCCAGATCGGGGTTCCGCTTTCGGTATGGCAGATGGAACCCGGCCACGAACTGGCGATCTTCGAAGCGGGCATCTCCATGCCCGACGAGATGGAGAAGCTGCAGGCCGTGATCAGGCCACGCATCGGGATCTTTACCAATATCGGTGAAGCCCACAGCGAGAATTTCATCAGCATCAACCAGAAAGTGGGTGAGAAGCTCAAGCTGTTCACGAAGGTTGAAACCCTTGTCTATTGCAGTGATCATGCTGCCGTGCAGCAGGTCCTGATCAGGTCGCAGATCCTTGAAACCGTAACGGCATTTACATGGAGCCGCAAGCAGGCTGCTGACCTGCAGATCACCGCTGTGATGAAGAGCCGGCCCGGCCATACACAGATCAGCGGCAAATACAAAGGTGAATTGCTGGATATCGAGATCCCTTTCGTCGATGAGGCCTCCATCGAGAATGCCATACATTGCTGGGCAACACTCCTGCTTATGGGCGTCGCGACGGATATCATCAAAAGCCGCATGGCCATCCTGCAGCCCATTGCCATGCGCCTCGAGATGAAAGCCGGCATCAACCACTGCACCATCATCAACGACAGCTACAATTCCGACATCAACTCGCTGAGCATCGCCATCGATTTCCTGAACCAGCAGTCGCAGCACAAGAAGCGTACGATCATCCTTTCTGACATCCTTCAGAGCGGCAAGGATGCCGACGAGCTGTACAGTGAAATCGCAACGATCCTGAAACAAAAGAATATCGGGCGTGTGATCGGCATCGGCCCTGCCATTTCCCGCCAGGCGGAAGCCTTCGAAATGGAGAAAAGTTTTTACCCCTCGACGGAGGCCTTTCTTCAGAAGTTTTCCTTCACCTCCTTCAGTAATGAAACGATCCTTCTCAAGGGAGCCAGGGTGTTCGAATTTGAGCAGATCAGCAAGGCCCTGCAGCAGAAGACGCATGAAACCGTACTGGAGATCAACCTCAATGCCATGGTGAACAACCTGAACTATTTCAGGTCGAAGATCAGCCCCATCACGAAGATCATGGCCATGGTGAAAGCATTCTCCTATGGCAGCGGAAGTTTCGAGATCGCCAACCTGTTGCAGTTCCATCGTGTCGATTACCTTGCGGTTGCCTATGCCGACGAAGGCGTGGAGCTCAGGAAAGCGGGGATCATCCTGCCCATCATGGTGATGAACCCGGAAGAGCACAGCTTCGACGTGATGATACAGCATAACCTGGAGCCGGAGATCTATAATTTCAGGATTCTGGGTGCACTGGAGCGGGCCATCAAGAAGAATATACTGCCAAGCAATAAACCTGTTAAAATACATATCAAGCTCGAAACCGGGATGCACCGGCTGGGCTTCGAAGAGGCGGACCTCGACAAGCTGGAGCAACGTCTGGTCAACAACAAGCGGTTATATGTACAATCGGTCTTTTCGCACCTTGCAGCCAGTGATGATCCGGGCAGCGATGATTTTACCCACGGGCAGATCGAAGAGTTCAGGTCGATGTGCGACCGGCTCTGCAGTGCCATCAACCGTCCGGTGATCAGGCATATGATGAACTCTGCCGGCATCACGCGTTTTCCCGATGCTCATTTCGATATGGTACGGCTTGGGATCAGCCTCTATGGCGTTGCTTCCAACCCTGAGGATGAAGAAAGGCTGCAGAATGTGAGCACACTGCGGTCGACCATCTCACAGATCAAAAAGGTGGCGGCAGGACAGCGGGTGGGTTATGGCAGCGTCACCATCGATACCGACAAGGATATTGCCGTGGTGCCTGTAGGGTATGCCGACGGCCTCGACCGGAGGCTTGGCCATGGCAGGGGGTACCTGCTTATCAACGGCGACCGTGCACCCATCATCGGGAATATCTGCATGGACATGTGCATGGTGGATGTTACGGGCATCAAGGCCAGGGAAGGCGATAATGTGATCATTTTCGGCAACGACAGGCCCGTTACCAGCCTGGCCGCCGACCTCGACACCATACCCTACGAGGTGATGACCTCCCTGTCGGGCAGGGTGAAGCGAGTGTATTACCAGGAATAGGATATCAGGATCAAACCAGGCGTCGGGCATCGGGCGTCAGGCACCAGGCGTTGGGCGATGGGCGATGGGCTATAGGCTTTAGTCACTTTAGTCACTTTAGTTCACTTCCTCCCATTTCCCGAACAAACCACCAAATGAAACAGGTTCCATGAAAAATGCCGCATTCACAATGGGCAATACCCGGGGAAAACCCTATTATTTTTCCAACATCGATGCGTTTTTAACTAACTGTAATTAAGCACATTACCCCCCCCGCAAAATAAACGTCAAAAAAGGGTTAACTTTTGGCCCGAAACCGTATTAATGTACAGAGGATTAAACGCTGACCTATACCGACTGGATCCATCTTCCCCCATCTGCCTCCGACGATAAGCGTAAACTGCCGGAATACCAAACAGCGATCAGGCTGCTGAGCGGGCATGAAAATGCCCCCTTAAATTGAAAACGGAATATGAACATCTAGCAAATGTCTAATACTATTAACAAAGAAAGGAGGCAGGGCAAAGTTAAGCATTTATACAGCGTGGCCGGCTGAGCATGAAATCAATCACAATGTTTAACTAAACAATTATGCCTTATGAAAAGAATTATTTTAATTTGCTTGATCGCTGCCATATGCTGCATTCAACTGCAAAGCCATGCCCAATTGTTGGGGAAATGGGCTATTCCTACCGGAACTGGAAATTCCCCCATTGAAGTCAATGAAGTGCTGGTAATGGAATTCCTGGAAAATGATCTTATCCAGCACTCTACTATTGCAATCCCCGGCGGGCTTATTACTGCCCCGGACCAGATCGGAGACGGGGCTTTTGATAGCGATTATAATCATGAGTTCTCTGTAGCATCAGATTATTTGTTCTACGAAAATCAAAACGTGGATTGGATTTCTAATCCATATCCGGAATTTCTCCCTGAATGCCAGATGGTGTCCCGCCCTGATAATACGGACAGGTATTATTTCTTTTATTCCATTGAAGAACCAGGGAAAAACTTCGATAATCACCTTTTTTATAATGAGATGTGGAGAGAAAACAACAGCGTCCAGGTTGGTCCTCAAAACGGAGCAATATTCAACACAGATGCTGGAAGCTTGATAGCATTTGCAATCACTGAGAAGAACTATTTTATCAATGGTGATCACTGGGCCAAATATATTTATATTTCATCAGGAGGTTTTAATTCTGATCCACAATATAATGCAGGCCTTAGGAAGTATGAAATTACCGAAAATGGATTTGATTTTAGTTCAATGGAAGAAATTGTCACTGAAACGCATCAGGATTTCACAGAAGATGATTTTTCTGCATACAACCTCGAACTGAAGATTGATGAAAATGAAAATACGGCAGTAGCATGGATAAGTCAAAAGACAAATATCTGCCAACAGGTATATGTTGCAGTAAATGAAAATACATATTATAAACATATCTTGAATAAAGGCCGCATCGGTGGCATCGAATTCTCTTCCCTTGATCCGAATATCCTGTATGTTTCCTGTCATGATTCAGGAATTGTTGCCCTGAACTATACCTCAGGAGAACATTCCGTACTGCCAAACAGCCAGGACTTCGGACACACTTTTTTGCAAACCGCACCCGACGGGCATATTTATGCCCTTAACGACGGAGGATACATACTGGGGAGAATAAGTATGCAGGA
>JAXGTH010000166.1:0-5772 GCA_040775045.1 Bacteroidales bacterium
AGAAGTCGTGGCCCGCATGCAGAAAGAGGTGAACAATGCCAACAAGCGCCTTGGACAGGTGGAACAGATCAAGCGTTTCCGCATGGTATGCGATACGTGGTCGCCCGAAACCGGTGAGCTCTCGCCCACCCTCAAACTCAAGCGCAAGGAACTCTACCACAAGTACGACCATATCCTCAGGGAGATCTACCGGGTAAAGGAAGAAGGGTAGACATTGAGCGATTGAGAGATATTTGATTTTCAATGCTTTTATTCTGAGCACTTAACGCCGGTCGCTCTTCACAATATCATAATTTTTTCAATGCACCTCACCCCCCGGACCTCTCTTCCCGGGATGCTTTTCTGCAAAACCCCTCAAGGAGAGGGGCCAGGGGCTGAGGTTCTTTTTCCCTATCTTTACACCATGCGACCGACCCTTACCTTTCTGCTCATCATGGCAATGGCCACCGGTATTTCAGCCCAGACCGGGAAATGGCTCAAAGGCTATACCGGTGACATCAGTGGTGAAGTGCTCACCTACCATTCGCCGCACCCTGAAGCGACCACCTCCCTGCTGGTCCGCAACCAGGACTCGACCAAATACATCGAATGGTTTACGGAACCGGTTCCCGAAGGAGAAAGCTCGCAGGTGCATACCTTCGTTTGGATCTTCGGCATCGATGTGAATGAACGCAGTTATCCCTACAAACTTTTCCTTGATGATCAATACCTGCTCACCTTTTACAATCCGCGCGACACCCTGGTGAAACGCTGGGTTATTGAAGGCCTGCAAGGATCATCGCTCGAATTCAATGCCAGCCTTGTGGATAAATACGGTGACCTGATGGGATATGCTTTCCTCACACTTCCGGCGGAACTTCTTTCCGAAGGGGAAAAGCCCCGTGTAAAGATCACCGCCACCAGCTCCGGCGATCCCTGCTGGTACATGACCCACCGCTACGCCATGAATTCGGCATTGCTGGCCAGGCAAATGCCGGCCCTGGTGAATGGTCCTGAAGGTAGGCAATACCTGCTGCGTATCGATATTCACCATTTCGGTGAACAGGATACGGCCATGATCACCGCCGGTGGGCAAAGCAAGATGATCCCGGTAAAAATGGGGGTGAACTACACCTATATCCCCGTTGACGGCCAGCCCGGGAAAGTGATCAACGATCTCAGCGTGACGACCGGCTGGGTGACGAGCAGGCTGGAGGACATCACCCTGGAAGAGGTTGAGCCCATGACGCTCTACCTCCTGCATCACAGCCATACCGATATCGGCTATACGCATCACCAGTCGTTGGTGGAGAAGATGCACCACGGCTTCTTCCGCGAAGCGGTTGAATTATGGGAGAACACCGAAAACTACCCTGAGGGTGCGCGCTTTAAATGGAACACCGAAGTGACATGGGCAGTTGAATCCTACCTCGAAAGCTGCACACCCGGAGAGAAGGAAGCCTTTGCCCGGACCGTGCGCGAGGGCGGTATCGGTCTCGACGGCCTCTGGGCCAATGAGCTCACTGCGCTGTGCCGGCCCGAGGAACTCATACAACTGTTGCAACGCAGTGCCGGTGTGGCTGAAGCCTGCGGCGTGGAGCTCCGCTCGGCCATGATCACCGACATCCCGGGGTACACCTGGAGCCTGGTGCCGGTGATGGCCAAAAGCGGCATCAGGTATTTCTCCGCCGGGACCAACGTCTTCCACCGTATCGGGGATATCAAGGATGTGTGGGGCGACAGGCCTTTCTACTGGGTCTCGGAAAGCGGAATCGACAGTGTCCTGACCTGGTTCCCCGAAAGAGGGTACTCATGGTTCCACACCGGCCTGGGAAGCGGAAAGCCAAAGAACCTGCTCACCGAAGAACCCGTCTTTGAATATGTGCAGCAACTCAGCGACAGTGCTTATCCTTACGACATCTCCATCATCAGGTACAACATCGGGTCCGACAACGGCCCGCCCCACTCTGCCCTGCCCGATATCGTGAAGGCCTGGAACGAAAAATATATAAGCCCCGGGCTGACCATTGCCACCACAAGCGAGGCATTCGCCGCCTTCGAGGACAAATACGGGCATGTCCTGCCATCATTCCGGGGCGACCTGACACCCTACTGGGAGGACGGGGCCGCCTCCTCGGCAAAGGAAACCGCTCTGAACAGGCAGGCCGCCGAACGACTGGAACAGGCTTTATCACTCTGGGTGATCTCAGGCAATAAGCATTACCCCACAGACGACATTTCGCAGGCCTGGAAGAACATCCTCCTGTTCGATGAGCATACCTGGGGATCGTGGAACAGCATCAGCGCCCCGCTCGACACCTTCACCCTGAACCAGTGGGAGACCAAACGTTCCTTTGCCCTGGAGGCCGACCGCCTCTCGAAGCAGATCATGCAAAAGGCCATTGAAACCCTGGGACCGGGGAAAAGCGAAAACGCGCTGGCATTCGACATCTGGAATACCCATTCGTGGCCGGTCACCGACATCATCTTTCTTCCCGTACCTGACGGGATTGGCAATGCTTATGCCACCGATGTGAATGATAACCGCCTGAAATCGCAGCGCATGTCCGACGGCACCCTGGCGGTAATGGTTTCGGAGGTACCCCCCTTTGCAGCAAAAAGGGTGTTGCTCAGGGCGGAGGATCATGCCCGCATCGACCCCGAACCCTGGCTGCTAAGCCCGGAAACACAGCTTTCGTTCAACCATGAAAGCGGGGATATCAGCGCCCTGCGCCATCCGCTGCTGCACGGCAGTCTGGCCGACATTTCCATGGGTTACGGACTGAATGCCTACATCTATGTGGAGGGACGGGATCCGAAAAACAAGCATACCACCACCGATGCCCATATCAGCTATCCCGACAGGGGAAAGCTGGTCAATACCATCCGTATCGAATCCGGTGCACCGGGGACTAAAGGCCTGGTGAGGGAGATCATGGTCATGAATGGTTTGGGCCGGATCGATATCCGTAACACCATTGATAAGGAAGCGGTTTATGAGCCCGAAGGCGTGCACTTCGCTTTTCCCTTCAATATTCCCGGGGGGGAAGTCGCCATCGGCCAGGCCTTCGGCTATTACCATCCCGGCAGGGAACAGCTCCCGGGGTCGAACCATAACTATTATACCCTGAACCGCTGGGTTGATGTTTCAGGCAATGATGAGGGGGTGTGCATGGTATCGCTCGATGCCCCCCTGGTCGAACTGGGCGAGATCTCGACAGATCCCATCGCTTACGGATGGAAGGACGGGCAGGAGCAAACGCAGACGGTCTTCAGCTACGTGATGAACAACTATTGGGAAACCAATTTTCTGGCGGCACAGCCGGGCAAGGCCGTGTTCAGGTATTCGCTCTATCCGGGCACCGGCTTCGATCCCCTGAAAAATGAGCAACGCGCACTTGAACGCACACAGCCTTTGATCATCGTTCCCGCCTCCGGGCGAAAAAGCCTTCCGCCCAGCCTCTTCACCCTTGGTAACCCTGAGCTTATGGTTACGGCCCTGGTGCCCGGCAGCGACGGCCGGCATTTTCTTATCAGGATCCATAACCCGGGCGATGCGGAAGAAAGCCCTGATTTCCGTTGGAACCTCTTCAAACCCGTGAAAGTTTCCCTGGCAGGCCTGTCGGGACAAGACCAGGAATCGCCGGGGGAAAAGCCGAGCATCCCGGCACGCGGGTTCGAGACCGTGCGGGTCGATTTTTGACTCATTGAGCCGCGAAGGTTCAAAAAGGCTTCCCGAAGTCACACAAAACAATTCCTTTGCCGAACTTGTTGATAGGGTATAAAGTAAACTATCCTGTCATGAAAACAACATATCATCCCTCCGATTCACGCGGCTTTGCCGATCACGGCTGGCTCAAGGCCAGGCATTCGTTCAGCTTTGCTTCCTGGTACGACCCCGAACGCATACATTTCGGAAAGCTGCGCGTGCTCAACGACGACATCGTTGCCCCCGGCAAGGGCTTCGGCACCCACCCGCACGACAACATGGAGATCATCACCATCCCGCTGCGCGGAAGCCTTGAACACAAGGACAGCATGGGCAACGGCTCCGTGATCATACCGGGGGAGATCCAGGTGATGTCGGCCGGCTCAGGCGTGAAGCATTCCGAATTCAACCCCTCGCAGAAAGAGGAAGTCAACCTTCTCCAGATCTGGATATTCCCGGACACCAGGGACGTCGATCCGCGCTATGACCAGAAAGCCTTTGATCAACAGTCGTACGTGGATTATATCAAAACCGTGGTGAACAACGAAAGGCAAGGCGATACCCTTTTCATCCACCAGCAGGCAGCCATCTCGCTGAGCAAGCCCCGGCAGGGGACAGTGCTGGATTACAAGAACATCTACCCCGGAAACGGCAGTTATGTGTTCGTGATCGAAGGAAAGGTCAGCCTGAACGGAAACATCCTCGGCCGCAGGGATGCCATGGGCGTATGGGATACCGAGGTGTTCTCGGTAAAGGCCGAAGAGGATGCCTTCCTGCTGTTCCTGGAAGTCCCGATGAACTGATCGCCGGATTAAAAAATAAAGGCCCCCGCAGAGGCCTTTAACCAAAACAAATAAACTGGGAAGTTAAAACCGGCATTCACCGGTTTTATTTACTTTGCTGTATCCTGCATTCTAAAGCTCAGGTTAATATACTTTCTGACACACAGAATACCGAATACGGAATCATCCATTTTTAGCAGCCGCCCACTTCGGCGTGGTCGTTATGGTTACCGCCGAGGGCATCGAGGTTTTCCTCGTACAGCAGGGGATAAGCGATCTCCCATGCCTTCCAGCCCCCGTCGAGGAAGCTGACATTGGTATAACCCAGCCTTTCGAGATATTTGGCGGCGATCACCGACCGGTTCCCTTTCTTGCAGTAAACGATAATCTTATCGGTCTTTTCAGGAGGATAGATCATTTCATTGTCCCAGAAAGCCTCATTGTCCATGCGGAAGATCAGCACCCCGGCGGGGATATTGATCGCACCCGGAATGAAACCATAGGCATATTCATCCATTTCCCTTACATCGAAAAGGTAGAAGAGTTCCAGGCTGTCCATCATGGTCTTCAGCTGGTCTGTCTTCATCACTTCCAGGCCTTCCATGGCTTCGGCCACGATATCGTCGGGTCCGGCAACCACCTTGTCGCACGGACAGGTGCATGATGAGAACATCAGCGCCATGGGCGCTGCGATCAGAAATACGAATTTGATATACTTGAGCATGATTTTATGTTTTTTGTTTTTGAATGATTGTTGTCTTATTTATTTTGTTTTCTTCCGCTTCTTTCCATTCTCCGCAGGCTTAACTACCTGGTTGGCGCTTTCGATCACCTGCTTCACGACCACCTCGGCCTCGTGTTCGTCCATCTCTTCCCACCCGGTGACCATGGCCTTCAGGTTGGAGGTCAGTGTCCTGCCCGTGGTGATCAGGTAAAGGTGGATGATCACGAAAGCGATCAGGATGTAGGCACCGATCGTGTGGATATATGCTACCGGCTGCAGGCTGTCGAGTTCAGTACCCTGGAGCGGGTAGTTGAAATACAGGTAGAGGAATCCCGAGATCACCATAACGGGGATCACCAGGATTTTCAGGGCAAAATACACTAGTCGCTGCAGCGGGTTGAGCTTGCTGAGCAGCCGTTTTCCGGTGGGATGGGGCGCATTGTTGAAAATGCCGGTAAGGTAATACCGCATCTGTGCCTTCAGGTTCTTCACCGTGGGAACATACTGCTTCCATTCGCCGGTGGTGACATGCCAGAAGATGGTGAACACGATGAGGATAAGAAATGCCCATGCAGCAT
>JAXGTH010000167.1:0-5734 GCA_040775045.1 Bacteroidales bacterium
ACTTCCTTTGCCCTGCTCACCCCCTTGCCGAATTTGTATTCCCTGAAGTCGAGGGCCTGGGCTGCAGCCATGATCTCGATGCCCAGGATTCCATAGGCATTGTCGAGGATCTGGAAATTTTTGATGGCGGTGTTCATGCCCATACTCACGAAATCTTCCTGGTCGGCTGCTGCCGGTATGGATTGAATGGAGGCGGGGGCCGAAAGTATCCGCTGTTCCACGATCTGCATATCGGCCGTATACTGGCTGAGCATCAGCCCGGAGAACATACCGGCTCCTTTGGTAAGAAAGGCAGGCAGCCCTACACTGAGTGCCGGGTTGTTGAGCCTGTTCATCCTGCGCTCACTGAGCACGCTGACCATGGTGATGGCCGCCCCGGCCATATCCATGGGCAGGGCTACGGGAGATCCCTGGAAATTGGCGCCCGAAAGCTGCAAGTTTTCTTCCGGGAAGAAAATAGGGTTGTCGCCCACCCCGTTCAACTCGATCTCTACCTGTGAACGGGCATAAGCCAGGGCGTCGTGTGCAGTGCCGACCACCTGGGGGGTGGAGCGCATGGAATAGGCGTCCTGCACCTTGCAGGGGATACGTCCTTCCTTGAGGTCGCCGCCGCTCACCAGCTTGTTGATGGCATTGGCACTCCTCACAGCGCCTTTGAATCCCCTCACCTCATGAAGTTTTGAGGTATAAGGTTTCATATTGGCCTTAAGGGCCTCCAGCGACATGGCTGCCCCGATCTCGGCCTGCTTGAGCCATCTGTTGGCATCATAGAGGAAGAGGGCGCTCATCGCGGTAAGCACATTGGATCCATTGATGGTGGCAAGACCGTCGCGGGCCTTGAGGCCCGGAACCGGAATGCCTGCCCTGTCGAGGGCTTCCCTGCCTTCGTAAAGCTTGCCCTTGAAATAGGCCTTCCCTTCTCCCATCATGAGCAGGGCGATCTGCGACATTGGGGCGAGGTCGCCGCAGGCACCCACCGAGCCTTTTTCGCAAACCCAGGGGGTTACCCCCTTGTTGAGCATATCCACGAGCGTCTGGGTGATCTCCGGGCGGCAACCTGAATTGCCATGTGCATGGACATTGATGCGGCCAAGCATGGCGGCACGCACATATTCGATGGGCATAGGATCGCCGATACCCGCAGCATGGTTGTAGATCAGGTATTTCTGGAAATCCTTGACCTGCTCGTCAGTGAGCACAACCTCCGAAAATTCACCGATACCCGTGTTGACGCCATACATGATCTCCCCGGCATCGATCTTCTTTTCAAGCATGGCCCTGCATTTTTTTATGCGTTCAAGGGCTTCGGGATGTAAACTGACTTTTTCATTATTCCGGGCTACGTTCACAACGTCTTCAATGGTGAGCCCGGCACCTTTTATCACTAATGTCATTTTATGGTCTCCTTGTATTTAATTAACTGTATGAGGATGGGATAATACCGGAAAACGGCCATAGGCTTATGGCCCGGGATCAGTTAATAGAGGGAGGTGCGGTTGATCTTGATCTTGAATTTCAGGTTCCAGTTTGCCATGATTTACAATGTTGGCCGGGCCGGTAAAATTATGATAAAATTTGTTTTATCCCGCTGTTTTCCCCAGCTTATCCAATAGTTGTCCTTCATCGATATGATACTGCTCCCCGCTTTTCATATCCTTGAGCAGGAAGTTCTTGTTCCTGATCTCTTCGCTGCCGGCCAACACGATGAAAGGAATGTTCTTGCTGTTGGCCCAGCCCAGCTGTTTCTTCAGCTTGGCCGCATCGGGATAAAGTTCGGCATTGATGCATTTGCTGCGGATCCTCGACAGGACAGGCATCACGTACCTTACTTCCTCATCGCCGAAGTTGACGAACATCACCCTGGACGATTCGTGGTATGAGGAAGGAAATCCGTTGATCTCGGTCAGTACGTCATAGATGCGGTCGGCACCAAAAGAGATGCCTACCCCTGATACCCCTTCCAATCCGAAAATACCGGTAAGGTCGTCGTACCTGCCGCCACCGCAGATGCTGCCCATATCAACACCGGCAGCCTTTACCTCTATGATGGCGCCCGTATAGTAATCCAGCCCCCTGGCAAGGGTAAGGTCGAGTTCGAACTTTGTTTTTATCCCAAGCTCTTTCAGCTGGTGCATCACGGTCATCAGCTCTTCACAGCCCTTCAACCCTGCAGGGGATTCCTTGAGCATTTCAGTGAGTTCAGGAAATACTTTCTTGAGTTTTCCTTCAAGCGACAGGAACGGCCGGAGTTTCTCAATCGCCTGCCCTGAGATCCCCTTCGAGCGCAGTTCTTCAATTACATTCTCGAGGCCGATCTTATCAAGTTTGTCGATAGCTACCGTGATATGCCCGAAATTTTCCTTTTCACCGATCACCTCGGCGATGCCGGCCAGGATCTTCCTGTTGTTCAACTTCACGATGGCTTCTACACCGAGGCGGGTGAACACATCGTCGATGATCTGGATTAGTTCAACCTCGTTCAGCAATGAGTCGCTGCCGATTACGTCCACGTCGCACTGGAAAAATTCGCGATACCGGCCTTTCTGCGGACGGTCGGCACGCCAGACCGGCTGCACCTGGTAGCGCTTGAAAGGGAAGTTAATCTCATTACGGTGTTGCACCACGTAACGGGCAAAGGGCACCGTGAGGTCATAACGGAGGCCCTTCTCACTGATCTGCCTGGTAACCAGCGCCTGGTCGCGGCTGCTTAGGGCATCATTGTCGACTTTTTCAAGATAATCCCCGGAATTCAGGACTTTGAAGAGCAGGCGGTCGCCTTCATCACCATATTTCCCGAGCAGGGTGCTCAGGTTTTCCATGGCCGGTGTCTCTATCGGCTGGTAGCCATAATGGCAAAACACCTCCCTGATGGTATCGAAGATATGGTTCCTCTTGACCATTTCATCAGGTGAAAAATCACGGGTCCCCTTGGGGATGGATGGTTTTTGTGCTGCCATGGAATGATTGTTTGCTGCAAAAGTAAAGAATTTTGGGGATAACAGGAGCCTTTCGCCTTCAACCAGGCCTGCTGTGGCGGAAAAATAATATCTTTGCCATCCAGCACTGAAAAGCATGAAGATCCTCCAGATAGCCAACAAGGTACCTTATCCTCCAAAAGACGGGGGATCGATCGCTACATTTTCGCTGAGCAGGGGCTTCAGGGCCCTGGGCCATGAGGTGACCGTACTGGCCATGAGCACCACAAAGCACCCGGTCAGGGAAGAAGATATCCCCGAACAGGTGCATGAGGAGATCCGCTTTTCAATAGTGGAAATGGATACACGCCTGAAACCGTTGAATGCATTGAAAAACCTCTTATTTTCAAGAATGCCATATAACGCGGAAAGGTTTGTTTCGAAAGAATTTGGCGACTGCCTGGCCCAATTGCTCATCGATGAGGAATTTGACGTGATCCAGCTTGAAGGCTTATACCTGGTACCTTATGTCCCGCTGATCAGGGAACTCAGCGAGGCTTTCCTGGTCATGCGTGCCCACAACATCGAGCACGAGATCTGGGAAAGGACCGTAAAGCAGCGTAAGGGACTGACGAAGTTGTATACCGGGATCATCGCCAGGAGGGTGAAGAAGATGGAAACGGATTCGCTCAACATCTGCGATGCCATGGTCCCGATCACATCCAGAGACGGGGATATCCTGCGTTCGCTGGGATGCCGCCTGCCGGTTCATGTGTCCCCGACAGGGATCAACATTGCGGATTTTGAAAATTATACTGAAAAACCGGAATACCCGTCCCTGTTCCATATCGGAGCCCTCGACTGGTCGCCCAACCAGGAGGGGCTGTTCTGGTTCCTTGATCGTTGCTGGAAAAAACTGCATAGTAAGTACCCGGAACTGAAATGCTATATTGCGGGCCGCAATGCCCCCGATAGTATCAGGTGCATTAATGAACCGAATGTGGAGTTCCTGGGTGAGGTCGATGATGCCTACGCTTTCATGCAAAGTAAAGCTGTAATGATCGTTCCGCTGCTTTCCGGTAGCGGCATGCGGATCAAGATCGTGGAAGGCATGGCACTGGGAAAGAGCATTGTTTCGACATCCATCGGTGCAGAAGGCATTGCGGTATCCGATGGAAAGGATATCCTCATCGCCGACGGGCATGAAAAATTTACCGAAGCGATAGAAAGCCTCTTGGATAATTTTGATAAATTTGAGGCCATTGGCGCGAATGCCGTTAGTTTTATCAAGGGAAACTACGACAATTTATCAATCTCAAAAGCCCTGGCAGGTTTTTATAAGGAACATATCTGATGGTGTTGCTGGCTGTAATCTTCTGGATATCCGTTTACCTGGTATTGCACACCTATATATTTTATCCGCTTATCCTCGAATTGTTGTCCTTCCGCAAGAAAGGGAACAAATTGCAATATTCCCGTAATGACGATCTGCCTGTGGTGTCGGTCATTATTTCGGCCTTCAACGAGGAGGACGTTATTGCCGGGAAGATCGAAAGCATCTTCAGTGGCGACTATCCCGCGGATAAACTAGAGGTGCTGATTGGATCCGATTGCTCTGACGATAACACGGCAACCATTGTCAGGAAGTACCTGCCGCAACATCCGAACCTGGATTTCCGGGATTTCGGTCAGCGCAGGGGTAAACAGAATGTGGTCAATGACCTGGTGTCGGAGTCAAAAGGTGAGGTGCTGATCCTCACCGATGCCAACGTGATGTTCGATACCTCGACGATTTTCAGCATGGTCAGGCATTTCAGGAACCCGGAGATCGGCCTTGTGGACACCAATATGATCAACAAGGGCATGAAAGAAGAGGGTATCTCATACCAGGAAAAGGCATATATCAGCCGCGAGGTGCATATCAAGAATATGGAAGGCAGGCTCTGGGGTACCATGATGGGCCCTTTCGGGGGATGTTATGCCATCAGGAAGGAAGACTATTCAATGGTGCCGTCCAATTACCTCGTCGATGATTTCTATATCAACATGAAGATCTTCGATAAAGGGAAAAAGGCCATTAATGACCTTGAAGCGATGGTTTTCGAAGATGTTTCCAACGTACTCAGGGATGAATTCAGGAGAAAGGTCAGGATCGCTACCGGCAACTGGCAGAACCTCCGCACCTTCCCGCATCTGCTGCTGAGGAAGAACCTGGGATTTTGTTTCCTCTCGCATAAGGTGCTCAGGTGGCTGGGGCCATTCTTCATCCTCGCAGCCTTGCTGTTGAATGTTGTGCTCGCTGTTTATTCAGTATTTTACCTTGTTATACTCCTGATGCACCTGGCATTGCTGCTATTGCCTTTGCTTGATTACCTGTTGAAAAAAGCTAATATCCACATCAGGCCCCTGAGACTGGTTACGCACTTTTATGCCATGAACCTGGCCCTGCTGGTAGGTTTCTTCCGATCGTGGAAAAAGATCCATTCAGGTACCTGGGACAGGACACCGAGGAACCAATGAAACGCAGCAGGCAGGTTATATGATCCGGGCTTTTCCCGCAACCACTACCGGGACTTCATGATTTCCTTTTTCTTCAGAAGTCCGCCAAGTTTTCTTTTCCAGATGTCGAAGTCGAGCAGCGGGCTGTCGGAGGTTGCCTTTATCGTGAGAAATATCCCCAGGGGGAGAAGAACAACCGAGGCGATCCACATCCCGAATTCTATGCTTACGGCACCGGCAATGGCCGACTTCTCACCGGTGATGGTGATGATGTGGAACAACACGAAGAACAATACCGATACTACCACGGGCAGCCCGAT
>JAXGTH010000168.1:0-5596 GCA_040775045.1 Bacteroidales bacterium
CCATAAGCAAAAGGTAAACAGCCCTTTAAAACGGCAGCAAAGATAGGTAATAATCTTCTTTCGAACGCATCAGCGACTGCTCAGCGGGTGATTTATCACTGTAGCCGCAGAGGTGGAGCACCCCGTGGATGATCACGCGGCGGGTCTCTTCTTCGAATGATTGCCCGTATTTCATTGCATTTTCAGCAGTACGGTCGATGCTGATAAAAATATCGCCCGACACGTCGCGATCGTTCTCCCGGTAATCGAATGCAATGACGTCGGTAAGTGTATCACGTTCCAGGAAACGCTGATTCAGTTCAGAAAGGTATTCATCATTGCAGAAGATGATGTTGATCACCCCGGCATCAAATCCCTCCCTGCTGATGGCATTAACGATCCAGTCGCGCAGCTGCGGTTCATGTTCGGGTGTAAAGTCAACTTCTTCAGTGAAGAACTGTATCAGGGAACTCATGGCAAATGAAAGGCTCAGACTTTCTGTTTCCGGGTATGGAAATACTCGTTGAAATGCTTCATCCGCTTTTTCATGGCTTCATGGCCGATACCGGAAATACGGAAGAACATCTCGATGCTGCGGCCCTGATCAGAGAACTCAACCTTGTCGGAAAGCGAGCGGATCAGGAAGAGGCCCCTTCCGGCCGGAGAATCATTTTCGGCTTCCGTGGGATCTGGAACGGAAGCAGGTTCAAAACCAGTTCCTTCGTCGCTGATGGTGAATGAAAGGCCCTTGGGTTTGGACTCGAAAACCAGCGTGATCTTTTTGGCGGGGTCGCCGGAATTGCCATGGACGAGAGCGTTACGGAAAGCTTCGGTAAGGGCGATGAGGATGTTGCCGAAATAGGTGTCGTTGATGTTGTAATAATCGCAGATCTCTTCTACGAATCGTTCGATGGAGCTGATATTTTCAGGCTTTGAGTCGAGCGTTAGTGTTTCCTTCCTACCCATGGCAGAGCTGTTTAATTCCCAAAGTTATAAAAATATTCATTCACTTTGCGTTTATAATATGGTTTTAAATCGGGCGGAACTGTTTTCAGTAGTTCAACTTCTTTTGATAGTATCCTTTTATACTCTAAAAAATTGTTTGGGTTACTCAATTCATAACTTTTTGCTTCCCTCGATTCGCGGCGTTCTTCCTTCTCCCTTTCACGCATGGCATTTTCGTGTTTGAGCAGCCTGGTATAGATCTCTTCCTGCCGTTTCATGGTCTCTTCCGTAAGTCGCTTATTGACAAGGTCGAGCTCGGTTTTTTCCATTTCCTCCATGAGCTTGTTCAGGCCGGCATCCCCTGTTTCGCCCATGGCCTTCAGCTGCTCAAGGTATTCCTGCATTTGCCTCCTGATTGCCTCCTGCTGGGCAGCCATCCTGGCGAACTGCTCGTTCACGGGCTTCTTCCCCTGCTGGCCCTGTTTGCCCTGCCCGTCCTTGAGTTGTTGCATTTGCTGATTGAGCTGCTTTTGCAATTCACCCATGTTCTGCGGCATGCTGCCGGGCTTGCTGCCGCCGGGATTCTGGCAGTTCGACTGCCCCGGCATGTCCATATTCTGCATCTGCTGCATCTTCTCCAGGGCTTCGGAAAGCAACAGGGCAAGATTGTTTACGGAGGTCATCACGTACTGTTGCGATGCGGATGCGTTTCCCTTCTTTCGGTCCTGAAGGTAATCATTCGCTTCGCCTATACCCTCGTTGATCTTGTCAACCTCCTTGTTCACGAAAGGCTGTATCATCATCTGACGCTTGCTCAGCGCATACAATGAATCTTCTATGATCTTCATGTTATCGGCGATCTCGAACTGCTGCCTGATGATGTCCTGGTAACGGGGATCCACGATATTGGTACTGTTCAGGTCGGAGATGAGGTCCTCCTGGTCGAAGGAAACAATGAGGAGGTTCTCGAGGATCTCCCGCAACACCCTGATATCCTCTGCGTTGGATTCCTGCTGCATCTCCATCTGCATATCGAAAAGTTTCTGCGCCATCTTTTTCATCTGCTCACCGGCATTTTTCTGCGATTCGCCCGCCTTTTTGCGGCTTCCGCTCTTCAGCTGTTCAAGGCTGTTCTCCATTTCCTGCTGAATGTTTTCTTCCATCGGCCCGGTATCCTCCATAGGATGTTGCTCCTCCAGCTCACTGTTGAGTTTTTCCAATTCATCAAGTTCCTCCCTTGCCTTGTCGAAATCATCGTTCAGCTCCTGCTGTTCCTCCGACAGTTCATCACGTTCATGCTCACGGCCGTCGGTCTTTTCCGATAGTGCCTCCTGCTTTTCCGCCAGCTCCCTCAGGTGCTCGATGGCCTCCGTAAGCTTCTTGTCGAACTCCAGCTGCCTGAACAGTTCCAGGTTCTTGTCCAGCTCCATCTCGATTTCTTTGGCGCTCATCTGCATCTTTTCAAGCATTTCGCTGATGTCCTCCTTGCGGACCTCTTCAAGGAGTTTCTGCAATTCCTCGAACATCTTCTTCATCTCATCGGTCATCAGCTCGTCGAACATCTCCTGCAACTGTTCCTGTTTCTGAAGGATGCTTTCATTGATGTCCTTGTATTCCTGCTCACGGCGCTCCTTCGCCATATTCTTTTCCTGCAGCAGCTCGAGCCTGTTGTTCAGTTGCTGCTGCTGTTCAAGCAGGTTCCGCACCTGCTCTTTATCCTGCCAGCTCAGCGTTTCCTTGTTGATCAGCTGCCTGTTGAGCTTCTCGATCTGGCTTTGCAGCATGCGTGATTCCCTGACGATGTCCTCCATCTCGTCCTTGATGTCGCGGTTGTCCTGTTGGGTCCGGGCATTGATCTCATCCAGCGTAGGGGCCCGGAATACCATCTTCTGGGAGCGGCTGCTCTTGTAACCGTTCACCTCATCATTATCCCATACCTCGAAATAATAGCTGATCTCGTCGCCGGGCTGCACCCCGAGGGTGTTAAGGTCGAAGTAATGAAAAACCTGCTGCCGGGTATTTTCCCTGCTGAAACTTACCGGCTGGCGGTATACCCTGCCCTCGATCCTGGCCGAATCAAAATGGTTCAGGAATTCATAGTTGAAACTGAGATCGGTAAACCCGTAATCGTCGCTGACCTGGCCCCTGAAATAAAGCATCTTTTCGTACACCGAGTCGCGGAATTCTTCAAATACGGCAGTAGGGTAGATGTCGGGGATCACCGTTATGGCAAAGGCCATGGTATCGGGGTTGACCAAGTGCTCGTTGGATGCGGTGATGGAATAGGTCATTCCCTTTTTCATCATCCTTTCGAGCGAAAAAACGTTGGAACCTTCCTGGTCAAGCACCACGGTGTCTTCCGGGAAATAAAAGACCACCTGCCGGGTATCCCTGGTGATCATCTCCCAGGTAACACGGGTACCTTCGGGCACGACAAAATCGCCCGTATTGCTGAAAGTTTCATCCTTTTTGCCGGTGTATGCGGGGTAGTCGATGGCGGTTTCATAGGATATGACGACGGGCCTGGGAAAGACACTGATAAGATAAGGACCGAAGGTATGGCCTCCGGCGACTACCTGGAACGACATATCCTGCCTCAGGTTGTGGATGGTGTGGCTGTAAATGCCGTCCGGTTCGCTCCGAAAGGGAAGCATATCATTTCCTGATTTGAAGAGGACTTCGGCCGGGAGTTCATTGCCCTCCACCTTCAGCCGTATGGTAAGGTCTTCCTGCCGGATGGCCTGCAAGGGCTCGTCGAGGACCTGTATCCTGAAAGGAAGGGGCCGCTCGAAGGCCACCCGGTGTTTGATCAGCCGCCTGGAAGGTTCCGTGATCGTCGACGGAGAAGCAAAGAGCAGAACCAGCAACACCAGCAGGGGCGGGATGGCATACTTCAGGTACTTCCTGTTCGCCTTCAGGTCGACAGCCCTCAGGAAAGGGACGGGATGCAGGGCCCTGGTCTTCTGCTCGATGCCGGCTTCGAGGAGTTCGAGGGTTCCGTTCTTTTCGCTTAATTTTTTGAGCTGTATTGTATTGACAAGCTTGTCACTCACCTCCGGAAAATGCCTGCCGATGAGCATGGCCGCCTCTTCATCGTCCATCACCCTGCCGATCCTGAAAATCCTGAACAGCGGAACGATGACCAGGCGAAAAAGGATGAAGGCATTAACGAGCAGGTAGAAATAAAATATGAAGGTCCGGACTTCCGGGCCACTCCACGAATAGTATTCGAAGGCATTCACCAGCAGGAAAAACAGGGTGAAGGCGGCCACAAACCACAGCCCGCCCTGCACCATCCTGTTGATGTAGTACTTGCGGATGAAGCGGTGCAGCTTCCGGAGCAATATGTCGTAATTCCCGTTCATCGTATTTGCCATCGGTACCTGAACGCCCCGGCGGGGACAATTATTTCGGCATTTTCTGCAAAGTTAATCATTCATTGCCGAATTATTCCCGGACTAAGGGACATCACGCCCTGAATGGGTAATAATGATACATTATGCTCACATATAAACAATATTCGTCCCTATATGTTAAGTTATTGGCTAATTTTGCCACCTCTTTATTTAAAACTGCCAATAATGAAACGTCTGATCTTTGTTACTACATTCATTTTTATGGTTGCTGTTGCATTTTCGCAGTGGAACGAATCCACCGATATCCATCACGGCTGCAGCCATGCCAAAACCCAACAGCATAAGGGGGCCGATGCCATATTCTATTATCAGAGCGACCTGCTGTGGGATTATGATGTAAAATTTTATTTCCTTGATATTGAAGTTGAACCCAATACCATCGATATAGCAGGGAATGTGACCATCCATGCCGAGGTGGTGGCCACAGCCATGGACACCCTTGCGCTTGAATACACCGATGGCATGGTGGTCGACTCCGCCTATGTCGACGGCCTGGCGGTGCCTTTCGTGCATTCCAACAACCATATCTTCATGGAACTGCCGGCCAGCATGAACCAGGGCGACCAATTCGTGGTCCAGGTATATTACCATGGCACACCGCCCACCGGGGGGTTCTTCTCGGGGGTCAGCAACGGCTATTCAAGTACCTGGGGGCAGCCCGTCACCTGGACGCTTTCCGAGCCTTATGGCGCCCGCGACTGGTTCCCTGTAAAACAGGTTTTGCCCGACAAGGCCGACTCCTGCTGGGTGTTCCTTACCACCGACCAGGAGTACATGGCCGGCTCTCAGGGTTTGCTCACCGCCGTAACCCCGCTTCCCGGCGATAAGCTGCGCTACGAATGGAAATCGAAATACCCCATTGCCTATTACCTGATCTCCTTTGCAGTATCGGATTACCTCGAATATAACGTTTATGCCAAGCCGGAGGCGATGGGCGGGGACTCCATCCTGGTGCAGAATTTCCTTTACGACCATCCCAACATCGTGAACCAGTACAAGGAAGATATCGACGAAACGGTCGATTTCCTCGAACTGTTCTCCGACCTTTATATCCTGTATCCTTTCCACGAGGAAAAATACGGGCATTGCCTCACCCAGCTGGGCGGCGGCATGGAGCACCAGACCATGACCACCATCGGCGGTTTCGGTTACGACCTGGTATCGCATGAGTTGGGGCATATGTGGTTTGGCGATAATGTGACCTGTGCCACCTGGTCCGACATCTGGATCAACGAGGGCTTTGCCTCCTATGGCGA
>JAXGTH010000169.1:0-5514 GCA_040775045.1 Bacteroidales bacterium
CTAGTAATGAGTGATGAATTTAATTCAAAACTCAAAACTCAAAACTTAAAACTCCCCAGTCCCTTAATTGTACGTCGGCAGGTAGGAATACTCCTTCGCATAACGCATCATCTGCTCCGTGAAGTCGTCGGGGTATTCGATCCTGATGTCGATGATGTCCTCTCCGTCATAGACGGGAACCAGCAGCGGGTTGATGAACCCGCCGTAAGGAGCGAGGTTCAGGCGGGCATACCTTTCCAGCACTTCGGCATGGAGTGCAGGGTCGACCTTTACGGCGTAGGTTTCCACCAGCGCCTTGCCTGCCTCGTAATCGCCTTCCGACTTGATGCGCTGCACCTCGGCAAGCAGTTCACCGATGAGGGCGTTCAGCTTGTCGTAGTCGTTGATACGGTAATAGGTCTTGCCATCCTTTTCGATCTTCTCGATCACCTGGTCATCCATCCCCTTCTCATAACACCATTTGCTGATGAGCTGGCGGTTGCGCATGTGGGCCTGTTCGATGTTCTTCCCGGGCTCTATACGTGTGAGCTGGGTCATGAGGCCGTTACGAATGAATCCGTCATATTCGGCCATGGCAGCTTCCCTTTCGGGGAGCAGGCCCAGCTCCTGCATCTTCGGCGACCAGATGTAATACAATGCAAAGAGGTCGGCACGCGACTCCTCGAGCGCCGAACCGTAATTCTTCAGCGCTTCAGGGCTGGTTCCGGGCAACAGCTGCCCCGAGCCGTGGCCCAGGCATTCATGCAGGTCGGTATGGATGTTGCCGGCCATGTACCCATATTTTTTGGCCCTGTCGATCTCTTCCTGGGTGGCGCAGAACTCCTCCAGGAAACCGTTGCCCAGGCTGGCCTGGTCATAGGCATAGGTGATATTGTCCATGGTCACCGACTTGGAGCCGTGTTCCTTCCTGATCCAGTCGGCATTGGGAAGGTTGATGCCGATGGGCGTGCTGGGATGGCAGTCGCCGCCCAGCTGGGCCACGGTGATCACCTTGGCGGTGACGCCCTTCACCTCTTCCTTCTTGAAACGCGGGTCGACGGGCGAATTGTCCTCGAACCACTGTGCATTCTCGCTGATGAGTTCCGTGCGTTTCGTGGCCTCGTTGTCCTTGAAGTTGACCACCGACTCCCAGCTGGCCTTCATGCCCAGCGGGTCGCCGTACACTTCGATAAAGCCGTTCACATAGTCAACTTCCGCGCTGAGCTCTTCCACCCACATCACGTTGTACCTGTCCCAGAGTTCAAGGTCGCCGGTGCGGTAGTATTCGATCAGCACCTGCAGGGCCTCCTGCTGCTTCTCCGTTTCCGCCACGGTGGCGGCCTTCTCGAGCCAGTAGATGATGCGGCCTATGGCTTCACCGTAAAGGCCTCCGATACGATAGGTCTCCTCCACAAGCCTGCCGTCTTCCTTGACCAGCTTCGAGTTGAGCCCGTAGGAGATGGGCGTTTCGTCGCCGGGCACCTTCATGGCATCGTAGAAAACTTCCGCTTCGGCCTGGGTCACCCCTTCATAATAATTACATGCCGAAGCAGCCACAAGATCAGAGCTGATGTCGCTGCTGACCCGCTTGGGAGCAACGGCGGGATCGAAGATCACATCGCCGAGATAGTCGATCAGTTCCCCGAGCTCAAGCCCCTTGAAGAGCGGGAATTCGGAGCCCGGGCTGTTGTTGGCCAGGTGCTCGAAATATTCCCTGCTAAAGCCGGGCACGAACTTGTCGCCCGAATAATGATGGTGTATGCCGTTGGAAAACCATACCCGCTTAAGATATACCACGAACTCCTGCCATTCGGCAACCTGCCGGTCGCCGTCATAGTTCTTCATGATCTCCTCAAGCGTGCGGCGCACCGCCAGGTTGTTCTTGTAGTTCTGGTCGTAGATGATGTCACGCCCGGCCAGGGCGGCCTCACCAAGGTAGTACACGAATTTTTTCTGTTGCAGGCTGAGCGAATCGAATCCCGGCACCTGGTAGCGCATGATCCTGAGGTCGGCAAACTGCTCGGTGAGCCAGCGGAAATCTTCCTGCTTAAGCTGTTCTTTCTTTACTGTTTCGTTGCATGATGCGAAAATAGCCATGGCAGCGATGATTAAAATGACATTCTTTTTCATGTTTTTATTGTTAATGCGTTAGGAGGCCTGATAGAAGGGAAGCCTGACGATGCGGGCCTTCAGCAGCTTATCCCTGACTTTAATAAAGATTTCGCTGTCGAAGCTGTTATGCCCTGCGTCGATATATCCCATGCCGATGGCCTTCTTCAGCGATGGCGACATGGTGCCCGAGGTGACCTCGCCGATCACCTTGCCGTCGGCAGTGCAGATCTCGTAATGCTGCCGCGGGATGCCCTTGTCGATCATCTCGAAGCCCCTGAGCCTGCGCTTCGGGCCTTCTTCCTTCTGCTTTTCAAGGTATTCGCGGTCGATGAAGTCGTTGCCGTCGCTGAACTTGGTGATCCATCCCAGCCCTGCTTCTATCGGCGATGTGCTGTCGGTGATGTCGTTGCCATAGAGGCAGAATCCCATCTCAAGGCGGAGGGTGTCCCTGGCGGCGAGGCCGATGGGCTTGATGCCGTATGACGCTCCTGCGTCGAGCACGGCCCTGTAAATGTTTTCTGCATCTTCGTTGGCCATGTAGATCTCGCAGCCCCCGGCGCCGGTATAGCCCGTGGTAGACAGGATCACCCCGTCGACGCCGGCAAAGCGCAGCTTCTTGAAGGTGTAATACTCCATGCCGGTAATGGGCTCGTCGGTAAGCTTCTGCATGGCCTCGAGGGCCAGCGGCCCCTGTACGGCCAGCTGTGCGATCTCACCGGAGGCATTGTACAGGACAGCCCCTCCCGTATTCTGCTCATTGCACCACTGCCAGTCCTTGTCGATGTTGGCGGCATTCACCACCAGCAGGTAGGTCTCCGAGTCGATACGGTATACCAGCAGGTCGTCGACGATGCCGCCCTTGCCGTTGGGAAAACAGGTGTACTGCACCTTGCCGTCGACGAGCTTTGACACATCGTTGGTGGTCACACGCTGCACAAATTCAAATGCATTCGGTCCTTTAACCCAGAATTCGCCCATGTGGGAGACATCGAATACGCCCACCCCGTTCCTCACGGTCTCGTGTTCAATATTGATGCCCTCGAAGGTGACCGGCATGTTGTAGCCTGCAAAAGGTACCATCCTGGCCCCCATCGATTCATGGATCTTCGTTAAAGCGGTATTTTTCATAGCTGTGGTATTTTGGAGTTGTTGTTAAGAGGCCACAAAAGTATGAAATCCATCCGTAAACGGATCATTAATATACTGAAAAACTTTATATCTTTGGGACGCACAAACGCTCAGGATGTTTCGTCCCATAAAAAATACACCGCGGGTGGTGATCCTGCTCATCGACATGTTCATCGTGGTCTTCTCCGTGGTGCTTGCTTACCTGCTGAGGTTCAACTTTTCCATCCCGGAGGTGGAGCTCGAGGTCTTCCCCGAGGTGCTGGGCTACATCGTGCTGGTGAGGCTCATCAGCTTCCTTATCGGTCGCACCTATATGGGCATCATCAAGTACACCAGCACCGAGGATGTGATCCGCATCTTCGTGGTGGTGGCTGCCGGCAGCCTGTTCTTCGGCCTCACCAACCTGGTCACCTATTTTTTCATCACCGGGCTTTTCTTCATCCCCTTCTCCATCATCATCATCGACTTCATCAGCACCGTGCTTGTGCTCACCTCCTTCCGCATGGTGGTTAAGGTGGCCTACATGGAGATGGCCACCCCCTCGGGCGAGCGATCCGACATCATCATTTTCGGTGCCGGCAAGGCGGGCCTCATCGCCAAGCGTACCCTCGACAAGGATGCGAGCACCAATTACCGCGTGGTGGCCTTCCTCGACGACATGCCGGGCAAGGTGGGCAAGAAGCTCGAAGGTGTTACGATCTATCCCAGCCGCAGGCTCGACGAGCTGCTCAACCGCTGGCCCGTGTCGCAGCTCATCATCTCACCGCAGAAGCTTCCGCAGGCCCGCAAGCAGGAGATCATCGAGACCTGCCTGGCCCACAATACCAAGGTGCTGAATGTGCCCCCCGTGTCGGAATGGATCAACGGCCAGCTCAGCTCCAGGCAGATCCGGCAGGTGAAGATCGAAGACCTGCTGGGCCGCGACGTGATACAGCTCGACAAGGAGCAGGTGAGCAGGGACCTCGCCGGCCGCAACGTGCTCATCACGGGTGCCAGCGGCAGCATCGGCAGCGAGATCGTACGACAGGTGGCCGGGTACTCCATCAGCAGGCTCATCCTGCTCGACCAGGCCGAGAGCCCGCTCTTCCACCTCGAGCTGGAGGTGATGGAAAAATACGGCGGCAAGGACATCGAGATCATCGTGGCCGACATCTGCGACGCGGAGCGGATGGCACAGATCTTCGAAGAGTACAGGCCACAGCTGGTATACCATGCCGCGGCATACAAGCATGTGCCCATGATGGAGGCCAACCCCTCGGAGGCCGTGCGCACCAACGTGGAGGGCACCATGATCCTCGCCAACCTGGCGGTAAAATACAAGGTGGAGAAGTTCATCATGATCTCTACCGACAAGGCGGTGAAGCCCACCAGCGTGATGGGGGCCTCGAAACGTATCGCCGAGATGTACACCCAGGCCATGAACAGGCGCAACGGCACGCGCTTCATCACCACCCGCTTCGGCAATGTGCTGGGATCCAACGGTTCCGTCATCCCCCTCTTCAGGGAACAGATCAGCAGGGGCGGGCCGGTGACCGTGACGCACCCCGAGATCACCCGCTACTTCATGACCATCCCCGAAGCCTGCCAGCTGGTGCTGGAGGCCGGCGCCATGGGCAAGGGCGGCGAGATCTTCATCTTCGACATGGGACAATCGATAAAGATCGTGGACCTGGCCAGGAAAATGATCATGCTCTCCGGCCTTACCCTGGGCAGCGACATACAGATCCGGTTCACGGGCCTGCGGCCGGGAGAAAAGCTTTACGAGGAGCTCCTCAACGACGAAGAGAACACCCTGCCCACCCACCACCCCCAGATCATGATCGCCAAAGAACGCGAGTTCGACCTCGAAACCGTCAGCGCGCAGGTGAAAGAGTTGATCGCCTTTCCCGACAGCTTCGACGGCTTCTCCATCGTGAAAAAGATGAAAGAGATCGTACCCGAATTCAAAAGCCAGAACTCCGTCTACGAAAGGCTCGACAGGGCAGAATAAAAAGGTTGTCATTTACGTTGAACCTTACAGTAGTGTTAAGTGTTGAGTTCTAAATTAATTTTGAGTTTTGAGTTTTAAGTTTTGAGTTTTAAGTTTTAAGTTTTGAGTTTTAAGTTTTGAGTTTTAAGTTTTGAGTTTTGAGTTTTAAGTTTTGAATTTGTTTAGGATTTAGAGTTTAGGGCTTAGAGTTTAGAATATTGGATTTTATGAGATATACTTTCCTGATAATAATATTTATCCTTCTTACTGCATTTCCCGGCCGCGCTGCTTATATCTTCATTCCCATGGACGATACGCAGCGCGAC
>JAXGTH010000170.1:0-5495 GCA_040775045.1 Bacteroidales bacterium
CGAGGAGCATGACTCGCCGGTACCGCTGATCGTGCATCGTTATCCCGACAGGGTGCTGTTCCTTGTCACCGACTTCTGCTCGGCATACTGCCGGTATTGCACGCGTTCGCACATGGTATCGAAAAAAAAGCATGCCGGTTCGAAGCTGGTCGAAAATGCCATAGCCTATATTGCACGCCATCCCGAGATCAGGGATGTGATCATCTCCGGCGGCGATCCCCTTACCCAGAGCGATGAAAGGCTGGAATACATCCTTTCCAGCCTCAGGGCCATCAGCCACCTCGAGATCATCCGTATCGGGACCAAGGTGCCCGTGGTATTACCTATGCGTATCAAGGAGAAACTTACCACGATGCTCAAGAAGTATCATCCGCTTTACATGAGCATCCACTTCACCCATCCCGACGAGATGACTCCGGAAACCAGGAAAGCCTGTAACATGCTGGCTGACGCCGGTATCCCCATGGGGAGCCAGACCGTGCTGCTGAAGGGCATAAACGATGATGTGGAAACCATGAAATCGCTGATGCACAAGTTGCTGCTGGCCAGGGTAAGGCCTTACTACATCTACCAGTGCGACCCTATACCGGGATCATCGCACTTCAGGACCCCGGTGAGCAAGGGCCTTGAGATCATCCAGGGACTAAGGGGATTCACAAGCGGTTATGCCGTACCCCATTATGTGATCGATGCCCCGGGAGGTGGTGGCAAGATCCCGCTGTTGCCCGAATATTACCAGGGGCGCGAAGGCGATTACGTGATCATGAAGAATTTCGAGGGGAAAACGTACCGCTATTTCGATCCGATAAGATGAGCATCTTCAGGATAAGGAAGATAACAGACCATTATCTCCCCTCCAACAAACAAGCCATTGAGCAGGTCTTCAGTATCATGCGAACCCATTTCCCCTCCCTGAGAGAGGAAAAGATCCATGAGGTGATCCGCCAGTTGGAAGATCCGCTCAAATACAGGTTTTCATCAAGCCTGTTCGTTGCCGAGGATGGCAGGTCAAATGTCAGGGGCTTTGCCCTGATGTTTTACATGCCCGACATGAAGTTCTGCTTCCTCGATTACATTGCCGCAAAACCGGGAAAGACGTCCTCGGGCATCGGGGGTGCCATCTACGAAAGGCTTCGAGAGGAAGCGGAGATGCTCAAGGTAACGGGAATTTTCATGGAATGCCTGCCCGACGAGCCCGTGATGTGCAAAGACCAGAGCACCCTCAGGCAGAACCGGGCACGGCTGGCCTTTTATGAGCGCTACGGGGCAAGGCCTGTGACGGGCACCAGATATGAAACAACGGTCAATCCTGAAGACGATTGCCCGCCATACCTCGTCTTCGACGACCTTGGCAATGGCATCACGCTCTCCGCTGCACAACTGAAAAAAATCGTACGGTCGATCCTCGAGAGAAAATATCCAGA
Organism: Bacteroidales bacterium; assembly: GCA_040775045.1. Lineage (GTDB taxonomy): Bacteria > Bacteroidota > Bacteroidia > Bacteroidales > B18-G4 > B18-G4. Next base: position 1,425 of record JAXGTH010000170.1, read on the forward strand.
TTATTGCCCTGCTTCCTATATCGACATGGTAATCGGCTCCATCAAGGAGGATCCTGTCCGCCTCAGGGAATTCAGGTATGCAGGTGATGAGCACTCAGCCTTGAGATTCGGTGCCCTGAAAGACGAGATCCCGCTGATCGTCAACGACAGGCACGATATCCATCATATCAGGGAGCGCGGATATGTTGAATCCCCTGTCAGGATCAACAGTATCCTTAAGGAGATCGAAAAGCTTGACGCTTTTCGTCTGAAACCGGCAAGGGGTTATCCCGACAGGCATATCCTGGAAGTCCACAACCCGAAATATTACAGGTATTTTAAGAATGTATGCGAAAAGTTTCCTGAAGGGAAATCGATCTATCCTTACGTTTTCCCTGTAAGAAATGCCACCAGGCCGCCAAATGACTATTCGGTGCTGGCCGGGTATTATTGTATCGATACCTTCACCCCCCTGAACAGGAATGCTTTCCTGGCGGCCAGATCGGGAGTGAATTGCGCCCTTACCGGAGCAGAGTTCCTGCTGGAAGGGGCACATACCGCGTATGCACTCGTAAGGCCCCCCGGGCATCATGCCGAGCGCGATGTGTTTGGAGGCTTTTGCTACTTCAATAACGCTTCCATAGCGGCCCATTTTCTTAGCAAGTACGGTAAGGTGGCCATCCTCGACATTGATTACCACCATGGGAACGGCCATCAATCCATCTTTTACGGCAGGAAAGATGTTTTGACCATCTCCATCCACGGGCACCCGTCCTTTGCCTATCCCTATTTCTCCGGTTTCACTGAGGAAACAGGAGAAGGAGAAGGCCGGGGGTACAATGTCAACTTTCCGTTGAAAGAATCCATCACGGGTGAAGAATACCTCGGCATCCTGCGTAAAGCATTGAAAAAAATCATATATTTCAGCCCTGATTTCCTCGTCGTCAGCCTTGGTTTCGATATCGCAAAGGGGGACCCGACAGGGACATGGATTTTAAAGGCTTCCGATTTCAGGAATAACGGCATGGAAATCGGGAAACTCCCGTATCCTGTTCTGTTCGTACAGGAAGGAGGATACAAAAACCGTACGCTGGGAGTGAATGCAAGAAATTTTTTTGAAGGATATCTGTCAGTAAAGACCAATAATAAAAAATGAAGATAGGGATCACCTACGACCTCCGTCAGGCCTGGCTCGACATGGGCTATTCGGAGGAAGAAACGGCCGAGTTCGACAGGGAAAGCACCATCGAAGCCATTGAAAGCACCCTGCAGGGGCTCGGTTACCATACCGACCGCATCGGGCACCTCAGGCAGCTCATCGACCGCCTTCAGGGTGGCGACCGCTGGGATATGGTATTCAACATCTGCGAAGGCATGTACGGTATCGCCCGGGAGGCTCAGGTGCCTGCCCTCCTGGATGCATTCAACATTCCCTATGTGTTCTCCTCCCCGCTGGTGATGGCCCTGACACTCGACAAGGCGATGACCAAGCGCGTGGTAAGGGATGCAGGCATCAACACCCCCGCCTTTTTCGTGGTAAGGGAAAGAGAGGATATCGGAAAAGTTGATCTCCCCTACCCCCTTTTTGTGAAACCGCTGGCGGAAGGCACCGGCAAGGGCATCGATGAACGCTCGGTGATCCTCGATACCGGTGAGTTGACAAAGTCCTGCATTCACCTGCTCGGCACTTACAGGCAGCCCGTTCTTGTTGAAACCTTTCTCAGCGGAAGGGAATTCACCACCGGGATAACCGGAACAGGCGACGATGCGAGGGCCATCGGCACCATCGAGATAAAACTGCTCGAGCATGCCGAAAAGAACGTTTACTCCTATGTGAACAAGGAGGAATGCGAAACGCTGGTGGAATACCTGCCCGTGCAGGGAAAAGAGAAAGAAGAATGCGAAAAGCTTGCACTTGAGGCTTACCGTGTGCTGGGCTGTGAAGACGCCGGAAGGGTGGATATCCGCTACGACGCATCCGGAAAACCCTCCTTCATGGAGATCAATCCCCTGCCGGGGATGCATCCCGAACACTCAGACCTCCCGATACTGGCAAGGCTGAACGGGATCGCTTACCCTACCCTGATGAAAATGATCATGGATTCCGCCATCATGAAAATACGATGAACCCGGAGCCAGGAAAATACACCATGGAAAAAGCAGCCATACTGATCAACGCCCTTCCCCCCGATGCCAGCCCCGACGAGATGGATGTGCTCAGCCAGGCTGCTTTCATTGAAGAAGCCCTACAAACATTGGGCTATGACACGCTGCGCGTGTTCATGGACCTTGACCTGAAGCATGCTGCAGGGGAACTCAGGAAGATCGATCCTGCCTTCGTCTTTAACCTCGTGGAAGCGGTCGAAAGTTCGGGAAAGCTCATCCACCTCGCTCCTGCCTTGCTCGAGCACCTTGGCATCCCTTTCACGGGCAGCCCCCTGGAGGCCATGTACGTGACGAGCCACAAAATGCTGTCGAAATCACTCATGGTGCAGGCGGGCCTTCCAACTCCGGTATGGTTCGAAATGCCTGATGGGGGAAGAAGGGAAAAAGACAAGACCTATATTGCAAAACCCGTCTGGGAGGACGCCTCGGTAGGGATCAGCGACAGCAGCGTGATCAGCGGCAGCAAAGAGGCAATAGACGAGTTCATCATGAAGAACAGGCAGCACCGGTACTTCTTCGAGGAATACATCGAAGGCCGGGAGTTCAACATCGCCATACTGGGTGGAAAGAGCGGTCCCGAAGTCCTGCCAATGGCCGAGATCGTGTTCGAGGACTATCCGGAAGGGAAACCGAGGATCGTGGGATATGAAGCCAAATGGCACGAAGGATCCTTCGAATACAAACATACAGTCCGGAAATTCGGGCTGGAAAAAGAACAAGCCGGCCTGGCCCGAAGGATGACGGAACTCTGCCATCGCTGCTGGGAGGTGTTTGGGATGAAAGGCTATGCCCGTGTCGACTTCAGGCTTGATACCCACGGGCAGCCATGGATACTCGAGGTGAATGCCAACCCCTGCCTGTCGCCCGATGCCGGATTTTTTGCAGCGGCCACGCAGGCCGGTTATCCTTTCAGTGAAGTGGTAAAACGAATAATTGAGGATGCATGGAAATAAACTACCGGAAAGAGGTTTTTGAAACCGACGTTGAAATCGTAAGAAAAATGGTTGAAGGCACGGGATTCTTCAACGAGGAGGAGATAGGGATTGCCGCAGAACTCGTCACCGAACGCCTCGAAAAAGGCGAAACCAGCGGATACGAGTTCATCTTCCTTGAAATGGACGGCAGGGTCTGCGCCTATTCCTGCTATGGCAGGATACCCCTCACACAGAGCAGTTACGACCTCTACTGGATCGTGACCGATGCAGCCTTCAGGAACAAAGGCCTGGGCAGGATGTTGCTGGCAGTAACAGAAAAGGACGTTGCAGAGCAGGGAGGTACCGCCATTTATGCCGAAACCTCTTCGCGTGAACAATATCTGCCCACCCGTAAATTCTACGAACACAACGGATATGCCCTCAAAGCCCGTTTCGAGGATTACTATGCCGATGGCGACGACCTGGTATTCTATGTAAAGCGGCTGGCCCGACAACATTGATCAACCAAAACATATAAACCAAATTAAAAAACGGAGGTAACATGAAAACTGATTTTTTAACATGGGGACTGATCGGCTTATTATCATTGTCGAATGCCGTAAGTGCCCAGGAAAAAGGTTTTGAATCGTACACGAATTATGATTTCATTCCGGGCGACAAGGTCCTGTTCTATGAGGATTTCTCGCAGGACAACATCGGCGATTTCCCGGCCCTGTGGGCAGGGAATGGCAGCGGCGAGGTGAAGACCGTGAGCATAGCTGACGGAAAATGGTTCCACATGAACGGCGAAGATGCTGTTTACAGCTACACCAGGCCCATCGACCTGCCGGCGAATTTCATCATGGAATTCGACATCATCCCCGATGATGAATATGCCGAAGGCATGATCCTGATCCTGTACCAGGAAACGGATCACAGGGAATTCACGGAAGACCTGTTCCCCGGAGAACGGGGGTTGCAGATAACCATTGGAAGCGAGATCTGGGAAACG
>JAXGTH010000171.1:0-5489 GCA_040775045.1 Bacteroidales bacterium
AAGTGAAGGGCTCAGGGTGACAATCATGCCTGGTGCCAGATGCCGGATGCCAGATGCCGGATGCCAGATACCGGAAGTCTAAGGCCTGAAGCCTGAAGCCTGAAGCCCGATGCCTGTTACGTAGTACCTTGTACCCAAAAAAAAGTTCAGAGTTCAGAGTTCAAAGTTCAGAGTTCAGAGTTCAGATTTCTCCCCGCTTCTTCCTGAACCAGAAGCCCATCAGGATGAAGGCGGCGGGTGCGCCGGCCACCCACACCATGCTGGTGCCGATGAACAGGGCCTCCGGCCAGTCGAACATGCTGTAGCCGGCCTGTCCTGCGGCCGAAACGGCCTGGATAAGCAACAACCCCCTGATCCAGCCTTCGAGCCTGCCCCTGCCGAAAACAAAGGCGGCCAGGAACATCGAGATGCCCATGTAAACGTACGAGTTGGCCAGCGCGGTGAATACCGAATGCGGGTTGTCGGGGATGAACATCGCGATGCCGCCGGTCTCGCCGGCCGCCAGACTCAGCCGCACCGCCACGGCCTGTATGTTATAGTTGATGCCGGCCATGACGGCATAGATGATGCCGATCGAAAGGGCCGCCAGGCTCCAGACCTTCCTTTCCTCCGCGACGACCCTGTGAAGGCACGACAGCATGATGACGTAGGTGACCGCCAGCAGCAGCGAAGGGTAAATGAGGGTGAGGCGGCTGATGTGGTAAGCACCGGCATAGGCCTCCAGGTCGGTCCATTCAGGGACTGCCCGGAAGTAGTCCTGCATGTTGAAGGTGATAAACCAGAGTATGGCCATCAGGGCCGACAGCCATGCCATCCACATTCCCAGCGTATATTCAGCTTTTTTCATGGTCGTTCATTTTTAATTTTTTGATCAGTCCTCCACCTCCCCGCGCTCGATCTCCCGCTTGAGGTGGCGGATGAACCGTGCCGCCGGCGCCCCGTCGATGATGTCGTGGTCGAAGCTGATGGTCAGGCACAGGTGCTCCCTGCTTTCGCAGCGGCCCTCCTTTTCCACGACCCGGTCGACGATGCCACCGATGGTAACCTTCAGGGTATGCGTGGCCACCGGCATCCCCCACCCCGCCCCCTTGCCCACGAGGTTGGCCGAGGTCACCATGATGGTGCCGGCCCGCCTTTTCATCATCTTTGGCGAGCGGTCGAGCATCCTGAACACCGCCCGCCTGAACAGGGCCGGGATGGCCAGGAACAGCCGCATCGAACGGTATACGGCCGCCTCTTCGGCAGCCCGCGAGCTTTCCTCCCTGATCTCGGCCGAGATGTCGGCTGCCGGCTTGCGGTCAGCCCCCCGGATGATCATGGCCACCACCTCGCTCCTGCCGCCGATCCTGCGTTCGATGGTGGTGCTCACATCCACCTCGTCGAACAACACCAGCTGACCCCTTCGGTTGCGGTAGGCATGCATGTGCCTGTTGTCGCCAACCACCCGGGCCACACAACGGATGATGTAGCCGGTAAAGGATATGTAAATGCCCTTTTCCTTCTTTGTCCTGCTCAGGTTTGTTCGCGCCGACGAGATATCCATCTCCACCATGCTGTGGATCATGTTCTTCCGCTTCGCGGCCCTGAGCAGGTCGACGGTAGCCTTACGGATCGGTGGAAAACTTATTTTCTGGTTGCTGTAATTGATCATCAATATCTCAGGGTCTTCATGCCGCCGGCGGGTGCGTCAAAGGTTTCGCCGGCCCGGGCCTGAATTCCATATATACCAGGACCATGATGGCGAGCACCAGCAGGTTCCAAACCACGTAGGAGGCGAGGCCGGCCACGCTGAGCACCCAGCCGAGGTCGACGATGGTGATCGCCGCCCCCAGCACGCTGACCATGCCGTTGATGACCAGCAGAACCCTGATATATCTTCTTCTCCTGCTTCCTTTGAACAGGGGCGCAGCCAGCCATCCCGACAATCCCAGGAAGCCGTAGCCCCACATCTCGAGCACCCAGCCAACCGATTCGGGGTTCGCCATGCTGAAAAAGCCTGCCATCGCGTTTCCCTCTCTCACCAGCAGCGGCACAAAAGCCACCTGCAGGGCATAGTTCAGCCCGATGATCACGGCATACACGGCCATGAAGATCATCGACATACTGGCATAAACCATCCCGCGGTTGTCCTGGGCAAGCTTCGCCACGGCAGAGATGAACATTACAAACCCGTAGATCATCACAAATCCGAAAAGGAACGGCAGTATCTGCACGGGGTGATAGGAAGCGATGAAAACCTCCGCCCCGTCCCAGGGCGGTTGGGCTTTGATCAGCGAGGTGACCAGCAGTCCGACCGGTCCCGAAAACAACAATCCCACCATGGTGACCAGGGCGGATACGGCGATAAGGCGGTTTATCTCATTATTGTTCATCTGATAATGCTGATTATGAACCATAAAGGTAAGAAAAAATTTTGACAAGCGGGGGGATGATGTTGGATGCTGGATGCTGGATCCTGGATACTTGATTCTGGATTCCAGATACCGGATACCGGATACCAGATACCTGATGCCTGGTGCCTGATGCCTGGTGCCAGATGCCAGATACCGGATACCGGATGCCAGATACCGGAAGTCTAAGGCCTGAAGCCTGAAGCCTGAAGCCCGATGCCTGGTAAGTAGTACCTTGTACCCAAAAAAAAGTTCAGAGTTCAGAGTTCAGAGTTCAAAGTTCAGATTTCAGATTTCTCCCCGCCTACCGCCCAGCACAAACTTCACCGGCACATCCAGCCGGCTGCTCCAGGCTGCTTCCGAGTGGTTGTGCCCGGGGAACTTTTTCGTTATCCAGCTGTTGCTGTCAAAGCCTTTCGCCTGCATGAGGCTGTCGACGCGCAGCTGGTAAGGCTCGTAGATGGCGTCGAGGGTTTCGGTGCCGAAGTCGAAATAGATCCTGTGCGTGGCGGGGTCGGGAAGGTGTTCCCCCAGGTACCTGACAAAGGCATCGGGCACGGGGTTGTTCTCCGACGCGAAGATGCCGGGCCAGTGGGTCGACAGGCAGGCGGCACCGCCGAACACCTCAGGGTATTCGCAGATGGCGTAGAGGGAGATGAGGCCGCCCATGCTGGAGCCGGCCACCACGGTGCTCTCCCTGCCGGCATTGGTCCTGTATACTGAGTCGATGAAGGGCTTGAGCTCCCTGACGAGGAAGCGCAGGTAGGCATCGGAGCGCAGGGGCCCGTCGAAGAGCGGGGTTTCCGCATCGCGCCGGAGGCCATACAGCGAGTCGCGGACATGCTGCGGCAGCGAGAGGAAAGGCTTTTGCGGGAAGTAGTCGGCATGGCGCCCGCTGCCGCTGTTCCACACACCCACCACGATGGCGGGGGCGATGGCGCCTTCGGCGATGAGGCGGCCCGTCACCTCGTCGACACACCACTCCTGCCGGTTCCAGGTGAAGGCGGTGTCGAACAGCATCTGCCCGTCGTGCATGTACAGCACATCATAGGGCGCCGCCCCGGGATAGCCGTCGGGCAGCCACACCTCCACGGCGCGGGCGGAAATGTATTCAGAAGGAAAATCGCTGTAACGCTCCACCACCCCCGAGGCGAGGGTGTAGGGGGCGCGGGGCGCCCGCTCCTGCGTGCACGACAGCAGCAGGAGAAAAATCAGGGCCTTGATAAGGTAAGAAGGTTTCATGGTTCGGGAGTTGTTTCGGTAAAGATAAGGAAAGGGAGCATAGGGACTGGATGCTGGATGCTGGATCCTGGATCCTGGATGCTGGATGCTGGATCCTGGATATTGGATCCTGGATGCCGGATGCCTGATGCCTGATGCCTGGTGCCTGACGCCTGGTACCTGGTACGTAATACCTCGTACGATTTCAGAGTTCAGAGTTCAAAGTTCAAAGTTCAGATTTCAGATTTCCTTATTTTTGCACAAAACGATCCGCCTATGCCTGTATCCATCATCGTAGCCGTTGCGGCGAACAACGCCATCGGTAAGGACAACGACCTCCTGTGGCACATCTCCGACGACCTGAAACATTTCAAGAAGATCACCCTCGGTCATAAGATGATCATGGGAAAGAACACCTATCTTTCATTGCCGGTGCGCCCCCTGCCCAAACGCACCAGTATCGTGATCACCGACGACCCTTCCGACCGCTACGAAGGCTGCATCATGGCCTACGGCATCGAGGATGCCCTCTCGAAGTGCGACCCCGGTGAAGAGGTCTTCATCATCGGCGGGGGCTCGGTGTACCGGCAGTTCCTTCCGCTTGCCGACAAGCTCTACATCACGAAGGTGCACCGCGACTACGAGGCCGACACCTACTTCCCCGAGATCGACGGGAAGGAGTGGGAGCTGGTGAGCAGCGAAGACCATGTGGACGAGGAAAATAATTCGCTTCCTTACTCGTTTCAGGTATATACCCGAAAGCACTCTTCATGAAGCAACGCATTCTGAATACGGCCCTCGCCCTCGCCATCCCGGGCATACTGTTCCTTGCCTGCAAGAAGGGCAGCATCGAGACCGACTACAACCCCAGCCTCGCCGTGGCCAACAACCAGGTGATCGCCGAGCGGGCCTGGTCGCAGCTCTTCAACATCTTCTTCATGGTGGTGAGCGACAGCACCCTCAGGGCCACTGGCAGCAACGAGGTGTTCGGCGCCCAGTGCACCTACGATACCGCAGGCGGCATCACCTACGTGATCGACTACCTCCCCTACTACACCCCCTGCCCCGACGGCAAGGTGCGCAAAGGGGTGATCACCGCCAGCCTCGACAAGGACTTCGGAGAGACCGGCGCCGTGGCCACCCTCAGCCTCGACAACTACGTGGTGGACGGGCTGCTGCTCACGGGCGGCAGCACGGTGCGCAATGCGGGCCTCTCGCAGATGGGGAACCCGCTGTACGAGCATTTCGTCCCCTCGGGAACCATCACCCTCTACGACACCGTGTCGCACGGCAGCTTCCACTGGGAGTCGGAGAAAGCCTTCATGTGGGTCGGCGGTACCGAAACCCCGGGCTTCCACGACGACGACCTCTTTATCATGAGCGGCTTTGCCAGCGGCACCAGCCTTTACGGCGCGGCCTTCTCGGCCACCATCGACGAGCCCCTGGGCAACTACCTCAACTGCCGCTGGATACGTACGGGCACCACCCTGCTCGGCATGCCCGGCCTCGACGTGAAGAACGGGTATATCGACTATATCGGCGAGGACAGCTGCACCAACCTGGTGATGTATTATTTCAACGGCAACCCCTTTTACGAGAGGTTTGAGAGACATTAGCGCAGGCGTTAGGCGGGGAGAAATCTGAGCTTTGAACTTTGAACTCTGAAATCTGAACTTTTTTTTGGGTACAAGGTACTACGTACCAGGCATCGGGCATCGGGCTTCAGGCTTCAGGCCTTAGACTTCCGGTATCTGGCATCCGGTATCCGGTATCTGGCATCCGGCATCCGGTATCTGGTATCCGGTATCTGGCATCCAGAATCAAGTATCCAGCATCCAGTCCCCAGTCCCCAGCACCCACATCATCCCCTCATCTCAT
>JAXGTH010000172.1:0-5472 GCA_040775045.1 Bacteroidales bacterium
ACAACACCACCATGATGATAAAGTTGCGGTTCATCTCCGAGAAGTCCCTGATATCATCATACAGCTCAGCCCTGCTGATGCGGAGCAGCAGGACCTTCTTTTCCTGGGCCTTCTCCTCCGTTTCCTCTTCCGGAACGCTTTCTTCCTCAGGGGCACGCGGGATCACGGCCTCCACGGGCGAAAGGATGATCCTGAAACCGGGCATTTCGGCATATTTCTTTTCGAGGCGGTCGATCAGGTCTTCCGTCTTCTCAGCTTCGTAAATGAATGCAGCCTTATACATGCCCCCGTCGAGGGCGGTCCACCAGGAACCTTCCACCTCGTTGCGCTCCAGGAATCCCGCAAGGTCATCCTTACCCTGCTTATGTATGAATATCTCGACTTTCCGGCGGGCCATGAACGGATTATTTTCCATAAAGATATAAATTAACCCTGAAAGGGATGTGCACCCGGCAACAGTTAGGCCAGAACGTCCAATGATAAAGCCCGCATGGCCATTCATCAAAACACCCTTAAAATCATTTGACAAAACCCATTGACTTTCATATATTTACTAAATTATTTCCAAAATTGGAGCCTTATACAAAGCCATTCCGACCAACAAAACGCAAAATCCAAAGACATGAAATTTCTGAAGAATGCCCTTAAGATCCTGATCGTTTCCGGCATCATGATCACTGCCCTGAACGCCATGGCACAGCACGAACGACTGTATTATGCAGTGGAGATCGACGGTGTGCTGTGCGGCTATGCTACGACGGATGTCAGCGAAATCGCCTACCAGGGCTCGCCTGCCATCGAAACCCGCGACACGGTGCACCTGATGCTGAAGGCCCTCGGCCAGGACATGAACATGATGATCATCTCCAAACACGTATTCAGGCCCGGGAGTGACAGGATATTGCTGAACCGCTCGAAGTTCGATTATGATGCAGGCAATGTGGTGGAGACCATCAACGAGGTGTTCGATGGGTATGTCCTGCGCACCGAATTGCCGCGGGAGAGCCCCGACACCATATTTGTGGACAATGATGTGATCTTCGACAATCCCCTGGGCGCTCCATTCCTTGTCAGGGATTTCGTGCAGAACAGCGAAAAGGAAAAAACATACAGCGTCTATGATAATATGAGGGGTCGTGTCATTAAGCAACGGTATACCCTTGAGGATGAAGAGACTGTAAACCTGGCGGGAAAGGACCATGATGTCATGGTTTTCAATGTCTTCAATGCCACCGATGGCATGAACACCAGGACCTGGGTAAGGAAGTCTGACGGGATGACCCTCAGGTTCGAGGTGATGAACAGGAATATCTATCTTGCCGACGAGGCGGTGGCCAAGCAGATCAGCACCGTCGACCTCGACAACAGCATCTTCGCGAAGGTCGGGAAGAACATCCCTGCCTTTATGGACATGTCGTACCTGAGGGTGAAGGCCGACATCAAGTCGGCCGGGGAGGGCATCAGCGTTGAAAGCCTCAACTTCCCCGGGCAGAAATTCGAAGGCACCGTCGAGGATAACCATGTGAAGGGGATCTTCGAGATCGAGCCCCGCTGGTACGACGGGCAGGGAGCCCCTCCTTTTCCGCCCGATTTTAAGGATAATGAAGCATTGAAAAAATATCTTGAACCCGAGTTGCTTATCGAGTCCGATCATCCTGAGATCATCGCCAAAGCGAAGGAGATCACTGCCGGTGCCGCAGATTCCTGGGATGCAGCTGTCCGGCTCAGCAAGTGGGTCGGCCATGAGGTCAGGGGCGCTGTACCGGGAGGTACCTCGGCCCTCAACACCCTCAGAACGATGGAAGGAGAGTGCGGCTCGCATTCGAGGCTGCTGGCAGCCTTGTGCCGTGCTTCCGGCATACCTGCAAGGCTTTCGGTAGGCTGCATGTATTCGCCCTGGTACGGGGGCAGCTTCGGACAGCATGCATGGAACGAGGTATATATGGGCGAGGATATCGGTTGGGTAGCCATCGATGCCACTATCCTCGAGTTCGACTACGTGGATGCCGGCCATGTGAGGCTTGGCGAAATGACAAGCTTCCAGCCGGTGAGCATGGAGATCCTCGACTACAGAATTGCCGGCGACACGGGCCAGATGGCTGGGGCTGAGGTGCCACCGGAATTTGCTTCGCTCATCGGCCCTTACACCAACAAGGAAAACCGTAATGTGCTCGAGGTGCAATACAGCAGCGGTGGCATCGCAGTGGATATCATGGGGCGTATACTGCTGGCACTTCATCCCCCCGACGAAGAGGGCCGGCGTTATGCCAAGCTGTCCGATGCCGTGTGTTTCAGCTTCCCGGAAAACGAGAACGGTGAAGTCGACCGCATGGTCATCACCGAGAAGGTATACGCCATGAAGAAGCTCGATGAGGAAGTCATTTTGAGCGATGATGTCCCTTCAGAAATGGCCGGATATATCGGCAATTATGTTATTTTCCAGTTGCAGGCCGAGTTTTCGGTCAGCTATGAAGATGGCAGCCTGACCATGAAGCTTCCTGATGTTGAAGGGACCCGGATGCTGGAAAAAACCTCCGAAGAGGAGCGCTGGCGCGATCCTGTCGACGGTAAGGAGTATGCCTTTAAAAAGAACAGTGAAGGCAAGGTAGAGGGGATGAACATCTTTGTTACCAGCATCCTGGAAAAGGGAGCCACGGCAGCCTGGATCGTTGAAAAGGCCATTGAAAAGGACGGACTTGAAGCTGCGGCTGCAACCTTCAGGGAGCTGTGGAACAACAGGGCCCTCGACCCTGAAAACACGGAGAAGGACATGAACGACCTGGGTTATAAATACCTGAACGGCGATAAAACGGAAGAAGCCCTGCTGGTGTTCGGGCTCAATGTTGAAACATTCCCCCAATCCTGGAATGTGTACGATAGTTACGGCGAAGCCCTCATGAAAAAAGGTGATGACCAAGGAGCCGTTGAATACTACGAAAAGTCCATCGGGCTCAACCCCGACAATGAGAACGGGAAGAAAATGCTCGAGAAGCTCAGATCACAGGAATGAGGAGGGAGCATGGTCCATGATTGACGAACCATGGATCGGCCTCTTTTTAATAACAGTGGAAGGGGTATGAACAGGAAAGGAAACAGGATTTCCCGTCCGGGGTATGCCCTGCCCGTAAAAACCAGCAAGATGAAAACAAGGATCTTAACAACTGCTTACCGCGCAGGTATGCCCATCATGCTTGCCGCGATGATCGCCCTGTCGGGATGTGCCGCGAAAAAGGCCGCCTGGGGGAGCCTTGAAAAAGGGATGATCATGAAATACACCGCCGTGCCCGGTCAGGACATGAAATACAGGGGCACGATGAGCATGGAACAGAAGATGGACGTGATGGGACAGGAGTTTGCCATCACTGCCGATGCCGAACAGCTCTTCCGCTTCCAGTTGCAGTCAGGCAATGGAAATAATCTCGATTACACGGTTACCCTCGAAGAAATGACATCGGCTATCCACACCCCGAGGGGCGACATGGACGCAAAACTCGAAGGGGTGATCGGCAAGTCGTTCAGCATGACCATCGACCCGTTGGGAAAAGAGCTTAAGATAATAGGCGCTGATGAAATCAAGTACGATTATGGCATGGGCGACATGAAGAGCATCTCCGGTGATGTCACGGCCTTTTTCCCCGACTTTCCGGGATACCCGGTCAGGCCGGGCGACAGCTGGGCGAGCACCGACAGTGTGGCTGAAAATTCCACTTCCACGGAGATGCTGCTGGTATTCAACAACACCAACACTTTCGAAAAACTCGAAACCGTCAACGGCCACGAGTGCATGAAGATCAATGTAACCTATACGGGTACCATTGAAGGCGAAGGAACCCAGGAAGGTATGGAACTCTATACCACGGGCGAGCTGAGCGGAAAGGGGACATGGTATTATGCTTACAAGGAAGGTATTTTCGTGAAACAGGAGATGGAAGGGACCGGTAAAACGAATACCCAGGTGAAAGGCCCGCAGGAAATGACCATACCCGCCGTCCGCAACTACAACATGCAAACGGTGCTGGTGGAATAGTATGAACCACTGGTGATCCCCGCGTCCGCTTTACAATATCTCTTCATTAGCAAAAGCCGTAACGGTATTATTCATGTGCTGTATATGGTGGGCTGTGTGTTGTGTTTTATTTCTTGTTTGAAAATGTGCTATGCATAATGTGTTATCGGATTGGCCGGGTTTATTTGAACTTTGAACTCTGAACTCTGAACTTTCTGCACCCGCAACCCTGAACCGGAATTTTTGTCGATTCCCGGTTCCCGGGGCATCAGGCGTCAGGCATTGAGAAATCTGAAATCTGATATTTGATGTCTGAAATCTGAAGTATCTTGAAATACAAAGCATTACGTTCCGGTATCTATTAAATCCCTGCACCCTGTACCCTGTACCCTGCACCCAATTTTCAGACTCCGGTCCCGATTTCTTGTTTATTGGGACATCCGGCATCCGGTTGCGATTCCCGGTTCCCGGGATCGTGGATCCACGAAAAACACTGAAACACTGAAACACTGAAACACTGAAACCATCCCGAGTGCTCGGGATTAGTTCGACTAAGCCTTTTCATTTCGCTCCGCTCATAAAAAGGCAGTCTCACTAATGAAACACTGAAACCATGGTTTATTTATATTTGCATGAACCGAATATTCCCCTTATTTTTGCACACACTTTCAAAGCATTAAACCGTACAGCCTTATGCCCAAGAAGAACCTCGTCAGCATTTTTTCCGGCCGGGAATCGCAATACCTGGCAAAAAAGATCGCCGCCGAATACGGCTCAGAGCTAGGCAAGTCGATCGTTACGGAGTTTTCTGACGGGGAATTCCAGCCCTCATTCGAGGAAAATATCAGGGGCAGGGATGTGTTCATCGTGCAGTCGACCTTTGCACCCAGCGACAACCTCTTCGAACTGCTGATGATGGTGGAGTCGGCCCGCAGGGCCTCGGCACGCAACATCGTGGCCGTGATCCCTTATTTCGGCTTCGCGCGGCAGGACCGCAAGGACAAGCCCAGGGTATCCATCGCTGCCAAGCTGGTGGCCAACCTGCTGGCTGTAGCCGGGGTGACCAGGGTCATCACCATCGACCTGCATGCTGACCAGATCCAGGGATTCTTCGATGTACCGGTCGACCACCTGTACGCTTCATCGATCTTCATCCCCTACCTTAAAAAACTGAAATTGCCGAAGCTCACCATGGCCTCACCCGATACGGGCGGTACACGCAGGGCCGCCACCTATGCCAAGATCATGAACACCGATTTCGTGATCTGCTACAAGCAGCGTGCAAAGCCCAACGAAGTGGCCAAAATGGCCCTCGTGGGTGATGTGAAGGGCAGGGACATCGTGCTGGTCGATGACATCATCGACACAGCCGGCAGCATGGCCAAGGCCGCCGAACTCATGATGGCCAACGGGGCCAACAGCGCTCGGGCCATCTGTACACATCCCGTATTTTCGGGACAGGCTTA
>JAXGTH010000173.1:0-5423 GCA_040775045.1 Bacteroidales bacterium
AAATTCGTAATCACATTGCTTAGTATTAACCAAAAACCAACAACATGAAAAAAGCACTGTTTTTCATCATGGTCGCAGCCATCGGGCTGATGTCGGCACAGGCACAAATTTCAGCGGGAATCAAGGGCGGTCTGACCATGGCCAACATGAACCTTGACGAGCCGGAAAACACATCGGCTGATTTTGCCCTGGGCGGGCATGCCGCAGTATTCCTGAAAGCGGGGAAGGGTTTGTTTGCCTTCCAGCCTGAGGTAATGTTCATCCAGAAAGGGACAAGGCTCAACAGCACCAATGACGCAGCCTATTCGCAGCTCACCATGAACTATATCGATGTGCCGCTGCTTGCAAGGATATCCATCGGGATTAACGTTGTGCAGGTTTACCTGAACATCGGGCCTTACGGCGGCTACTGGATAGGGGGCAAGACAAAGGATTATACCTACGATCCCGTGCAGGCAAAATGGATAACCGATAAGGATGATTACGAGTTCGACGATGATCACGACATCCGCTATGATGCCGGTATCGTTGCCGGGGCCGGGGTCAGGGTGCTGATGCTCATGTTCGAAGTGCGTTACGGACACGGGTTTATCAACGTGTTCGACTACGACAACGACGACAGCAAATACCAGAACAGGTACCTGAACTTCACACTGGGATTACAGCTCTGATCATACAGACAGGTTATGGCATGAGAACCTGCTACCCCCGCTAGCCTATTTTCTATAGCCTATAGCCCATAGCCCATAGCCTGTCGCCCATCGCCTAAACATTAAACCTTATGTGCAGCATATCCCCTTCCTGCACTACGTAGTTGCGGCCTTCGACCCTGAGCTTGCCGGCTTCCTTTACCGCATGTTCTGACCCCAGGGCATAGAAATCGTCGAAGCTCATCACTTCGGCACGGATGAAACCCCGCTCGAGATCGCTGTGGATGACCCCGGCAGCTTCGGGGGCGGTCATGCCCTTGCGGATGGTCCATGCCCGGACTTCTTTTTTCCCGGCGGTGAAGAACGACTGGAGGTTGAGCAGGCGGTATGCTGATCGGATCATCTTGTTCACGCCCGGCTCGCTGAGGCCGGCATCGGAAAGGAAAGCCTGCCTGTCGGCCTCGTCCTCGAGCTCGGCGATCTCCGATTCCAGCCTGCCGGCAATGATGATCACATCCGTATCCTCATCCGCCACTGCTTTTTTGAACTCGTCCACATAAGCGTTCCCCGATACCGCGGAGGCATCGTCGACATTGCAGACATAGATCACGGGCTTGTCGCTGAGCAGGAACAGGTCGTCGACGAACTTACGGTCGTCTTCGCTCAGGGGCACCGTGCGTGCCGACTTGAAATCTTCGAAATGGGCCTTGTAAACATTGAGGATGTCCAGGGCTTTTTTGGCCTGCTTGTCGCCCGACTTGGCCACCTTCTCGAAACGTTCGATCCGGCGTTCCACCATCTCCAGGTCTTTAACCTGCAATTCCAGGTCGACGATCTCCTTATCGCGGACAGGATTGACGGAACCTTCGATATGGGGGAGCCGTTCGTCGTCGAAACAACGGACCACGTGGATAAGTGCATCGCACTGCTGGATATCGTTCAGGAACTTGTTGCCGATCCCTTCGCCCTTGCTCGAGCCCTTGGTGAGGCCGGGGATGTCGACGATATCGACGGTGGCCGGGGTTACCTTGTCGGACATGATGATGGAATTGATCTTTTCCAGCCTTTCGTCGGGGACGGTGATCATCCCGATGTTGGATTTGGATGCGCTGAAGGCAAAAGAACTGGCTTCGGCCTTGGTGGCACTGATGCAATTGAAGATGGTGGTCTTGCCGATATTGGTGATCCCGATGATCCCGCACTTGAGTCCCATGGCTGATGGTATTGTTTAGTTCTGCAAAGATAGCAAATATGGCTGCAGGGTGCAGGGGGCAGGGTGCAGGGGAATTGATAATTTTTAATGTTTAATGCTTAATTTTTAATTGTGCATTAAGCATTGCAACGGGGATCAGTACTTTGGTTTTACGCTATTCCCCGGGCAGCGGCAGTTGGTGTTGGCGCAGAAACGACAACTTGTCCCAGTAACCGCGCTGGAAAACAATCTTCCCATCCACTACGTGAAAGAAGCCGCAACCCCTCAGTCCCAGCGGATCTCTCCATTCCAGGATACCCCATTCCCCGTCTTCAAAAATATTTTCAACGATGCAGGTCATTTCGGCCAGGGCAAATTCTTTCTCGAACATCTTTTTAATGTTTTCCCTGCCGGCTACCGGCTCGTTGGCCACCTGGTGGTTCACCGCATGCTCTGCATACAGGCGGCTTAAACCTTCTGCATCCGCTTTGTTGAAAAGAGTAACGAATTCCTGAACGACTTGTGATGGTTTTAGGGTCATGATGGTCTGTTTTTTCTCAGGGCATCGAAAATTGCCGGTTCCCTGAAAGCTTGTTTTCTCTATTTAATGTGAAGGGCCTCAGTCAGGTCAGATTGATGCACATCCGTCATATAGTTTTATCAACAATGGTAATAAAATCCTGTCGCACCCGGGCATTGATTCCCGTAAAGCCCCTAATGACCTGATAAGCTGCTGCTTTCTGATAAAGGTTTGCCCTGGTTGCTACCACTGCATTTATTCTCAACCTTGATGCTCCCTTCCTCTTTCCCGTCAGGGGTTATAACGAGTTGATACGTTATGACGCTGACCTCATTATTGGTTTCCGGATGCTTGTCGTCCAGCACCCATACCGACAGCCCGGGTGTGCCCTTACCTTCACCCTCAGGCATGATGGCAGTTATCGTTGCCGTGCCATCCCCATGGTCATCGATGGTGAATATCTCGTTATGGATAATGGACTCAAACCTGATCTTATCGCATTCCGGATCATTTGCGGTAATGCTTGCCGTCCATTTTTCTCCGGGTTTCAGGTTGGTCTTGCCTGTGTATTTTACAATGCCTGGCGGATAATTGCATGCTTTGGTAAAGCCTTTGGGTTTGGCGGTGAGCAGCCGCAGCTGGTTGTTATGTACGGAAGTCAGGAAGGTATAAACAGTATTATCGTTCCCAATGACCATATCAATCTGTCCCTTCTGATCTTCCTGTTCGAAAATCTTCCTGTATTCTGCATCGCAATCGCATGACTGGTACCACAAGGAATATTCATTGTATCCCAGGGCAATATAAAACATTCCGTTGCTGTCGAAAGCCACTGCCGGACTGGTTCTTGCCATGCGATCATTGAATTTGTTAAATCCATGCCATTCGTTGTTCCCACACTTATCTTTGCTGAATATGGTCAGTCCGTGCCAGGGTGATTCTTCATCATCGGTACGGTCATAAAAGGCAAACCTGAGGTTGCCGTCGGGTGAGACAGCCAGGGAGATATCATCTTTGCCCGAATTGATGAAATCATCGGGGGTATGGAGCAGCTTTTCAATATCCCAGTTGCCGCCTGAAATGTTTCGTGTGCCAAAAAGAAGTTCGTTGGTTCCTCCCATGATCACATAAACGTTATCCTCGTGGCATGCAATGGACGAGCTCGTGCCGTATGCCCAGTTACGGTCGCTGAATTGCGGGTCGTGGAACAGCACCTTAGGCTGCCAGGTGTCGGACGAAGGAGGCTTGTAAAAATACGTGGCACATTGCTGGAAGCTGGCTTCTGATTTGTCAGTATAGTCCGTTTTGCATATCAGGTGCAGGCCTCCGTTCTTATCTGCCGCCAGGTCGGAATATTCTTCGCCCATGCCTCCATAAACCCAGAGCCTGAGTGGTTCGGGCGAGAGTTCAACGGTTTGCAGCATGAACGTCCCTGCATGGGCGTTTTTCTGACCGTGAACCACTTTTTCGCCGTAGCGGTCGAAGGTGACGATATGGATATTGTCGAGATGATCAACGGCAATGTTAGGAAGTTTTATAACATCAATGTTTTCCTTGTACTCAGTATCGAAGTATTGAAGTTGCTCAAAGTCCCAGCTCCCGTTCCGGTTGGTTCCGTAGTAGAGGTGGTTGTCGTAACTGCCTGTGAATACCACGTGAATTGCACCTTCGCTGTCGACGGCTGATTTTACGTGCTGCAGGTAGTCGTTGGCATGATCAGACGTAAAAATGCTTTCCATGCTTGTGGTGAATTCCTGTGCCGGCAATGAACTTGCTGAAAGCAGGCATAAAGCAATACTGTAAATGATCCTTTTTTTCATGATATTTAATTTGGAGGGATTTGATGTCTCATTAAATAATTCTGAATCATCGGCTATTTTAAAACGCCGGTAGGCGATTCACCGGGTTTTTAATTTTCGCCGGGGTAAAGATATGTAAATTATTTTTATTTGTTCCTGTGGAATATTAGCCGGAAATATGGCATTGGCCGGCTGTTATGAATGCGCAAGCCCGCCCGCTCCCGGTACCAAAGCAATTTGCCCCTTAATTCCGTGACAATACCGGGCAGGTACTGTTAAAGAAGGTTGATGGCACGATGGAGCGATTGCGCGATGTTCGATGGACGAAGGGAACAAAAACCTGCTGCTGTTGTTTGCAGAGAATGATTAGGGGTGGTAAGGTGGAACTGTGTTAGTGGTAGTTTTTATTTTTCAGGATACTTCTCTCTAATTTCATTGCATAATCGGTCACTTACATCAGCAAGGGAGTTAATAAATGATCTAATAATATCTATTTTCTTTATTCTAATATGACCGAGATTGCCAGCCATTATTACATTATTCTTTATTAAAAACTTGAAGCACTCATGATTCTCCAACTTCTGTGTTGAGTCATTAAGCAATAATCCACCAGTATGAACAATTATATTTCTCACCTTTTGATGTATAAGTACCTCTTGCCAAGGATTAGATGAAGGATCAATCGATCTTATCTTACCAACTTTTCTAATGTATTGTAAAAATCTATTTATGCCCTTACCAGTTAAATCATTTATTTGAATCTCAGATTTGCTGCGCTCCTCAATGATTCTTGCTAGGGCAAACATATGTCTTTCAAAATGAGAATAAATGCCCACATAAATGGAATTAAGTAATATCCAATCTATATTTGAAACATGTGTAAATTCAGAAAAGTCATTATTCTTTTGATTTTCTGGTAATAAAGGCCCTTTAGTTGATCTTGAAATATAATCCTCAAATTTATTTCTTATCAAGGTGATGTTATCTTGAGAGATTTTTAATAAAGAATCAAGATTCGCCTTGAATATTGAATTGCTTAGTTGAAGATCAAAACTAATTTTATTGGTCATTTGTTATTCCAAAAATTACCACTAACGTTTTGCCGGTATGAAACGTTGCGCATTTTAAAGCACAAACTTATCAGCCCACTAAACCGTTGAATAAATGTTATTTCGTTAATTTATAGTACTATCCGCGCAATGTTTTATGAACGGCTGTTATAAGCAGTAAGTTATGGTTCTTTACTTTTTTATCCACTTTCC
>JAXGTH010000174.1:0-5366 GCA_040775045.1 Bacteroidales bacterium
ATGAACCTTCCCTTCATCTGGATCCAGAAAGGCGCATGAGAAGCCCTTCCGGCCTTGAAATCCTCAAGGATCTTTTCCACGATATGAACACTGCCCGGGGGATGGCACAGGCGGACATCCCTGTTGATGATCGACCGGCTCCTGGCAAATATCCGCTCCTTACCCTGGGTAAAGTATTTCACTTTATCTTGTTTATCGACAAAAGTCATATCGGCTGGCATGGCATTCAGGATGGCCTTGATCTCCCTGGCCGTAAAGCTGCCGGAGGGTAGACGGATGGTGCCGTCGGCGGAAGTCCCCGTCAGCTCGTCATCTTCGTCTTTTATTCCCTGTGGTTTCCATTCAAATTCAGGATCGTACAGGGTGTAGCCGAAGTCGAGGGTCTGTTTGTGGACATTCCACCAGTCGTCCTCGGTAAGGGTATCCATACACATGGGCAGCAGGATCTCTTCCTCCTTCATCACCATGTCGGCCATGGCTTTGGTAGCAGGGAAGAAGACCAGCGGGAAGGTAGCGGCAAGATCCTCCCTACTGATCCCGGGGGTTTTTAGGATCTCGAGGCAGCCCTTCAGCTGCTCCCTGATCTCGTCGTGCTTGCCCCACATCACCTTGGGAGGACCGGTGATCCCGCTCTTCTCCAGGTAAGGGAAAACCAGGTATTCCTTGCGCTGGTAGTGCTTATCCACATCCATCAGATCGTTAAAGCACGATTGCAGTTCGGGGATATATTGGGGGAAATCATTCTCCGGCAGCGACTCCAGCGATCGGAGCACGTTGTCGGTCCTTTCAACAGCCTTCAGGATCTCCTGGTTTTCCTTTTTGAACACATCGGCCGGATGGCCCGGGGGGATGATCATGGCACCGCTCAGGTCGATACTCCCTCCGAGCACCTCTCCGTGTATGTCGCACAGCTTCAGCACCTCCGCTTCGGGGAGGCCTTCTTCGATCAGCTCCTGCTCCACTTCCACCACCTCCCCGTAGGGGATGCCCTTCAGGGTTTCCATTAGCTCCTTTCTTACGGCCTCCGGCGATTCGCCGGCATGCAGTTTCAGGATCAGTTCCTTCAATTTTTTCTTCCGTATACCGGAATTATTGATCAGCTCGCTCATGACGTCATGTTTTTATTATAATACTTTCGTTGCTTTCTCCGGACGGGGAGCCTTGATGACCAGGATACGGGCGATCCCGGTTTTTTCGTTGCTGATATAGTGTACGACATCCGCCGGGCTTTCGATAAGCGTTCCGGGGATATGTCCCTGGCTTTCATCCCCGATATGGATGGTGGGCTCACCCTCAAGGATGAAAAAGGCCACGTCGACCGGTGTGCGGTGGGGTTTCAGGCTTTCGCCCGCCTGCAGGGTGATGTGCATCACCTGGGCCGACGGCATGTTATACATTTGCCTCACATCCACCTGGTGAGGATTTTCCTTTACGGGTTCTGATTGTATGTGTCTGTAGATCATCATATTTAATTTTTATTGATTTATACTCTTCAATACGGCCCTGCCTTTTCTTATTCCGTGCGCCAGCGACTGGATGGTTTCCTTGTTGACGAGGTCCAGGAAACCGTCGCGTATGCGGGCGTACTGGTGATGGATAGGGCAAGGGTGCTCATCGCTGCAGTTTTTGAGTCCCAAGCCGCACTGGTGAAACAGACCACTCCCCTCCATAACCATGACGACGTCATAGAGCCTTAGCTCGGCTTTCCCTTCCGGGAAGAAGAATCCTCCCCCACGGCCCCTCACTGAGTCGAGGAGCCGGTGACGGGTCAGGGTTTGCAGGATCTTCGCCGTAAAGGGAACAGGGGCTTCGATCTCCTTTGCGATCTCAGCAACCCCGGGACGATGTCCCTCCCAGTTCTTCACCTGGGTGAAGATGAGCGCACGCAGCGCATATTCGGTACTTTTTGTCAGCATAAGCCTGTAGGTTTGATTCAATAATGCAAAAACCTTTCTGCAAAGGTACAAAATATTTATTAAAAGATATAAGGGTCTTTTTATATTTTTTATGAAAATAAAAAAATACCGGATATGGTCAGGCAGCCGGTCCGTCATGATGATCCCTTACCAGGAAGTATAAGGATTTTTCGCCAGGTTCGCGTTGTAGTACCTTTCGTCGCCGGTGATCTCTTCGCCGAGCCAGTCCGGCCTTTCAAAGTCTTCATCTTCCGACCCCAGTTCGATCTCGGCGACGACCAGCCCACGGTTATCGCCCCCGAACTCATCGACTTCATAGGTATGTGCGCCAGAGGGCACAAGGTATCGTGTTTTATCGATCAGCCCGGTTTCGCAGAGTTCAAGCAGTTCCCCGGCCTCAGCGGGGGATATTTCCTTTTCCCATTCATAGCGTTTCATCCCCGACTTACCGGTGATCCCTTTCACCGTGATCCAGGCTTTATCTCCTTGTTTTCTGACCCTGACCGTCCGCTCCGGGACTGATGAAAGGAAGCCCTGAAGGATATGGATCCGCCCGGTGGCGTGTTGTTTAAACTCCCCTTTCACCAGGAATTTGCGTTCTATTTCCTCAGCCATGTTGTATTTTTTTCATGTGAACCCATACTCACTTATCTTTCACCAGCAGCCTCGGCTCCAGCATGTGGTGGATGGCATAGCGCACGCCTTCGCGGCCAAAGCCGCTGTCCTTCACCCCGCCATAGGGCATGTGGTCGACGCGGAAGCCGGGCACATCGTTGATGATGACGCCCCCGACCTGCAGGTGGCGGAATGCGGCGTTCATCTCACTGATCCTGTTGGTGAATACCCCGGCCTGCAAACCATAGCGGCTGTCGTTGACCATGGCCAGGGCCTCATCGAATGTCCTGTACCTTTCGATCGTCACCACGGGGCCGAAGACCTCCAGGGCACAGACTTTCATGCCGGCAGCCGTGTTGGTCAGCACGGTAGGGGCATAGAAACTGCCATCCCTGTATCCGCCGCAGAGGATCTCAGCCCCTTCCCCGACAGCCTCCCTGACCCAGTTATCTACCCGCACGGCATTTTCTTCATCGATCATGCTGGAGATGTCAGTGCGCTCATCCATGGGATCGCCCCGCTTCAGTTTTCCTGTGCCTTCGATGAATTTACCGGTAAATTCTTCGAATACCGAATCATGGACGAAGATCCGCTGCGTATGGATGCACACCTGGCCCGAATAGGCAAAGCTGCCGGTAAGGCATTTACCCACAGCATGGTCGATAACGGCGCTTTCGCCAACAATGACCCCGGCATTGCCGCCCAGTTCCAGCACCAGCTTTTTCCTGCCGGCCTCCGATTTCATCTTCCAGCCCACGGCAGGTGATCCCGTAAAGCTGAGCAAGCCGAATCGCTCGTCAGAAACCATCGTGTTCCCCACCTCACGGCTCATGGGCATGATGCTGACAGCCCCCTGCGGCAGTGCGGTCTGTGCAATGATCTTCGCCAGCCTGAGGGTGGAGAGGGGCGTGGAAGAGGAGGGTTTGAGGATGATGGGACAGCCTGCTGCAATGGCCGGGGCCAGCTTATGCACGGCCAGGTTGAGGGGGAAATTAAAGGGTGATATGCCGGCGACCAGCCCTACCGGGAAATACCTGAGGATCCCTTCCTTGCCCTCGCCTGCCGGCGTCCATTCCAGGTCGATATGCCCGGCCGGCAGCCGCTTGCTCTCCTCGGCAGCCACGATGAAGGTCTGGATCGCCCGTTCCGCTTCCCCAAGGGCATAACGTATGGGCTTTCCCGATTCCATGGTGATGATCTCCGCCATCTCCTGCCTGGCTTCCTGCATCATGCCGGCGATCTCCGACAGGATCAGGTAACGCTTACCCGAGGGCAGGTCAATCAGCGCTTCCTTTGCTTTCAGGCCCTTTTCGATCGCCTCCTCCAGCTCCGGGACCCCGGCCCTGTATGTGAGTGCAAGCTCACTTCCGTCGAAGGGATTGATTACTGACAGTGGATCGGCCGTGGCACGGAATTCGCCTGCAAGAAAAATGGGATAGGTTCGCTCCTTCATGATCCGTGTTTCTTTTAAGATGTTATAAAATTAATGGAAATTCATGAAAGAAAGCGCTTCAGAAGAGTAAGGGCCCTTGAGGCCCGCAGCAGGAAAAGGCATTACAGGGATAAATAACGGCGAAAGCCGGCCTGCATCCTGATGGATTGCGGCATGCATTAAGCTTCAAGAACCAATAAAAAAGCCTTCCCCCATCCGGGGAAAGGCTTTTTACGGTGAAGTTTTGCGATCCGGATATTATGTGCCAAGCAGTTCGATCTTCAGCACGAGGTCGTTGGAAAGCACCCTTTCCGCCACGGGCGAATCCCAGGACACATTGTACTTCTTGCGGTCGATGGTCATGTCGCCGGTGATCTTCACCTTATCCCCTTCTTTCGACATCATGACGTTCTCCACCGTTTCCTCATGGGTGATACCGCGGATGGTCATCATCCCGCTAACGCTGTTATCGCCGGCACCGGTGATCACGAACGTGGCTTCAGGGTAGTTCTCAACGTCGAAAAAGTCGGTCGATTTCAGATGGCCCACAAGCTTTTCGGGCGTGCTCCCCTGTTCCGGGTTGTAGTTCTCGTCGGTGGCCACCATGCTGTTCATGTCGGCCGTGAAGCTGCCGCCGGTGATCCTGCCGTCGGCCATCGAAAGTTCGGCCTTTGTCAGGTCGAGCGTACCTTCATGGGTGTAAACGCCCAGCATGGTTCCCGACCATATCACCATGCTCTGTGCCGGGTTGATGGTCACGCTTGAGATCTCTATGCTTTTTTCGTCCGATGCAGTTTCGGAAGCCTGCTTTGTCCCGCCCTGAGAGCAGGAAACAGCCACCAGGCCAAGGGCCAGTACGGGTAAGAATAAGAATGTCCGTGTTTTCATGTTCAAAGTTGTTTTATGGTTAATATTTCAGTTTTAGTAATTCATTCCTGTCGTGATCTTTGTTTACACGATCCTTTTCATGATATCGATGACCTGCAGGCGCTCTTCCTCGCTGATCTCATGCTCATAATATCCATCGAGGCTTTCCCGGATCCCCGGGATCGCCTGCCTGATCAAATCCAGCCCCTTGGGGGTGATGGACACTTCCAGCTTACGGCGGTTCCGGGGGCAGATCTCCCTGCTGATCAGGCCACGCCTGACCAGCCGGTCGAGCAGGCGCGAAACATCCGAACCGGGGAACAACAGACCGTCCCTTATCTCTTCCAGCGACAGCTTTTCCGGCATCCTGGCTTCGAGGATGCGCAGGATGTTGAACTGTATATGGGTGATGCCATGATCCTTCAGCACCTCCGACACCTTGTGGTCGATGATCTTCCCGGCCCGCAGTATGTTTACCACCATCTTCATATACGGGTTGTTCCTTGCAAGGTCTTCTTTCATCACAAATGTTGTTG
>JAXGTH010000175.1:0-5297 GCA_040775045.1 Bacteroidales bacterium
AAGCGAGAGTTTATCGGCAGGGTCCTCCAGCCTGATCGTCACGGCACATTTTCCATGTTTGGTGTGCAGGGCCTTCCTGAGCCTGCCCACCGTATCGGAACTGATGTCATCCGTCTTCAGGTTGATGGTTACACGCTCCGTGAATTTCTCAAGCACATCGGGCAGCAGGGTGATGTTGACCACTTTGACCTCCAGCTGCTCCTGCCCTCCCCTGCGGAACTGTATCCTGACCTGCACCAGCACGTTGAAGCCCTCGACCAGGAAGTGCTTGAGCTTGAGGTAATCCTCCGAGAAAAGGAAGAACCTCCGTGTGTCGTTAAAGTCCTCGAGCATGAAGGATGCGTAGGGGTTGCCGGTTTGCGACATGCGTTCCTGCACGCCGGTGATCATTCCGGCCACATTCACCACCCTGTTGAAATATTTTTGCGTATTGTTGAAGACTTCGTTGAGGCTGGCTTCGCAGAAATTCGATATTTCGAGGCTGAAGTCGTCGAGGGGATGGCCCGAGATATAGAATCCGGTCACCTCCTTTTCCTTGCGAAGCTGCTCGATCTTGCTGTAGGGGGTGCAATCCGGCATATCCGGGTCGGGGACTTCCACGCTGCTGTCGTCGCCGAAAAGTGATTGCTGTGCCGAGTTTTTCCGTTCCTGGTATCCTGCCCCGTGCCGGATCACTTTTTCAAGAAAGATGCTGTCGTCGGAATTTTGCCTGAAAAAGAACTGTGCACGGTGCGTGCCCTCGAAACTGTCGAAGGCCCCCGCCTTGGCCAGTGCCTCGAAACAGGTCTTGTTCACGGCCTGCAGGCTCACCCGTTTGGCCATGTCGAAAACGCTGGTGAAGGGTCCGTTGGCATTGCGCTCGTTGATGATGGCCCTCACCGCTGCCTCGCCAACCCCCTTGATGGCCCCCAGACCGAAACGTATGGTCCCTTCCCTGGTCACGGTGAAGTCGAAATGGCTTTCATTCACGTCGGGACCGAGCACATCGATATTCTGCCGTTTGCTTTCCTCGATGAACTGGGTGATCTTCTTGATATCGTTGAGGTTATGGGTCAGCACGGCGGCCATGTATTCCGCAGGGTAATGGGCTTTTAGGTAGGCCGTCTGGTAAGCGATGATGGAATAGGCCGCGGAGTGCGAACGGTTGAAGCCGTATTCGGCAAAACGCTCCATGACGCCGAAGATCTCTTCGGCCTTCTCTTTCTCTATGCCCTTTTTCAGGGCGCCCTCCACGAACACGATCTTTTGCTCCTGCATGATCTCCGCCTTCTTCTTGCCCATGGCCCGCCTCAGGATATCGGCTTTCCCCAGCGAGAATCCCGCCATGATCTGTGCCGTCTGCATGATCTGCTCCTGGTAAACCATGATGCCAAAGGTTGGCTTGAGGATCTCTTCCAGCATGGGATGGGGATATTCAACCTTCTCGCGGCCATGCTTGCGGTTGATGTATACCGGGATAAAGCTCATCGGGCCCGGCCGGTAAAGGGCGTTCATGGCGATGAGGTCCTCGATATCGTTGGGTTTCAGGTCCCTGAGATGGGTTCGCATGCCCTCCGATTCGAACTGGAAGGTGCCGATGGTCTCACCGCGCTGGTATAGCTGGAAGGTCAGCTCGTCATCCAGCGGGATGTTATCGATGTCGATCTCAAGATCATATCCGGCCTTGATGTTGAGGATGGCGTCCTTGATGATCGAGAGGGTCTTGAGCCCGAGGAAATCCATCTTGAGCATGCCTACCGATTCCACCAGCTTCCCCTCGTATTGTGTCACCATCAGGTTAGAGTCCCTGGCCGTGCTCAGGGGCACATGCTCGATCAGGTTCTCCGGGCCGATGATCACCCCGCAGGCGTGAGTACCCGTATGGCGGGCAGAGCCTTCGAGGGTTTCGGCAAAGGTGAGCGTTTTCTTTTCGAGTTCCCTGCCCTTGTTCTTGATCTCGGCCAGCTCGGGCACTTCACGGTATGCCTGTCTCAGCGTGATACCCGGCTTTTCGGGAACCATCTTCGCAAGCCTGTCGGCATCGGGCAGCGGCAGCCTGAGTACCCTGGCCACATCGCGGATGGCGCTGCGGGCGGCCATGGTGCCGAAAGTAACGATCTGCGCCACCTTGTCGCGGCCGTATTTCTTCACAACATAATCGAGCACCTTTTCGCGGCCTTCATCATCGAAGTCGACATCGATATCGGGCATGGTCACCCTTTCAGGGTTGAGGAAGCGCTCGAAGAGCAGGTTGTATTTTATAGGATCGATATTGGTGATGCCGGTGCAATAGGCCACCGCCGAACCTGCGGCCGAACCCCTGCCCGGGCCCACGATCACCTTCATGCGGCGGGCCTCCGCGATGAAATCCTGCACGATGAGAAAATATCCGGGGAAACCCATATCGCGGATCACCTTCAATTCGAAGTCGAGGCGCTCACGGATCTCATCCGTAAGCTCGGGATACAGCCTTTCGGCCCCTTCAAAGGCAAGGTGGCGAAGGTAATCATCTTCGGTCTCAAAACCTTCGGGGAGCGGGAAATGCGGCAGCATGATCTCGCGCGTGGTAATGTCATATTCCTCGATCTTCTGAACGATCTCCTGCGTATTTTCGAGGGCTTCGGGATGATCTCCGAACAGTTCCTCCATCTCCCCCGGAGTCTTCAGATATTCTTGTCCCGAATAGTGCATCCCCGCCGGATCGTCGAGGTCCTTGCCCGTATTGAGGCAGATCAGGATGCGGTGGGCCTCGTAATCCTCGCGGTTGACGAAATGGACGTCGTTGGTGGCGATCACCTTCACACGGTGCTTTTCGGCCAGACGCAGCAACACCCTGTTCACGGTCTTCTGTTCGGGCAGCCCGTGGTCCTGCAGCTCGAGATAGAAATCCTCCCCGAAAATGTCGAGGTATTCCAGGAGCACCTGTTCCGCCTTCTCGGGGCTTTGGTTCAGTGCCGCAGCGGGGATCTCTCCTCCCAGGCAGGCCGAAGAGGCAATGAGCCCCTCGCTGTGCATGCGCAGGAGTTCCTTGTCGATCCTTGGCGTGTAATAGAATCCTTCGAGGTATCCCTTGGAGCTGAGCCTGGAAAGGTTGTGGTATCCCTGCTTGTTCTTCGCCAGGAGGATGAGGTGAAAACCGCTGCGGTCGACCTTCCCCCGCTGGTTATGACGACCCTCGGCCGCTACATAGACCTCGCAGCCGATGATCGGCTTGATGCCCTCCTTGCGCGCTGCCTGCACAAAAGCAGGTACCCCGTACATATTGCCGTGATCGGTGATGGCCAGCGATGTCATGCCGCTCTCCTTCGCTTTTGCCATCAGATCCGTGATCTTGCTGGCACCGTCGAGGATCGAAAACTGCGTATGGACGTGAAGATGGGTAAAAGCTGGCATCTCTTCGGGAAAGATCAAAAAGAAAACAATGATTCGTCGCACAAAATTAGCCAAAAAGGAAGATTCACCCGGCATTGTTAATAAAAATTGAATAACCTCCAGGGAAGATCCCTGGAGATGCATATACTTGTATATCTGTGCATTACAATTTATACTCAATTATAAGTCCCTGTTTGCATGCACAATAGGGAAACCCGCGAAGCGATGTGAAAAGCATGGATTTTCCTGTTCGGGAAAGAATGGTATATTTGTAAAAAAAGCCGTTATGGAATTCACGAGGGAGCATAAACTGGAAGCCATCGCGGATGTTAACCGGGCATTTGCGGAACACCTGGGCATCGACGACATCCCGGCAGGTGAAAGCCGCGAAAATATCCTCAAGCGCATTCAGCAGACCGATGAGGAATGTTTCAGCGTGCTGGCCTCCTTCAACAATGCCTGGCTTGCACTTGACTACATCAGGAGCGACAAGGAGCTGAAGGTGAAGGTCGAGGACGTGTGGAAGATGGAGATCGACCGGCACCGGGAGAGCTTCGATCATACCAGGAAAAACATGATCGACCTGGCCGGAAAATACAAGATCGACCTTGAGCCGCTGATGCTCCGCATCAACTGGCTGTAAAATAATACGGCCATTCCTTTCATATTTAAAAAATTATCCGGATATTTGCACCCCCAATTTCGGGAAGTGTTCATTAAATAAATAATTTATCATGCCAACAAAAATCAGATTGCAAAGACGAGGCAGGAAGGCAAGGCCCTTCTTTCACATCGTCATAGCGGATGGTCGTGCACCACGAGACGGGAAATTCATCGAAAAGATTGGCACTTACAATCCCATCACCGAACCGGCCGACATCCAGCTTAATTTCGACAGGGCCCTCTACTGGCTCCAGACAGGCGCACAGCCTACCGACACCGTCAGGACGATCCTTTCATACAAGGGCGTTATGTACAAGAACCACCTGCTTAAAGGGGTTAAGAAAGGTGCACTGACGGAAGAACAGGCCGAGGCCAAATTCCAGTCGTGGCTCAGCGACAAGGAAGCCAAGGTCAGCCAGGTGATCAAGGACAAGGAACTCAGCATGAAGGAGGCACAGAAGAAAGCCCTTGAAGCCGAAAAACAGGTAAAAGAAGCCCGTGCCAAGGAACTGGCAGCCAAGCGTGCAGCAGCCGTTGAAGAAGAAGTTGCAGCAGTGAAAAAGCAGGCTGCTGGCGAAGAAGCTGAAGAGGCCGTTGCCACCGAAGAGGCCGTTGCGGAAGAACCGCAGGCTGCTGAAACCACTGCCGAAGAAGCGGTAACAGAGGAACCTGCCGCAGAAGAAGTTGCCGAAGCCAAAGAAGAACCGGCAGCCGAAGAGAAAGAAGCGGAAGAACCAGCCAAGGAAGAGCCTGCCGCAGAAAAAGAAGCTGAAGAAGTGAAAGCTGAACCTGCAGCCGAAGAAAAGGCGGAAGAAGAGCCCAAAGCGGAAACTACCGAAGAAGCTGCAGAAGAACCAGCAGCAGATACGGAAGAAAAAGCAGGGGAAGAGCAGGAGGAAGAAAAGAAATGATTCCGGCTTTAAAGCTGTAAACCTTATAAACCGGGGCCATGCCCCGGTATTTTTATGCCCGCCCGGCAACATCCGCTTGATTCCGATCGATTATTGCGGTATTTTTGAACCTGATATGTATAACCTCCTTCGCGACAAGGACAAGTATTTCCGTCTCGGGCGTGTGCTGAAGACCTATGGATACAAGGGCGATCTGGTGTTTGCCATCGATTCCGACGATCCTTCGGCATTCTCGGGCCTCGACATGGTATTCCTGGATATGGAAGGATCGCTGGTGCCCTGGTTCATCGGGCGTATCGCCATCGAAGGCAGCAGTGGAACGGTATCGATCGACGATGTGGGGACACCCGAAAAGGCGCAGGAACTGGTTGG
>JAXGTH010000176.1:0-5279 GCA_040775045.1 Bacteroidales bacterium
TAATTTTTAATGCTTAATGAGATATGAGACATGAGATATGAGACATGAGATATGAGACATGAGATATGAGACATGAGATATGAGACATGAGATATGAGACATGAGATTTTGAGAATATGGATTGCTGGTTTCAGTGCTTTATGGCTAAAAATTAATTAAGCATTAAAAATTCAACATTCAAAATTTCCGCGCCCCGCATCCCGCGTACCCCGTCCCGCGTCCCGCTAATGGTATTTCTCCCTGTCGCTGAAATATTTCATGAACTGCACCCGCTCATAGAGGGAAGGATTCAGGTATTGTTCCTGGCTCAGCTTGCCTTTAAAATCGCTGATCTTTTCAAAGCCTTTTTCTTTCATCCAGTCCTTGAGTTCCTTTAGCATGGTCGCCAGGTAAGCAGGGCCGTTCTTGTAAAGGGCCGAAACGCATTGTACGGCATCGGCGCCCGCCAGCAACTGCTTGACGATGGCCTTGCCGTCGTGAACACCCGTGGATGCGGCGAGATCGCATTTAACCCTGCTGGCCATGATGCCGATCCACCTCAGCGAATGCGAGATCTCCTCCGGCCGGCTCAGCACATTGGTTGAAACGAGCTCCATTTTGTCCGTATCGATATCGGGACTGTAAAAGCGGTTGAAAAGGACGATACCGTCAACGCCTGTCTTCGACAATTGCTTGATCGCCCTGGCCAGGTTCGAGAAAAAACAGCTGATCTTGATGGAAACCGGCATGTTGGTCTCACCCTTTACCATGCTGATGATCTCCAGGTAGGTTTGCTCGATCTCGTCTATGGTCTTATCCAGGGTGGATGGAAGGATGTAGATGTTCAGCTCCAGGGCATCGGCACCGGCCTCTTCGATCTTTTTAGTATAATAGGTCCACTCATAGGAACTGGTGCAATTGATGCTGGCAATAACAGGAATTTTCACCTTTTTCTTTGTATCCGCGATCAGTTTGATATATTTGGTTACGTTGCGTTCCTTGATCTTGTAATCAAAATAATCGAGGTAATCGTCCTTGTATCTCGAAGGGGCTTCTTCTTCCAGCACATGCTCGTATTCCATCCTGATCTCTTCCTCGAAGATCGATTTGAGTACGACGGCACCGGCACCGTATTTCTCCAGTTCCACGATCTTGTCGACACTGTCTGTCAACCCTGAGCTGCCTACGATCAGGGGATTGCGAAGTTCCAGTCCCAGGTATTTTACCGAAAGGTCCATGGTCATTGATTTTTGCAGTTAGTATCAGCAAATTTAGCGATAAAGATCATAACCTGAAAGCCAAATTCCATAAATCACCGATGCACCGGATCCAGGTGCCGAGATAATGCCGAAGGCCGTCATGCAATTCCGCTGTGGGTCCGTCGCCCAGGTATTCGCCGGCGCAAATGGCATCGGAAGTGTATTTGGATCCTTCGGGCAGACCTCCGTTCCCGGTAAGCCCGAGCAAAGTATCAAGGAGTGAGGTGCCTTCGGGCAGCGAATGGATGCTGCTCTGATCGCCAAATGCGTTCCGGAGATCGATGATGTGCATATTTTCCGGTACCAGCCTCCGGAGGATGGCTTCTTCTCCGAAACACACCAGCGTATCGATGCCTTTGATCCTTTCCATCATTTCAGCGGCGATCCGTGCTTCAGGATTCTCATCCCTGGGGGCTATGGTCACCACCGGATCCTTGCTTTTCTCCGCCAGGATCCCGAAGGCAAACGCCAGCGACTGGTATGGCCGTGTGCCCCGGTATATGGGGATGGCAGACCTGATGGCCAGTGTCTTCACAAATGCCGTAGTCCCTGTAATCATCTGCCTGAAACCACGAACGCTTTCCATATCGAACTGCTCTGCAAGCGGCAGAGGGCCGGGTACTTCTATGTTTTTCCAGCAATGCCCGATAAAATCGCATTCATAGGGATCCCTGCAATGCGGACCTACGGCAATTTCAGGCGAATGGGCCATGCCCAGCACTTCCTTCTCCTTCCTGACCTGCCCGCTGATGAATGGCTGCCTGGCCAGGGAGTCAGCCGTAACATCCACTATCTTGAAAAGCTTATTCGGTTCGATACGGTCCTGCAGCACATACTCCTCATCGATATGGATGATCGAAATACTTTGCAGCGGCAGGCCTGAACCCTTGATGACATGGTACTGCAGGGCTGCATCGATGAGGTAGGTCAGTGAAACCGACCTCGAGCTTTTTACTTCATATGCGTGCCATCCGTCGCGCTCTTTCACCAGGATATCGAGGAACACCAGTACGCCGTCGT
Organism: Bacteroidales bacterium; assembly: GCA_040775045.1. GTDB lineage: Bacteria > Bacteroidota > Bacteroidia > Bacteroidales > B18-G4 > B18-G4. The sequence goes on from JAXGTH010000176.1 coordinate 2,259, forward strand.
GCTGGAATCCGGCTTCGTATATGATATGCTGCCCTTCCGCGATCCTTTGCATGGTGAGGGCGACAGCTTTTTTATATGCCGACGGATGCCCCGGGCTGAGATCGATCCCGCCGGGGAATAGTTGACGGGCCAACTCCCCGACCTGGTGCCCGCGCCTGAAGACCAGGAGGCGTTCGGGGGGCAAACGGTCCCTGAGAAACGGGCGCTTCCTGTTCAGGTATAAGGATTTGAGGCATTGTACCCCGCGGATGAAGGTGGATTTCGAAAGCTGGTGTTTTTCCATATTGTCCGATCTTTCAGGATGGGCTCCGGCAAAGCTTCATACGAAAACCACCTGATCATCATTGAGCAGCGGCTTGCCCTGGTACCGGAGGAAGAGCTGCGCGATGGTGAGCACATCCTTCTGGCAATAAGTAACGATGCGTTCCAGATCATGGTCCTGCCAGTAAACCTGTCCAACCTGACTGCCATCAATGTCGTCCTTGGGGGTGGGGATGTCGAAAACAGCTGCCAGCAGGTCGAGGCTGGTATAGTTCTTGAAATCGCCGAACTTCCATAATTCCATGGTGTCTAGGTGAGCCACCTCCCAGGGCTTTTTGCCGGCCAGGTCGAGGATCTCCGGGAGCGGGATGCCGTTGATGAGCATCCTCCGCGACAGGTAAGGGAAGTCGAACTCCTTGCCGTTGTGCGCGCAGAGCAGGAAATCCCTGCTGCTGAATCGGCTTTCGAGCAGGCTGGCAAAATCGCCCAGCACCTTGCTTTCCTCATCGCCGAAAAAGGATTTTATCCTGAAATTACCTTCCAGCAGCATACCGAAGGATATACAGACCACCTTCCCGAACTCAGCGTATATGCCGGCACGGCCGAAAAGGCTGGCAGGAGTGTCGAGCTCGTCCTTTTTAAGGAATGAAGATTTTTTATCCCAGAGGGGAATAAAACGTTCAGGCAGGTCATCATAGGAGGCACACATCGGAACCGTCTCGATGTCAATGAAAAGCACCTTCTCGAGCGAAATATAATTCATCATGGGTATTGTGATTATCCGTTAAGGAAATAAAAATAAGCAAAATTGAGGAATTCATTACCTTTATCGGGAAAACCTTAAACATGAATCGCAGGATTGCCCGGACCTTTTTTTTCATTTTTTTGCTGTGGGTGGCGGCCGGATGCACGAAGAGCGAAGATGCCTCCCCGCCATCGATCTATGTCTATACACCCGTAAATAATGAAGAGTTTTCGGCGGGCGATTCGATCCATGTAACGGCCACGATCACGCATAAGTATTTGCTTGAATACGCCAGGATCACCCTCTGGAATAATTTCAACATCCCAGTGCTCGACCCCATTTATGTGTACATGAATGATTACGGGTATAATCTTGATGAGAAGTACCCTCTTGATGATGGATTGGAAACAGGCAGCTATATCCTCGTGCTCACTGCCTCTGACGGGTACAATTCGGCCAATGCCTTTCGCACGGTCCAGGTTAAGGGAGTGGATAAATCCTTTGAGCGCGTGCTGGCCGTTTGCCGGCAAAATACCCTGAATACGATCGTATACGGGATTGATACTTCCGGCGGTTTTCAAAACGTGATTGAACTCGGTTATCCCTATGCCGGTTCCGACATCAGCAGCGGGCAGCGGCAGTTGTTCATGCTCCGTCCCGATCCGTATGTGCTCCATGCCTACGATATCGGGGATCTTTCAGAGGATTTCAGCATAGAGGCCCAGCCGCCATACCCGGTATTCAACCATGTTTCCTATGATGAACCACTGCTATACCTTTGCAGCGGGAATGGCGATATCAGGGGGTACGAGATGAACGCTTACCCGGCATACATCACCCCGGTGAATGAAGATACCATCCCCATGATGGCCAACAGGCAGTACGACCTTGTGCTGGCCTATTGCGAGCGCAGGGGAGGGCCGGAGCGTTTCATCAGGCAATATTATTCAGCTACGGGGGTCTTCCGTACATCACTTAAGATCAATTTTACGGTTGCAGGCTTTTTTGGACTGGAACAGGGTTCGGTGCTGGTGTTCGGTAACAGCGGGGATGAAAGCAGCATATACCTTTATGATGCCCACAACAACTACCTGGCCGGCAAATGGGATATGCCGCCGGGCAACATCAGGGGGGTGGAACAGGTGGCGTCATCCACTTACCTGCTGAACCATGATGCCGGGATCTTCCTTTATGTGCATTCCACCGGAGCACTCAGCCTCTGGCAGGAGGGAACGGATGCCATGGCCATGGCATTCGACCATACCAGGCAACTTCTCTATTATGCTGAAGATGCCGTGGTGCGTGTACGCAGGCTTTCCGATGCCGCGCTGGTGCAGGAGATCGCCCTTCCGTCGGAGGTCCTGAACCTGCATATACAATATAACAGGTGAGATGGTAGGCCATGAGATCGTGATTACGGGTGATGGTTCGCATACCCTTAAGCTGCGGGGCACCGACGAACATTTTCATAGTACTTTCGGGGCATTGACCGAATCGAGGCACGTTTTCATCAACGCAGGGCTCAGGGAACTGCTCGGGAGGGGAGTAGCCGGACCGGTGATCCTGGAAGTGGGTTTCGGCACCGGGCTCAACGCCTTGCTGACCATGCTCGACCTTGACGGGAAGAAGCTGGATACGAGCTATTTCGGCCTCGAGGCGCATCCTCTTGACGAGGCCTGCCGGAAAAAGCTCAACTATCCGGAGATGCTCCCCGGATCAGGGGCCGGTGAATATTTTGACCGTCTGCACCGCTGCACATGGGGTGAACCCCATGAGATCGCCCCCGGCTTTACATTACATAAGGTACATGCCAGTCTGCAGGATTACCGGCACCATGCCCCCCTTTTCAACCTGGTGTATTTCGATGCCTTCAGCCCCCTGGTACAGCCCGAACTATGGACATCGGGGATCTTTCTTAAAGTGTCGGATATGATGGCAGTGGGAGGGATACTGGTTACCTACTCGAGCAAGGGAAGCGTGAAACGGGCACTGAAAGCTTCCGGTTTTGAGGTGGA
>JAXGTH010000177.1:0-5237 GCA_040775045.1 Bacteroidales bacterium
AGGATCACGATCTCGCGGGCAAACAGCGACCAGATGTTGCCTACCGAGGCACCATAGGTCTTCCTGATGCCGATCTCCTTGGTACGCTGGGCGATGGAATAGGCCGTAAGCCCGTAAAGCCCCATCGCAGCGATCACGATGCCAACCAGGGCGAAAAGTACGGAAAGTTGCCCGTTCTGCCGCTCTTCGCGGTACATCTCCCTGACAAGGTCTTCCATAAAGAACGACTGCATGGGCGAGCCCTCGGTAAACGACTCCCATAAGCCGGTTATGTCGCTGATGATGCCGTACGAATCCCCGCCGGACAGCCGTATGCTGATGTAGCCCCAGTTGTTGTCCTCATCCTTGAAGCGGATCATGTAAGGGGCCAGGGGTTGCCTTAACGATTCGTGATGGAAATCCTCGACCACGCCGATCACAGGCATCACCTGCTCAGCGGAATCGTCCCCGACGAGGAACCTTGTGGCGAGCGGATCATCTTCCAGCATATAATGTTTCACGGCGGTCTGGTTCAGCACACAACCGTCATGGTCATCCCTGCTGGTCTCGGTAAAGAATTCGCCCGCCAACAGCGGGATGCCATAGGTCTTCAGGAAGTCTTTGTCCGCCCAGGTCGTGTTCAGCAGGAAGGATTCATTCTCCCTTCCTTTCACGATATAGCCATTGTTGTTATTGTTCCTGCCGGGGACGGCGGTCGACGCCGATACGGCCTCCACCCCCTGGAGCTGCAGCAATTCCTCCTTGAAAGCGTTTACCTTTTTCCCGATGGTGCTGGCATTGGAGATCACGAATATCCGGTCACTGTCGAAACCCAGATTTTTATGCTGCATATAACTCAGCTGTTTGTACATGATGATCGTTCCCACGATCAGGATGATGGATATGGAGAACTGCACCACCACCAGGGCACTCCTGAGCTTCCCGTTTTCCTTTCCACTGCGCATCTTCCCTTTCAGGACCATCATCGGATGAAATGACGACATGTAAAATGCCGGGTAAACACCTGCCATAAAACCGATGGCCAGGCTGAGCAGAAACAGGAAGGGGATGGTATACCAGTAGGTGAAATATCCCATGACCAGCTTCAGGCCGAGAAGGTCATTAAAGTAGGGCAGGGTAAGTTCGGTGATCAGCACGCCAAGGAGCATGGACAGGAAGGCCAGGACAAAAGTTTCGAAAAGGAATTGCCAGACCAGCATGCGTTGTGTCGAGCCGCAAACTTTCTTCATGCCGATCTCCTTGGCCCTCCTGGATGCCTGGGCTGTGCTGAGGTTCATGAAATTCAGCGCTGCAATGACGAGGATCAGCACCGCTATGCTACCAAATATCCACAGGTATTTGGGATCATTGGAAGGTTTGAAATTTTGGGCAACGGCATCATTCAGGTGGATGGCCGTGAGGGGTTGCAGGTACATACGGTACTTGTTCCCTGCCTGGAAGAACTCTTCCATACTTATGCCGAAATACCGGGTGATGAGCGGCCCCACATATTTTTCGATCATCGGGGCAAACCTGTCATCGACCTGCCCGGGCGTCGTTCCCGGCTTCAGCATGACATAGGTGCTGAAACTGTTCGAGAGCCATTCATGCTCATCGGCCCTGGGGTTGGTCATGAAGGATGCGATACCGCTGGCGCTGAAATGGGTGTTCTCGGGGATCTCTGCCATGACCCCCGTAACCTTGTAATGCGTTTCATCGTCGCCCACGCGGATCATCTTGTTGATGGGATCCTCATCCCCGAAGATCTTTCGGGCCGAACTTTCCGAAAGGACCACATAATAGGGATCCGAAAGGGCTGTTTCAGGGTCTCCCTTCAGCAGGGGGATGGAAAAGAAACTGAAAAAGGTGGAATCGGCCTCCATGAAATCATCTTCCGTGAAATACTTCTCATCGTATTTGATCACGGTCTTGTCCCATTCATTCATGCGCAGGAAAGATTCAACTTCAGGGAATTCGTTCAGCATGGTGGGACCGATGACCGATGCCGTAGCGTAAACCTGGACTTCCTGGCCTCCCAGCCTGCCATGAAGGACCACCTGGTAAATGCGGTCCTTTTTTTCATGGTAGGTATCAAAGCTCAACTCATAACGGATAAACAGCGCGATGATGATCGTACAGGCCAGCCCGATGGACAGTCCGATCATATTGATGAAAACAAACGACCGTTGTTTTTTCAGGGAACGGAGACCGTGTTTGAGAAGGTTGAGGATCATGGGACGGGAATCAAAAGTTCATAACCGGCTTTCAGCATCTTTAAAGTTTAGACGCTTGCACACGGTAAATGTTACAGACTGGAAATCATTTACCTGCACCGTGAAATGATCGTTGATCGGGAACTGATCAATGAATCCGGCACGCATGGATCTCATGAGTTAAAAAGGCCAGTGGCATCCGCATCCCAAAAATGTCAAGCCTTTAAAGAAATAAAAATGAGTAATGCCGAATGGACGGGACGAGGCTGTCTCAAAAGTCTTCGGGTAACTTTGTGCTGAACTTTAGGGCCTTCGTGGTTATAATTTTAACTTATTGAACCACCAAGGGGCCTCAAAGGATTCTCAATGGTGCCCAAAGTAATTCGGACGGTTAATTAGAATATTTTGACTTATGAGGCAGCCGAGTTCTGAATCAAATTCAGAATATACTTAATTGTTCTTTACGCAGCGTACCGAAAAACCGTCCTTCTTCGGGTAGGTATAGGTTCCCACGTTATCAACGCTGTTGTAGATCCCCTTGAAACTTGCATATTCATCATTCTGGGTTGTTGAGGACCAGAAATAGGCGCTCTCGTTGATCTTGCCAAAGAAACCTGCCTTGTCGCGATAGCCGCTGAATACCGCATTGAAACCGGAAGCGCCACCCTGTTTGAGTTCTTTTCCGGCATAATGGACACCGCCATAATAGTCGATTAGCGAGCGCCATTCTTCATCATTCGGCAGGTGCCATCCTTCGGGGCATGCTGCCATGGCTTCCGGCCATGGGTAAAGCCGTCCGAAATCAGTGCATTTTTCATCTTCGAGGGCATAACACCATGAACCCGGCGTGGCAAAGTTCAGGTTCTGTCCCATCCACCATAGCCCGTTAGCCTCGAAGATCTTATACTGCTGCCCGTCACGTGGGTCGATAAATACATCAGGCTCTGCTATTTTTTCCGGTTCTTGCTTTTTTACCTCTTCCTTTGGGGGAGAGGGAGGAGGAGGGGTATGCATAGCCACCGTCGGCCTGGGAGCTTCCAGTGCAGCATGCTGGTTCATCGAGTCGATGGCATTCTGGACGGCGAGAGCAACCGCCTCATTCCTTTCCTGCTCGAATTTCTCACGCTGCATACAGTTGTAATACAGGCAGGCCGCGATCAACAGGATAATGATGATCAGGAATACAATGGTTTTTTTCATGGTAAAGTTTTAACAGATGAATAAGAGGATCAATAAACTGTTTCTGCAATGAAATTGTTCACCAATAAGGGTGCATATCAAAATTTTGTTGTCTTTAATGCCCAAAAATACCTTCGGTACCCTTTGCTAAAACGAACCGAATTTCAATGTGAAATGCCAGTTCAGTCCACGAAGCATACCGCTACTGGTATTCACCATGTCAAGATCTGAAGTGAAGCGATAGGTTCCGCCCACCGCCAGGCGCATGAACCGGATAAGGTTCAGTTCAACTTCAAGCCCTGGTTCCAGGAGGAAATAGGCGTCAGAGTCGTATTTATCTCGATCCCAGTAATAATCTCCATCGGTCCAGCGATTGGAGGTATATGAAACGCCTCCTGCTCCAATGATCACGGGGATGGAAAGATGCACCGGGAAGAAGGGGAACAGGGTGGCTTCCATGAAAAGCCCGCCATAACCACCTGCAATCCTCACAGTATGATCGGGAATGATATTCTCGTATTCGCGGTCGCTGAAAAAGCCGTTACCCGCAAGGCCGATGGTAAAACGATGGTTGATGAGCACACCACCCCGTGCACCGATCTTGTAGGTATCTTTCCCGTCAACCTGGTTATAGCCGAAGTTGATCCCCGCCCAGCCACCATAATCGATCTGGCCTCTGGCACCGCCAAAAAGGGTCGACATTTGTTCATTCCCTTCCTGCGCACTTGCTGCGGTGATGAGCACCAGGCTCAGCAAAATAGCGGTATATGTCCTGATGAAATAACTCCTGTTGATCTTCATAACTGTATTTTTTAATGATTAATCTTTCTTTCATGGGTTAAAATTAAAGAATATCCACTGATAAACCTTGGTCCGGTAATCATTCTGCAACACGAATAATAAATATTGCACATATCTCCCATCCCTGAAGATTTAATGTATCAGCTGTTTATTCCTGAAAGGCCGCTCCATATTGGCATGATGCCTGGCATTTTCCATCATCTGCATATGACAGACCCTGCACGACCACTCTGACCCTATCGGCAATGGCATCTTACCGTACTGCATGGGCTGGGTGTTGTCCCAGTTTTTACCAAATGCATTTACGGCAGGATATTCCGAGTGTGTCGAATTATGGCAGGCCTCACACCTCATCCAGCTTCCATCCATGCGCATCCTGTAGAGTTCTGCAAACTCTTTATTCCATTTGTTGAAAGCGGTAGCATTCGGTTCAGGCTGGTTATACAATTCATGGCAACCCAGGCAGTCGGGTTCCTGCAGCCAGGGTAACCTCGGGTTAACATGTTCGGGCGATTCAACCATGACGGTAACCAGGTTGGCACGGAGCCTTGCACTGCTGTTGGTGGCCATCTGCGCATTCAGCAGGCCGGCAGCATGATCGGCCAGCGTGCCGTGGCAATTCACGCAATTCAAGCCCAGCTGCGGGTGTATGCCACGGTTACAACGTGTATTCCCTTTCCCGGAGGCCGGATGGCACATCACGCAGGCCTGCCCGCCTTCTATATACATGTAGTTGGCATGCCAGCCATGCACAGCAGCGGAGAAATTATTATGTTCAGGCTTGCCGATCGCAGCCAGCGCCGGGTCAGCATGACAGCTCTGGCACAGGACCGGATGGCCGGAAGCGGCAGAAGGATATAGTTCCGTACCGTTGATCCTGTCGTGTGCCTTCAGGATGTTGATGGCCGTTTCGTCGGCAACGCCTGAAACCCCGTTCACGCGCCATCCTCCGCCATGGCAGTTCCTGCATCCCATCTCCGTGGAAACAGGAGCAACGACTTTTGTACTTGCGATCACCTCGCCGGTGGCAAGGTCAACCGCTTCGAGGTAGAACTGCGGATAGGG
>JAXGTH010000178.1:0-5220 GCA_040775045.1 Bacteroidales bacterium
CTCAGCAGGAACGAGGGCATGGTGCGAAATTCCTTCATCTACTATGGCGATGCCATCAGGGATTACGACAGCGTGCTCGTACACAATCCCAACCATATGCTGGCCTACGGCAACCGGGGCATGATCTACGGCACCCTGGCCTCGTACGATAAGAAATACCTTAAAAATGCCGCAAGCGACTTTGAGAAGGCCATCGCCATCGACCCTGAATACGCCGACAACTATTACAACAAGGCCTGGGTCGACCTGATGAAGGGTGATACGGCCACAGCCTGCGAATTATGGCACAAGGCCGATGAGCTGGGATCGGTGGTGGCCGGCCAGGCCATCGCAAAGCACTGCCGCTGACACACACTATGATACCCGGAGCCTGAGACCCGAAGCCTAATACACTTCCGGTACGAAAGTCTGTTCGTCCATGGGCGGACGTACATAGCCCTGTGATATCACCCTTTCGGGAAGGACCATATCCTCCTTGTCGAGGGTCTTGTAAGGGACCATCGTCAGCAGGTGGTGGATACAGTTGAGCCTGGCCCGCTTCTTGTCGTCGGCTTCCACCACGAACCAGGGCGAATGCTTGGTGTCGGTATAGAAGAACATCTCGTCCTTGGCCTTTGAATATTCAACCCACTTGCTCATGCTGGCGAGGTCGACGGGACTGATCTTCCAGCGCCGCGTCGGGTCTTTGAGGCGCGCCCTGAAACGTTTTTCCTGCTCTTCGGCGCTCACCGAGAACCAGTATTTGATGAGGGTGATGCCCGAGTGGATGATCATATGCTCGAAGTGCGGGCACGAACGCAGGAATTCCCAGTATTCGTCTTCGTTGCAGAAGCCCATCACCCGCTCCACACCGGCACGGTTGTACCAGCTCCGGTCGAAGAGGACCATCTCGCCGGCCGCCGGCAGATGCGGCACATAACGCTGGAAATACCACTGCGTCTTTTCACGCTCGGTGGGATTGCCCAGGGCCACCACCCTGCAGATCCTGGGGTTGAGGGTCTGGGTGATGCGCTTGATGGTGCCGCCCTTGCCTGCAGCATCCCTGCCTTCGAAGATGACCACCACCTTGAGGCCTTTGTACCTGATCCACTCCTGCAGCTTGACCAGCTCGATCTGCAGCTTGCGCAGTTCGGCCTCATAAACCCTGTTCGACAGGTTCTTTTTCCCTTTTTTATCAGCCATACCCGGTAATTAGGAAATTCAAATATATGAAAAATCAAAAGCCGGAAACACAACATGCCAATACCCGGAAAAAATATGCCGGCTGACCGGGAGCCGGGCACCGGAAAAGGCTATTTTTCATTATATTTGTTATAGCACTTAATGTTTATAAGATGAAAAAACTACTGATACTTTTCATCCCGGCCATGGCCTTTGTAACAGCCCGGGGCCAGGATACGGCCTGCAGCCTCGAATACCGCCATATGGCCGGGGTGCTGGGCAGGGATACCCTGGTGGCCGACCTGGTGATCAGCAACATGAAGGTCAGTGGGACCTGCGTGTTCCCCGGACTGAAATATGAGGAGGGGGATTCGCGGGGGATGACTGTTACACAGCGTCTCGAAGGGATGATCGATACTTACGGTGTGGCCACCCTCAAAGCATGGGAAGAAAGCATTGAAAAGGGTGAATATTCAGGACTTATGGGAAGTACCTTTGCCGGGAGCTTTCGCCCGCAGCATGGAACGGCCGTGCGCCCTTTCAGCATGGAGGAGGAATACAGTGGCAGCATCCCCCTGAAAGGCTACTGCCTCGAGGGTGATTCGGCACTGGTTGATACGGCGGGCTCGCCCTCTGCGCACATCAGGCTTGCATTGCTGCTGCCGGAAGACGTACCCGGCATGGAAGGTATCAGTGACGATATCCTGAAAGCCTTCTTCGGGCAAACGGTAAGGGGGAATATCCCCGACGACTCGCTGCTCGACGTATTCAGTAATGAATACTTCAACAAATACATCGAAGCCAACATCGACATTTACGAGGGGGGGCACTCTTTCAGCTGGGATATGATCGCCGAAAGTGATGTGTTGATGAACCGCAGCGGCATCCTGGTATACAGGGCCGACAATTACGCCTTTACGGGAGGCGCCCACGGCCTTGGGGTATCGCGCTTCCTCGTTTTCGACACCGGGAAGATGCAAAAGATTGAACTGCAGGATATTTTCATCCCCGGCTATGAGGAGCCCCTCAGCCAGATGCTCGAAAATAGCTTAAGGCGGGACTACTACCTGGAAGACGGGCAGCCCCTCACGGCGGCGGGATTGTTCGAAGAACGTATTGCCCCTACCGTTAACTTTTTCCTCACGGAGAACAGCATCGGCTTCTTTTACAACCCATACGAGATCGCACCTTATGCCATGGGAGGCATCGCCATAACCCTGAGACCGGAAGATGTAAGCCACATGTTGCGGGAAGGCAGCATCCCTGACAGGCTCTGGGCTGGCAGGCCGGCTCAATGAAATTCACCAGTCGCTGTTAACAAATTATTGGCAGGGACGTATTGAGCGGCATCCCTTCCTTTTCATATCTTTGCACCATAACCCCATAAACATGAGCGTTTTCGACATCATCCTCACCATCCTGACCATCATCGGGTCGCTCGGCGTCTTCCTGTACGGCATGATCCTGATGAGTGAATCCCTGCAAAAGGTTGCCGGGAAGCGTTTGCGCGGGGTCTTGTCGAGCATCACCTCCAGCGATTTCAGGGGGGTGATGACGGGGCTCACCATTACGGGTGCCATACAGTCTTCGTCGGCCACCACGGTGATGATCGTGAGCTTCGTGAATGCGGGACTGTTGTCGCTGAGGCGCGCACTCAGCCTCATCATGGGAGCCAATATCGGTACTACGGTGACGGCCTGGATCATCGTGTTGCTGGGTTTCGGCAAGACCTTCAGCATCATGAACATCATCCTTCCGCTGGTGGCGATAAGCCTCCCGCTGCTCTTTGCAGGCAAGAACCGCCAGCGCTCATGGGCCGAATTCATCATCGGCTTCGCCATCCTCTTCCTGGGCCTGCAGTTCCTGAAGACGAACATCCCCTTTGTGGATGAACATTCCGCCTTTGTGCAGGGGTTCAGGGACCTGATCGGTTTCGGGTTCTATTCGGTGCTGCTCTTTGTCGGCATCGGCATCCTGCTCACCATGATCTTCCAGTCGTCGAGCGCCATGATAGCCCTCACCTTCGTGATCGCCGTCGACGGGTGGATCCCTTATGATATTGCCGCAGCCATGGTGCTTGGCGAGAATATCGGCACCACCGTAACCGCCAACATTGCGGCCCTGGTAGCCAACCGCTCGGCAAAGCGGGCGGCGCTCTTCCATTTCCTTTTCAACCTGACGGGAGTGCTCTGGATGCTGATCCTCTTCAGGTATTTCCTGCAGGGTATCGACATCCTGCTGACGAACACCACCGGCAATTCCCCCCACAGCAGCCCGGAAAGCATACCCCTGGCACTGGCCATCTTCCATACGGTTTTCAACGTCATCAACACGGCCATATTCTTCATGCTGCTCCCCCTGGCCGAACGGGCCATGAAAAAACTGATCCCCGACAGCCTGCGCAAGGGCAAGGAACGCTTCCTGCTCCGGCATATAGAATCATCCTACCTGTCGACTTCCGAACTGTCGATCGTTCAGGCCAAGAAGGAGATCTCTTTCATGGCCGGCCTTGTAAGGAAGATGTTCGGCATGGTGCCCGTCTTTCTCATGGAGAAGGAAGACAAGCCTTACGAGAAGCTTTTCAAGAAGATCAGGAAGTACGAGGGCATCATCGACCGCATAGAGGTGGAGATCAACACCTATGTTTCGAGGATCTCCGAAAGCAAGCTCAGCGACACCGGCACCGAGGAGGTGCGCAAGATGCTGAAGGTGATCGACGAGCTGGAGAGTATCGGCGACGCCTGCCAGAAGATGACCATGAACATATACCGAAAGAACAAGGAGAACATCTATTTCGTTCAGGTGATCAGGGACCGCCTGCAGCAGATGTTTGCCCTCGTTGATGAAGCCCTGTTCATCATGGCAGAGAACCTCGGCCACACGGAAAATATCAACCTTGTCGATGCCATGGCGCTGGAACGTAAGATCAACAAGCTCAGGGACGAGATCAATGCCGAGCATGCAGAAAACCTGAAACAGGGCACATACGACTTCAAGGCCGGCATGGTGTTCAGCGACCTCATCCATCATTGCGAGAAGATCGGCGACCACGCCATCAATATCAGCGAGACGCTGCAGGACTGATCAGTCGGCAATAAATCCGTCCCCGTCGAGCAACGTCCACCCCGAAAGCCAGTTATAGGTGTGGAAGGCCCCTTTGAATCCGGGTTCCTCGAACCATGCATCGGGATATGGGCCGAGGTTGTCGAACACATGGTCATCAGGGATCACATGGTATCTCTCCCCTTCCCTGCCAATGCCGGGATCGGCAACGATATTTCCGGCAGTGTTAAAATAAGTCCTGAACACTTCATTCTGCTGGCTTACATCCTCACCCTCGAAGGAAAACACGGCAAAGATCGATTCAACGGTTTCGTTTCCAATGCCATAAAAAACATTGTTGCTGATGTTCAGGTTACCCTTTTCAAACTGTCGGTACGAATCACTGATGCCTTCAACGTATTCCACCCTGCATCCCTTGTCCTGTTGCACCATCACCGTGTTGGCGATGGTGCCGGCCCCATTGAAGGAAAACTCGGCCAGGCTTTTTCCTGCACCTGCACCCCTTCCGATAAATGTCGCGTTATAGATCAGGGGCATGGAATAGGGCTGCCCGGTCACCGGGTCGATGCCGCCGGTGCATTCCAGCAACTTGTCCCCTTCGCCCGGCTGCTGGATGGCCAGCCAGTACTGGCCCTTCCCCTGGTAGCCGTAGTCGATGTCGAAAGCATCGTCGCCACAGAAGGCAACGGCCACGTACCTCAGGTTCACCGTCCCGCCGAAGCACTCCACACCGTCGTCGGCGCAGGACACCACCTCCACATGGTCGATCACGGTGTTGCTGCCCACGCCACCGAGTGTAAGTCCGTTGATCTCGTTGCCTTCTCCGATATTGGTCCCCGCGTGGCGGATGGATATGTACCGGATGATGCCTGAATCATCGTTCGCGATCTCGCCGCTAAATACTCCCCTTGGCTCGGTCAGGGGGATCCCTTCGATATGCGATTCTCCTGCCGCCAGGTTCAACGGGGCATTTCCAAGGATGATGAGCCCGCCCCA
>JAXGTH010000179.1:0-5182 GCA_040775045.1 Bacteroidales bacterium
CTGCCTTTTTATGAGCGGAGCGAAATGAAAAGGCCTAGTCGAACTAATCCCGATCCCGAGACTTCGGGAGAGGGATCTTTTTGAGTGACTAGAGTGACTAGAGTGACTAGAGTGAGCTAAAGTTAGTGAGACTGCCTTTTTATGAGCGGAGCGAAATGAAAAGGCCTAGTCGAACTGATCCCGATCCCGAGACTTTGGGAGAGGGATCTTTTTGAGTGACTAGAGTGACTAAAGTGACTAAAGTGAGCTAAAGTTGAATCAACACTGAAACAATGAAACACTGAAACAATGAAACAATGAAACACTGAAACACTGAAACACTGAAACAATGAAACACTGAAACCCCCGAGTTCTCGGGGCAGGCATGAAACACTGAAACAATAAACCCTCCGATATTCGCCGATAATCTTAAATTTGTGCAACAGATCGATCCATGCTGTTCAGGAAAAAAGAATATCGTGCCGGGCAGTCGCTGCCCGCTCATGCCTGGCGGAAGTTCAGGAAGAACAGGCTGGCTTTTTCGGCTTTGCTGTTCATCCTGCTGGTGGCAGTGATGGCTATCCTTGGCTATCTTATCACGCCTGATGCCAGTCCCATGGCCAACGCCCAGCACCTCGAGATCGCCACGCAGAAGCCCGGCTTCAGCGTGATGATGTTGCGCGTGATGAAAGACCACCCGCCTGCAAAGCGCAACTTCCTGGAGCGGATGGCCTATGGCAGGATTGCACCTTACCGGGAAATCCCGATCTCGGGTTGGAAAACCGCCGACGGAATGATCCACGCGAAGGAATATACTCCTGTTGATGTGGAGATGCCCAAAATCATCTCGTTCCCGCTGAACAAGCTTGCGGGCGACGGGCCCGAGGACAGCATCATCAGGAAGACCTTCCTGCTGGGTACCGACCGCTACGGGCGCGACCTGCTCAGCCGGCTGATGATCGGTGCCAGGGTGAGCCTCAGCGTGGGGTTTATATCCGTTTTCATTTCGCTGGTCATCGGCATCACGCTGGGTGCCATGGCGGGGTTCTTCAGGGGGCGAACCGACAACATCATCGTCTGGCTTATCAACGTGGTGTGGTCCATCCCTACCCTGCTGCTTGTCATTGCCATAACATTCGCACTGGGCAAAGGCTTCTGGCAGGTGTTCATCGCCGTTGGGCTCACCATGTGGGTGGAAGTGGCGAGGGTGGTGCGCGGCCAGATCCTGAGCATCAGGGAAAAGGAGTATGTTGAAGCCGGAAGGGCACTGGGCTTCAGGAGTTTCAGGATCATCTTCCGGCATATTCTCCCCAACATCATGGGACCGGTGATCGTGATCTCGGCAGCGAACTTTGCCTCAGCCATACTCATCGAGGCAGGGCTCAGCTTCCTGGGCATCGGGGTACAGCCGCCCATGCCGTCGTGGGGGACCATGATCAAGGAGAACTATGCTTATCTCATCCTCGACGCCGCCTACCTCGCCATCCTGCCCGGCATCGCCATCATGATCATGGTGCTGGCCTTCATGGTCATCGGCAACGGGCTGAGGGATGCGCTGGATGTGAAGGCTTCGTAGCATTAAGTTTTGAGTGTTGAGTTTTGAGTGTTGAGTTAGTTTTCAATTGCCAATGTTGAGTTATCAGTTGTTACAACGTTATAATAATAAGCATGCATCATGATAAAACAGGTTGAAATCGTTCTTCCCGTGTACAGGAAGGGGTATCATTTGATCACGGACCTCATTGAAAAAGAGCTGAAGGACCTGCCGGAAATGGGATTATTGCACATTTTTATCAAACATACTTCGGCAGGGCTTACGATCAATGAAAATGCCGACCCTACGGTGAGGCAGGACTTTGAATCTATCATGAACGGGCTTGTCCCGGAAAATCATCCGTCCTATCTTCATACAATGGAAGGCCCTGATGATATGCCTGCACACCTGAAAGCCAGCCTGCTTGGTTCAGGCCTCACTGTCCCGATAACGAATGGCAGGCTAAATCTGGGCACCTGGCAGGGAATATACCTTTGCGAATTCAGGGATCATGGGGGGAGAAGAAAACTCCTGCTGACGATCATATCCTGAAAGCTGTTTTGTACCGGTAACTGGTTACACTGTTCACTGAGCACTAACTCAACACTCAAAACTCAACACTCAAAACTCAAAACTTTAATTTAAACTGCCTCGAACTCCACGAAGAACGAAGCCCCCTTCTCCTGTTCACTTTCGCACCATACCCTGCCGTTCATGGCATCGACATATTTTTTCACGATGGCAAGGCCCAGGCCGGTATCAGGGTCCAGCTGCTTCAGGTGATGTTTCTTATGCCTGAACTGGTCGAAAATGTGCGGCAGGATGCCCGGCGGGATCCCGATGCCGTTATCCTTAACCTCCAGCAATGCCCTGCCTTTCTTAACACTAAGGTTAATGGCAATGGCCTTCCCCTTCGGGGTGTACTTGATGGCATTGGAGAGCAGGTTATCGACGATCTGCTGGATATAGACCTCATTGAGTTCGGCACATACCTCCTGAAGGGATAAGGTCAGGTCGAGCTCCTTCTGCCTGATGGTATGCTCATAGATGGCCGCGATCTGCTCCACCACCGTTTTAAGGCAGGTTTTATCCATACTGAGATGGTAGACCTTCGACTCGATCACATTGATGTCGAGCACCTGGTTGATCATCTTGTTCATGCGCTGCAGCGATTTGAGTATGAGTTCTGCATATTCCTGCAGCTGCCCGGAATCCTGTTCAGGCTCGCTGAGCATGAGGTCGACCATTGTCATGGCGCTGGTGAGCGGGTTCTTCAGCCCGTGCACCACCACACTGATCAGGTGGTTCTTCTCCTCATTGAGGTGTAGCAGTTCGAAATTCTGTTCCTCAAGTTTCTGTTTGATGTCATTGATCCTGGCATTCTGCTCTTCGATGGATTCATTCTGCTTGCGGATCCTGATGTAGCTCCGGGCCAGTTTTTCCTCCAGCACGTTCATATCCCTCATCCTGCGGGTGAGCACTTTGAGGATGCCCTTGGCAAATCCGGGATCATCGGCCAGCCTGCTCTCGAAGTCCTTCCTGCTCAGCCGGAGGAGATGGCACTCTTCTTCCGCAGTGACGGAAGCCGAACGCGGGCCTTCATCGATAAGGGAATACTCGCCGAAAATGTTGCCGGCCTCAAGCCGGGAGAGTACATGCGTCCCGTCGTGGATCCTCACCGAGCCTTTGGTAATGATGAACATGGCATCGCCCGGCTCACCCTTCTTAAATATGGTCTGCTGCGGCCTGGCCTTTAATCCCTGCAAGGCCGTAGCCAACGAAAGCAGGAATTCTTCCCCCGTGTCGGAAAAAACACCTGCATGCTTAAGAAATTTTTGCTTTTCTTCAACTGTCATTGTGCCGTTATCGGTCATGGGATTGGAACGTTTATATATGCAAATTTAAGTCATCGTGCTTTCATGGCACCATCAGCGGCTTTTTTTATTCATATAAACGTCGGGTTTACGGAATTCATATGCCCGGAGAATATTTTAATGATTGAATATGAACCTTTTGAAAATGGCCGGATTTGAATTTATCTAAATATTTATTATATTTGGATAGAATAAACCCAAAAATCAGGCAACATGAAAAAACTTTACTTTTTATTATTATCGTCACTGTTGCTGCCCTGTATGGTCGTGGCACAGCCATACCTGCAGTACCCTGACAATGCACCCTCTATCGGCGATATCACGGAAATACAATTCGTTTCGCCCGCAGGCCTTTCGCCAGATCCGTCGGGACCGGGCGTAAGCTGGGACTTTTCCACGCTCGGCAATCTCGCTTCGGGGGCGATCATGGCCATAGATCCCGCGGGTGCCCCGTCGGCCAACCTGTTTCCCGATGCCAACATCGTGCTCATGATGAACGACTCTACCTTTACCTATGCCCTGCTCAATGCATCGGGATTCTATTATCTCGGGGCTAAACTCACCTATTCGGGCATCCCCATCACCATGGTGTACAGCGACAGCAGGAAATTCATGGAATATCCGTTCGGATATAATGACGCATTCACTGACACCTACAAGGGCATTTCCTCGGTCATGACCACCGAGGTGAGGGCCTCCGGCGAAACTGTCGTGCTCGCCGATGCATACGGAAGCCTGGTGCTCCCGACAGGGACCTTCAATGACGTGCTCAGGATTGCCACGGTGGATGTGGAAATAGATTCCATTTTCGTCAAGAATTTCTTTATCAGTGCCACCATCACCAACCGCACGCACTATCACTGGTATGCCCCAGGGTCCAAATCACCCTTGTTCAACATGGAGATCATCAGCACAAGCGGCATAACCGATACCGTTTGCTATTACACCACCGCCGGTTCGGGTACATCAGAGCCTGGTGAAGGTTCATTGTCGGATCTTTTACTGTATCCCAATCCTGCTTCGGAAGAACTGCAGGTGGAGTTCGTGACCGACGGCAGCACAACGGTCAGAATCTCGCTGGTCAACCAGATCGGGCAGGAGATGCTTGGCACAACAATTGATGCGGGGGTACCAGGCACCATCAGGGAAACCATTGATGTAAGTGGTTTGCCGGCAGGATTGTATTTTGCAAGCCTGCATTGCGACTGCGGCAAACAACTTACCCGAAAGCTTGTGATCAGATAGCAGGATGGCCTCTGGTCAGAGGCTTGCCCTGAAGCTGCTGGTGTGCGCCATGATATCAGGGAAAAAGGCATGAAAATCCTCTTCGAATGCCTTGTAGTTATCTTTAAGGCTGACAACGGCATTTTCCATGCCTGACTGATAACGCTTGCTCCTTCGCGACATGCCGTTGAACACCCACTGCAGGTCGGTGAAGTTGGCGTAACCCACCAGCCAGTTGTGGATGATCATATAGGGCAGGATACGCTTCGACTTGGCTGGCAGCAGGTTGTAATTCCGCAGCATTAGCCCGTAAACATGGAGTGCGAATTCCGAGAGGTCCTCCTCGAAATACTTGCCATAGCCTGAGGCCAGGAAATGATCGTAATAAATATCAACGATCACCCCTGAATACCTGCCGTATTCAGGTTGCAAACGTTCCCGGCTGCGGATGAATACCGGGTGCCGGTCCGTGTATGCATCGATCTCGCGATGCAGCAGGATCCCTTTTCTTATCCCCTCGGTGAAACGCGACAGGTGATTGCCCTTCACGGCATCGGCAATAAAATTACCA
>JAXGTH010000180.1:0-5104 GCA_040775045.1 Bacteroidales bacterium
GCCTTGATTCATGGATTGATGCTTGTTAAAGAGCAAAAATCCAAATTTCAATTCAAATCGTCACGCTATAAAAACGCTCTACAAATACAATAAACAAAGGATTTCAAAGAACGATTATTAATTTTTATTGCCCACTAATGAGTGTAAAAAAAATGTCAAATCCTTCCGTCCCCAAATCTTCACATCCCATCTGATATCACCCGATCACCCCATCCACTATCGCCCAATCCCCTGGTATCACGGTCACAAAGTCGAGCAGGGAAGGTTACGCGGTCGAAACTTATTCCACCACGATCCTCACCCCTTCCGAATGTGCGGCAAACTCCGGTGCATACATGCATTGTATGCTCGTGATACCGTTGGAGAAGCTGCCTTCCTGTGTCACATAGAGCGGGTATTCGAACACCCAGGTGCCCCTGCCCAGGTTGCTGAAAAAGAAGTTCACCGAAGCGTCGCGGATGCTCTCATAATATCCGAGCCCACCCTGCCAGCGGTAACCCGACAGGCTGTTTTCGGGTTCAAGGGCAGCGGCCCTCATGTCCTTCATGTGGACGAACTCCAGGTTGCGGTCGGTGCGGATCTCGATCCTCGACACCACCCTGTCGCCGGGCTTCAGGATGTCGTCGTCCGCGATGGGGGTGAGCACGGGACCTTTGTCCGTATAGCTTTTCAGGAAGAGCTTCTTTCTGATGCTGAGCGGTGAATCGTGGGGCGTGATCTTGTCGAGGTCCTCGAAATACTGCCAGTAAACGGCTCCCCAGGCCACGCCATCATCACCTTTGGTGATGGAGATCTCCGCCATGGCGGTATCGATCTCGTCGCCATGCCAGCGGTACTGGAAATACCCTGTTCCGGCTTCCTTTTGAGTGCCGTCGAGGGCATCGGGATCGATGATCCGGCCGCCCACGCTGATCTCCACATCTCCTTCCGTGGCCAGCAAGTCGGCGCCGCGGAGCAACAGGGCATAGCACGCATCGGCCGTGGCACGCGTGTTCTCCCAGTCGTGGGTCTGCTTGTGCTTCAGCAGCCAGGTCTTCATCTGCTCAACAGAAACCCTGTCGTTCATGATCTCATCGAAAGCCTCGATGAGCAGGGCCTGCGTCTCCACGGGGGCTTCATACCAGTAATATCCGGCCGATCCGCGCCAGTACATCCCCATCTCATCATCATAGAGGGCATGCTCCCTGATGGAGGTCATGATCAGTGACGGTACTGGCTTCAGGCCTGCCCGGTGCAGGGCAAGCGCGATCATGCCCTGCATGAATTTATCCTGATCGATCCAGTACTTTTTTGCCTGCTCCCTGAAATACAGGTAGGCTTCCTTGTGCTTTTCGAGCAACATGTATTCGTCGTTGAAAAAGCTCCTGGCATAGAGGTATTGCACCTGGAGTTGCCCGAGATGGTCCTCTTCCCGGTAAGCGGGATATTTCTTCCTGATCCGTTCAAAGTCTTCCTGCATCCGCTCATCCATATAGCGGATGCCGTTGCGGACCATCTCGCGGGTAGCCGGGTCGTCCTTCGGCATCACGCCGAGATGCTGCATCCTGCCGAAACCGCTGATGATGTACTGGGTGATGTAACGGTTGTCGTTCCCCCCGTCGAACCATGGCCAGCCGCCGTTGCCGAGCTGCTTCTGCGACAGCTGTTGCAGCGACCTTTCAAGCTCGTTGTTCATCCTGTTGTGATCGAAAAGCAGGCCGATCCGCTGCTTGCGCTCCGACTCGTTCCGGGCCTGCATCACCCAGGGGGTTTCTTCCAGCATGACGCTCTTGAGGTCTTGGTTCTTCTCAAGTTTCGAAAGCAGGGCATCCGGGGTTTCCGTCTTCCAGCTTTCAAAAACGTTCCTGATCCCGGGGTGTTTCCCCACGATATGGGCAGCAAAGCTGTTGGCATAAACCCTGTTGAACACCTGTTCGGAGCATTCGTAAGGGTATTCCATCAGGTACGGGAGGGCCTGCACGGCATACCATGCCGAGTTCGGTGTGAACTCGATGGTGTAAGTATAATTTTTAAGGCTGCCCGAGGCGGTTCCGGAGCTGGCAAACTTGTCGAACCTGAAGTCCCTGCTTTCCTTTCCCCTGACGGGAAGGGGCATGGATTCGGTCACCAGCATGCGGTTCCTGAGCACGGGGATCACCATCTCTTCGCCATCGCTGAAATTGCCTGCCGTGGCGATCACGCGGCAGAGCACGGGCCCGGCATTTTCGGGGATCTCAAGTTTCCAGCTTACGGGGCTGCTGTTTCCCTCTGAAGCAGTGAACCCGACATTTTGATCCTCGTTGCCAAAGGCCGCATCCACAGGCTTCATGGTAATGGCATCGAAGAGCTGCAGGCTGGCTTCCCCTTCAAGTTCCCTGTCCGACATGTTCACCACCTTGGCGCTGAACCAGATCTCGTCGCCTTCCCGGAAAAATCGCGGCTGGTTTGGCATCACCATCAGGTCCTTGCTGGTCACGAGTTCACGGCTGATGATCCCGTAGCGAAGGTCCTGCGTATAAGCGAAGCCCATCATCTTCCAGCGGGTCAGGGCTTCAGGCATAGTGAAGCTGATGGTGACGTCGCCATCGGCATTGGTCCTGAGTTCGGGGAAGAAGAAGGCAGTTTCCTGCAGGTTCTTCCTCACGGGAACTTCTCCCGCTTCCTGACCGCCTTCTGCAGGTGTGGGGGGAGGCTGGCGTTCATCCGTACTCAGGCTGGTTTCTTCAGCATCCTTCATTTCTGTTTCTGCGAACAGGATCTCGCCTTCAGCAGCCTGGCTGCGCGATGCCCTGGATAATAGAATTCCGTCGAGGTTACGCCCCATGCCCCAGCCATAGCCGTAACGGTCTTTCCAGTCGAGATGGTCATAGGTCCTGGCCGGGGGCCATTCATAAGACCCGTATTCATACATCATGATGCCCGTTGCCATGGTGAAGGCATCACCTGCATTCCAGTAATTGCCCCTGTAGTAAGCTTCGAAAAGGCTGAAATTCCAGTCATGCGGCCTGAAAGCGTCGAGGGAGGCATCGTACATGCCGGCCAGCATCTCGGCCAGCAGCTTTTCGCCCTTGTGCGACCGGATATGGATGTTCCATCTTTCCTGCTGGCCCGGAAGCAGCTTGTTGCGGAAGCTTTCGAAACGGATGTCGAGTTTCTTGTTGGTGTAGGGCACGTCGATGGTCAGGGCATTGGAGAAGCCCTGGTTGTGATGCACGAAGACAAGGTCAAGCCCCAGCCCGCCACGGTCTTCTTCCCTGATGGGGACTTCGAGCAGTACCTGCCCTTCAGTGAGGCTGAGCCATTCATGCCTGATCGTCCTTTCCTTTCCGGTAAGTTCATAGAGCAGGCTGACATTCTTGTATGATGATCCGACCAGGAAGCTGGCCTTTTCACCAGGTTCACCACCGGTTTTGAGCGGAACGAACCATTCGGCCATCGGGTAGGGGAGCTTGTCGCCCTTCGGGGAGAAAAGGGTGAAATAGTGCGTAGCGGTAACTTCTTCCCCGAACACATCCCTCGCTTTCATCTCCACTTTATAGGCACCGGGGGCCCAACCGGAAAGGTCCTCCGGTCGGATCAGGCTGTCGCGGCCGGTATTTATCTCCTTATCGAATACCGTCCTGACCGCTTTCCATGCCGACCTGTCGTTTTCATCATCGTATTCGATGTCGGGGAACATCCCAACAAATTCCTCCCGCGGGATGAGGTATACATCGGGTTTGCCCCATTTTCGTTCCCTGAACGGCCTGTCGGGCGCCTGCAGCCTGATGATGCTGACCGAGACCTCCGTGGCTTGTTTTGCACCGTTCAGGTTGGTGGTGGTGATGCCGAAGCTTTTGGCCTCGTCCCTGTTCACCTTTTCGCCCATTTCAAGATCGATCAGGAGTGACTTTTCCCCGACCGAAATGGTCTTTTCACCGGCATGGGTCTCCCCACTGATGTCGGTGATGTCGACATGCACCGTATAATTGAATACCGGTGTATATCCTTTCATCCTCAAGGCGTCCGGCACAGCTGTGAAGGCTATGTTGAAAGAACCGTCACCCGTCGTTTTAACTTCTCCATGGGCGATCTCGGCTTCTTCAGAATGCGGGAAATATCCCCGCCAGTAGTCGTAGAAGGGATAATAGGCATTCCTGACCACCCTGTATTTAACCGTGGCATGGTCGACCGGGCTTCCGGCATAGGCCATCGCCCTGCCTTTTACCTTCACAACGGATCCCAGTTTGTAGCTTCCTGTCACGGGGTCGAAGACCACCTCGAAGCGAGGCCTTTTATATTCTTCGACGGAGAAGGAGGTGCTGCCCGATTCGTTCCGGATCTGCATGTTCCCTGTCAAACGTCCCGACGGGGCCGTAAATACCCCGTTAAAGGAGCCGTATTCATTGCTTTTCAACTCCATCTCCGAAACCATCTGCCCGTTCACATCATAGAGTTTCACGCTGGTGGTGCGGTCTTTCGCGATCTCATACTGCTCACCCGTGCGTTCCAGCATCACCCCTTTGAAATATATGGTCTGTCCCGGACGGTAGATCGACCTGTCGGTGAAGAAATAGGTCACGGGCACCGTCCTGTCGGGCCTTTCAGACTGTTTCGACACATAGAAATATCCCGGGGAGGTAAAACGGTCGATGCCGTTTTGCAGTTCAAGGATCAGCCTGCTGGCCTTTCCTTCCACCGCAGGAATGATGGCCATGCCCTCACTGTTGCTCGTATAGGTGCCCGTTTGGGCAAGCACATATTCCCTGTTCCGGTAAGCTTCTTCGTAGGCGGTCAGTTTTACACCGGGGATGCGCTTTCCCTTTGCCCGGTCGAGGATAAAAAGCACCAGGTCGCCGTTTTCCTTTTCATTACTGATATAGCTAAGACCAGTGACCCAGAACTGATCGATGCTGATCACCCCCTTTTTATCATCAAAAGCAGGATCATCGGAGATCAAGAGCCCGTAAAACCCTTCGGTGAGCGGTGGGATGGCGATCTCGGTGCGGTGCTCCTGGTAATCGATCTCGACCGGCAGGTTGACTGCCCATTGCTTCACGGGCCTGAGGCCGCGGTAATGCGAAAGCATTTCTTCATTGTCCCAGCTCATCTTTTGCCGCCGGTATGCTTCGGGGTCGAGGGGGAC
>JAXGTH010000181.1:0-5087 GCA_040775045.1 Bacteroidales bacterium
AAGAAAAGGCCTTGCTGCCCACTTCCCCGAATCGACGCAGGTAAGCGGCATATTCAGGGTCGGCAATGATGGGGGCATGTCCCGCCGCTTCGTGGATGATATCGGGGGCAGGGGTGTACTCGATCTGGTCGATGGGCCTGATATCGGCAGCGATCACAAGCACATTGTATGCCTGGAACTCCATGAAGGCCGAAGGCGGGATGAACCCGTCGACCGCCACGGCCGCCCAGCCGATCTCCTTCAGGATCCTGTTCATCCCGTACATGTGGGGAATGCTGTCGATGCTGATGCCGGTTTTCCTGAGCCCGTCAATATAGGAACCGTAAGCATAACGGCTGAGGTACCGTACGTTCTGCCTCATCACATAGCGCCAGAGGGCATGGTCCTGCGCGGTGTAAGCATTGTATGGCTGGTCGATCACCAGGTCGAGCAGATGCCGCGGCAACCTTTCCAGTACCTCATTCATTTCCATAACTAATTATTTAGAATCATTATAAATTACGTCAAAAATAGATAAATTTCCTGTACACTGGCAAACACGGCATGGTATTAACCAAAAAAAACAATGAAACGGAGAGGCTGGCATCCCTTTTCCCTTTCCTTTTTCCATATTCCTTTTTCCATATTCCATTTTCCTTTTACTTTGCATCCCCATGCCCCCTGAACTGCATATCACCATCCCCCTGATGGACGAGCTGGAGCATCTTCCTGTGCTTATCAATTGTATTGAAATGCAGGACTGGAAGGATTTCGTGGTCCATTTCTGCGTGAACCAGCCCGAAGCCTGGTGGGATGATGCGCAGCGGAGAGGCGTTTGCGAAAGGAACCAGGAATCGATCAGGTATATCAGGGAGCATGCCTTGTTCCCGCTCAATATCCTTGACCGCTGCAGCCGGGGAAACGGGTGGCAGGGCAGGGACCTCGGAGTTGGCTGGGCCAGGAAGGTGGCCATGGATGCTGCAGCCGGGATGGCCGGTCCCGGTGACATCATCATCAGCCTTGATGGAGATACCACTTTTGGGGAGGGATATTTCAGCTCGGTACTGCAAAATTTCGCTGAAAACCCCGACGCGGTGGGCCTGTCCGTCCCTTATTATCATCGTTTGTGCGGGCGCGAAGCGGAAGACAGGGCCATCCTGAGGTACGAGATCTATATGCGCAACTATGCGATCAACATGTGGCGTATATCTAACCCTTATAGCTTTACCGCACTGGGCTCCGCCATGGCTGTGCCGGCGAAGGCATACAGGGCCATCGGCGGGATGAGCCCGAAGAAGAGCGGTGAGGATTTCTACTTCCTTCAGAAACTGGTCAAATACGGAAGACTGCTGACCTGGAATACTGAAAAGGTATATCCGGCTGCACGTTTTTCCGACAGGGTATTCTTCGGAACGGGCCCGGCCATGATCAGGGGAGCTACCGGCGACTGGAGCAGCTATCCCGTTTATCATTACCGCTTCTTCGACGATGTGAGGTCAACTTATGCAGCATTTCCACTGCTTTTCGGGGAGGATGTCGCCACTCCGCTCGACAGCTTCATCAAAAAACAGCTCAGTGATGAGCGGCCCTGGGATCCGCTGCGCAGGAATTCCACCACTTCGGACCGCTTCGTGAAAGCCTGCTCCGACAGGATCGACGGGCTGCGGATATTGCAGTACCTCAAGCATTCGCAGCGGATGTCGGGGTTGAGGGATGAAGATTGCCTGCTGGAACTTATCCGTGATCATTATCCGCATCATTTCCGTGATCTTTTCAGGGAAGACCTTAACTTTGACAAGGCCCCCGTACAGCAGCTCGATGCCATCAGGGATGTCCTGGCGGAGATCGAGGCATCGTACCAGCGAAAACACCACAATACCCATGCATGAGCTGATCACCATATTGGGACCCACGGCGACCGGAAAGACAAGGCTGGCTGCCGTACTGGCTGCCGGCTGTCGCGGGGAGGTGATCAGTGCCGATTCACGGCAGGTATACCGTGGCATGGACCTGGGCACCGGAAAGGACCTTGACGACTATATGGTGGATGGCAAGCGGGTTCCTTTTCACCTGGTCGATATTGCCGAACCGGGTGAAGAGTATAATGTCTATCGCTTTCAGCGGGATTTCCTTATGGCTTTCAATGATATTTCGGCCCGGCATGGGAGGCCAATCCTGTGCGGCGGCACGGGGATGTACCTCGAAGCGGTGATCCTGGCCTACGGCCTGAAAGAGGTGCCGCGTGATGAAGCATTGAGGAAAGAACTGGAACTCCTGTCGGACGAAGAATTGTCGGAACGCATTCACGCTCTCCGTGAGGTGCATAATATCACGGATACCCGCGACCGGGAACGTATGATCCGGGCCATCGAGATCTCTCTGTCATCGGGAGAGGATGGGAAAACACATGCCGACGGGCTGGCAGGGATACGGCACCAGGTTTTCGGGATATCCCTGCCCCGGGAGGAGATCAGGAACAGGATCACGGTCAGGCTGAAACAGCGCCTGGAAGAAGGGATGGTCGAGGAGGTTAAGGAGCTGCTTGACAAAGGCCTCACACCGGCCCGGCTTGACTTTTACGGTCTTGAATACCGTTACCTGACCAGGTATGTGACCGGTGAGATCAGCTATAACGACATGTTCCAGAAGCTCAATTCGGCCATCCACCAGTTCGCCAAGCGCCAGATGACCTGGTTCCGCAGGATGGAAAAAAAAGGAGTGAAAATTCAATGGATCGATGGGCGAATGGATGCCGATGCGAAAGCTGAGGTCATTATGAGGAGGATTTCCTCGGGAAGATAGCGTGCCCTGGCCCTCCGATAAAACACGTTATAAAAAAAGGGACACCCTGAGGTGCCCCTTCACTTGTTCTTATGTCGGAATATTTATTGCTGCACGATCACATCGATATTGATCTGATCACCCTTTCCGTTAATGGTGTTCACCTTGATGTAACCAAGCTTGTCATCTACGGTCTTGAAGAACACCACATCATTTGCTTCGAGGTTGTTGATGTCGTCTTCGGTGCCCGTAAACGCAGGGAACATGTATGAATCGCCGATCGCATCGAATTCGGCGGCGTTGATGTCGGCCATTTCAAATAAGGTGTTGTTGAAGATGGTCCATGAGCCAACAAGGGCGAATACGGACTGTACATCTGAATTTGACGGTGCGCCGAAGGTCGACTTGTTGATTGCTCCGAGATAGAATGCAAAGTCGACGGAAGCCTGGTTGGCAGAGGCTACGGCCTTGGTCATGACCGTTCCCGTTGCAGTGGCCATAAAACTTCCGTATGTCGGATCATTGAATGACCCCATGTTCACATTTTTGTAAGCCGTAACATTGGGTACCGTCGTGATCACGATAGCCAGTTGCTTGCTTTCGCCATCCTCATCGGTAAGGGTAAAGGTCCACCTTTCTTCTCCTGTCTGGGTATTGGCTACCAGATCCCATTCCATGGTGTAGGTGTCATCGTTAATGTTATTTTCTTCAAAAACAGTTGTCGGGGTGTTGTTGAAGGTACGCACAACGACCAGGGATGCCAGGTCGGTATTGGAAGTTGCATTGGCGAATGCGTTGACCCCTACCTTAAAGGTGCTGCTGGGAGGAAGTTCGGTATCGGAATCAGTATAGCCCGCACCTCCAACGAAGGTCAGGACAGGGGAGAGGTCGACCGGGGTAGGATCCTCGTCATCGTCCTTTTTACATGAAGTTACTACCATGGCCCCTGCCAGAAACAAAAGCCCGAATAGATACATTGTCTTTTTCATAACTGTTATCATTTTGAGTTAGTAATCAGGTTGTTTTTTCCTCTATTTTAACGCAAATATACGATAATATTGCAAGAAAGGCTATAATTATGGGCTCAAAATTAATTCCTGCAACTCCCGGGAAACTAATTTCATGCAATGAGGGGATCAAAAAAATTCTTTGTAACCAATTATTCACTTTAAGGGTATAAAGATTTTATATTCAAATATTATTTGATTTCCTGAACCGAAATGTATTATATTTGATATCGATTAATTATTCGCAGTCTTAACCTTAAAACAATGATTATGAAAAGTAGCAAACTCTTTTATTTACTGGGCATTGTCCTTGTAAGCGTTGCCCTGGTGTTTTCTTCATGCAAGAAGGATGAAGACGATGACCCGACACCAACTCCAACCCCCACGGATTATAAACCGGTATTCTCTCCGACATACCTGGTCGTGGACCAGGGTGGCGTTGAACTGCTCGATTTCTACATTACCTGTGTTACCGACGACTGGGAAATGATCAAGGTGATCGTGACCTATCCCGGTGGCCTGGGCAGTGAAGAATACATCGGCAGTGGTCAGATTGTCACGTCAAATACACCCTTTACATTCTCCAATTACTTCCCCAAACTTGGAGGGACATGGATTTTTGCCATTACCGGCAATGTCAAATCAGGGGCACACGTAGGGGAAATTTTTGTCGTTACCACCTCCATGACGGTTACGGGAAAATAGCAAAATATCCAGGTAAGGAAGTCCACCTCAGGTGGGCTTTTTTACATAATTATTTGTAGAAAGGGCCCGGGTGTTCGAACCGGGTTTGACAGGCTTGTGCAAAAGCTGCGCAAGCCTTTTTTTTACTGAAATGGTGGTGTGAACCGAACTCAGTGCCCGGATTGCAGAAGCCTGAAATATTCCATTGTCAGAAGCGGGTCGAGCGCCTGATAGAACCCGATGAGGAGGGCCGTTTTTCTCCTAACTGCCCCGCTTTCTTCCCAGGCTTGCCAGAATCCGCCATCGCCCAGGAAGAGGAATTCCGCATAGCAATTCAGGTCCTCTTCTATTGAAGCCATGGAGTATTGATTCAGGAATCCTGAGCCGAATAGCTCAGGGTCCAGTGTCAGCCCTGTATTTTCCTGGCGAAGGGCTTCCACTCCCCCGTTCCCGTAAACAAAATCCTGAGGGTTGGCCATGAGCCATGCTTTCTCATCAAATTTTCCCCTGTTCCTTTTCAGCAACACACTTGAGAACTCATGATGGAGCGTGCCTTCGATATACTGGTCGGTGTAGCCGTGTTCCAGGCCGTTGTCGGTGATATAAACGGTTTTCCTGAAGTAGGTACCTCCGTAC
>JAXGTH010000182.1:0-5078 GCA_040775045.1 Bacteroidales bacterium
ACGCTCTCCTTGCCCGATCGTTCCGACGACCAGGCCAGCGGGGTATAGACGATACTGGTATCGCCGCTGAAGGTGATGGGACTGACAAAAGGCATCAGCACCGATTCGAGGCCTTTGGTGGCCGGGTGATCGGCAAATTTTGCAATGTTGGGCAGGTAGGGGAAGGGCATGTTGGTGGTCATGGTGAACCCGCCCTGCTGCTGCCGCACGCCAACCATGCTGCAGTTGGCATCCACCACGAAGGCTTCCTCGATCACGATGCCTTTTCCTGCAAGCCAGCTTTCAAGGCCGTTGCCTACGGCATATCCGCGGCCCTGCTGCAGGTCGCCACTCACCCTGTTCATGGCGATGAAAAGCTTTCCTCCTTCGGCCAGGTAGTCGTCGAGCATCTTGATCTCCTGCGGCTTCAGGGTGTCGAGGGGGGCAATGACGGCCAGGGTCCTGAAATTCCTTTTGATGAAGGCGGAGTCGGAAAATGTTACCGGCACCACTTCATAAAGTACGCTCAGCTGTTCCATGGCCTGCCCGATGGCCCTTGTCGACGGCTCCCCGTGCCCCTGCAGCAGGGCCACCCTGGGCTTGTCTTTCACCGAAAGCTTCTTGATCGTCGAGGCCAGGTCGTACTCCATGGCCGAGCCAGGCTGAACAACAGGTATGATCTCCTTCTGGTTGCCCATCTGGATCACGGCGCCGATATAAACTTTTTTCTGGGTAAGCTGGTCCTTCTCGCGGTCGCTTACCAGCACCGGCCTGATGCCGTTCTGCACGGCTTTCTGTTCCGTGGCGGGGTCGTCGTTGGGGTTGAGGAACTCATAAACGATATTCCCTCCCGACAGGTTGTCGAACTCCACCAGCATGTCCTTGAACTCCTGTCTCGTTTCGAGGAGGTAGGCGGGCATATCGCCGGTGAAATAGGCAGTGATGGTCACGGGCTCATCCAAGTTGCGCAGGATGTCCTTGGTGGCCCTGCTCAGCGAATAACGGCCGTCTGCCGTGAGGTCGAGCCTGAAGAAGAAGCTGGCCGAGATGATGTTCACCACCACGATGATGGCGAAGATGATCAGTATCCTGAGGTTTATATTCTGTTTCGTCTTCATAAGCTGTAATTTTTTCAGTTTTTCAGAGCCTTTTCCTGGCAAGGTTCGATTCGGTGGACACAAGACCCAGGAAGATCAGCGACAGGAAGAAGATCAGGTCCTTGGAGTCGATCACCCCCCTGGCAATGGATTCGTAATGCATGCTGAGGCTGATGTAGTTGAAGAATTCGCTGAAGAACCCCGACATCATCGTGGCAAAGAAGGAGAACAGCAGCTGAAAAAAGATGCCGATCGACAGGGCCACCAGGTAACCCACGATCTGGTTGGTGGAGATGCTGCTGGCGAAAAGGCCGATGCTGATGTAGGCGCCGCTCATGAGGATGAGCCCGAGGTACCCCGTCAGGGCTGCCCCATGGTCGAGCGGTCCGATGACACTGAGGGTGATGTAATAGGGAAGGGTGAGTGCCAGCGCGATGATGATGAGGATGAGGGTGGCGGTGAACTTGCCCAGTACCACCTGCCAGTCGCTCACCGGCTTGGTCAGCAGCAGCTCGAGGGTGCCGCTTCGCCGCTCCTCGGCAAAAAGCTTCATCGTGATGCCGGGGATGAAGAAGAACAGGGTCCAGTAGGCGATGTTGAAAAAGGCCTGCAGGCTGGCCTGCTTGATAAAGAACACGTCCTGCCCGATGAACCAGGTGAACAGTCCGCTGAACACCAGGAAGATGATGAACAGGATGTAAGCCATCAGCGAGTTAAAGAAGGCTGCCAGCTCACGTTTTGTAATGATCCAGATGTTTTTCA
Source organism: Bacteroidales bacterium (assembly GCA_040775045.1). Classification (GTDB taxonomy): domain Bacteria; phylum Bacteroidota; class Bacteroidia; order Bacteroidales; family B18-G4; genus B18-G4. The sequence continues at coordinate 1,839 of JAXGTH010000182.1, forward strand.
TGATCACTGAATATTTTGATTGCCGAAAGGCAGGTTTTGATTAATTCATGGTGAGTTCGCGGAAAACGTCTTCCAGCTTGGTTTCGGAAACGCTCATCTCGAGCAGTGCCCACTTGTTCTTCACGCAGAGGTCGAAGATGGGCCTGCGTGAGCTTTCCTGCGGCTTGCTCTGCACCTCGAAGGCGCCCGCCTTTCCCTTGACGAAATCCACCATGTCTGTGGTGGGCAGCTTTTCAAGGCTTTTGAATATCTCGTTGGGGTCGCCGTCTTCGATGGTCACCTGCAGGATCTCCTTTCCCTGGGCCTGCTTGCGCAGCTCCCTGGCGGTACCGTCGGCCACGATCCTGCCCTTGTTGATGATCATGATGCGGTCGCAGGTGGCCTCCACCTCCGCCAGGATATGGGAACTGAGGATCACGGTCTTCTCCCGTCCCACCTCTTTGATAAGTTCACGGATCTCCACGATCTGGTTGGGGTCGAGGCCGGAGGTGGGCTCGTCGAGGATGAGCACGTCGGGGTCGTGGATGAGGGCCTGGGCAAGGCCTACCCTTTGCTGGTAACCTTTCGAGAGCTCGTTGATGTTCTTGTGCTTTTCGCCTTCAAGGCCGCAAACACGGACCATCTCCAGGATGCGCTCCCTGACCTTATCCTTCGGGACACCCTGCAGCCGGGCGGCAAAACGCAGGTAGTCGATCACCGCCATCTCGGCATAGAGGGGATTGTTCTCCGGCAGGTAGCCGATGTGCTTTTTCACGATCTCCGGGTGGTCGGCCGTGTTGTACTGGCCTACGTTGATCCTGCCCCGGTCGGGGACCAGGAAGGTGGTGATGGCTTTCATGGTGGTGGTCTTGCCGGCCCCGTTCGGTCCCAGGAAGCCGAGCACTTCACCGGTACGTATGGTGAAGCTGATATCATCCACAGCCTTCTGCGACCCGTAAGTCTTGGTGAGATTTTCTACTTGAATGTCCATTGGCTGGTAATTTTTGTGCAAAAAAAGTAAAAATCAAAAAAAATGAAAAACCTGAAAAACAGATTTTAACAAATTTTAACAGCGAAGCGTGATGGCCTTGAAGCCATGAACAATCCGGGTCTGCGGCAGGATGCATGGTTATTGGGCGCTTTCGCCCGTCAGCCTGCTCACGAAGGTGGCCATGAACTGTTCCCAGGTCTTCGTTTCATAGATGCTTTCGCCGAAATAGGTGAGCACCTGCTCCATCTCGGGCGACTTGCGGTAACCGTTCACCACCGTAAGCCATTCGGTCTGGCTGTTGAGGAACACATAGGAAGGATACGACATCTTCCCTTTCAGCAGGGCCTGTGCCATCTGGTGGGTGGCCCGTTTGCCTTCGGGGTTGGTGTTCACAAAGGCTTTGTCCATGAAATAGATGGTGTCCTTCTGTTCGGCATCCAGCTTTACGGCATAGTAGTGCTTGTTCAGTAGGTCGACGGTCACCGGGTCGACGAAGGTCGAGGCATCCATCTTCTTGCACCATCCGCACCAGTCGGTGTATACATCTATAAAAATATGTTTCGGCTGTTCCTTCGCCAGGGCCACGGCCTCCTCGAAGGTCATCCAGTTGACCTTTTCCTGGGCCGCCAGGGGGCGCATCGTCAGGACAACGAAAAACAGGGCCAGTATAGCCGGTAGTTTATAAGAGATGGTGTATCTGGTCATGGACTGCTTGGGGTTAGATGTTCATGGTCATTATAAACGTTAATAGGGGGATTTTGTTTGACCGTATGCTGCTTATTTGATGTTCCGGTCGATCTCCCGTTTCAGGTCTTTTTCCTTCAGGCTGTCGCGCTTGTCGTAGTGGTGCTTGCCGCGGGCGAGGGCGATCTCCAGCTTGGCCAGTCCCTTTTCGTTGATGAAGAGCAGGGTAGGGATGATGGTGAAGCCTTTCTCCCGGGTCTTGTTTTCCAGCTTTTTCAGCTCCCGCCTGGTGAGCAGCAACTTGCGGTCGCGCTTGGGCTCATGGTTATAGTGCGTGCCCATGGCATATTCGGCGATATGCATCTCCTTCACATACAGTTCGCCGCCGGAGAAAAGGCAATAGGCGTCGGCAAGGCTCACCTTTCCGGCACGTATGGACTTGATCTCCGTACCGGTAAGCTGTATGCCTGCCACGAGCTTTTCCACCAGGTAGTATTCAAAGCTGGCGCGACGGTTCTTTATCTGTATCCTGTTCGACATAGCGTTTGGTGGATGCAAAGATAATAAAATTGGGTACGGGGTACGAGGGACGGGGCATGTGATATTCCCAGTTCCGGGCTTTGGGTTAGTGATGTTGATATAATTTCGATTTTCGAGTTTCAATTCATAGCAGTCCGCGAAAATTTTAATTTTAGTTGAAGGGGATCCCTCCTCGTTCGTTTTACTCACTCGTTCGGGATGACATTGGCACCGGGTTGGTAAGAAAACGAGCGCCTCATCCCCTCTAAAATTTCAGGCCGATGCCTGCAAAGAAGTTCACCGGTGCCTGGGGGAAATAGCCGTCCAACACCCCTTCCTGCCCGTCGTAAATATAGCGGTACACCCAGGCATTGCTTTCGTATTCCTCGCTGAAGATGTTGTTGACCTGGAGTTGCAGGCTGATCTCCCTGATGAAGGATGTGTTGAAGGTGTACATCAGCCTGATGTCGTGGACCAGCCAGGGGTCGAGCATGCGTTCTTCGCTGGAAGTATTGTCGATGTATTGTTTACCGACATAACTTGAGACCAGCGAGATGTGCAGGTCGTCGACCGGCTCGTAGTCGATCAGGCTCCCGGCAGTGATGGAGGGAGAGAAGGAGATCTCCGTCTCCCCCAGGTAGTCTTCATACTGGTAGGGCTCATTGCCGGGATCGTCCCAGTAGTTCCAGTTGTCGATATACGCCGTGAAATCCCTGATCCTGTTCCGGCTGAACGCGGCATTGAGGTCCCAGCGGAGGCGTTTCAGCAACCTGAGGCCTGCCTGCAGCTCGATGCCCGTGCGGTACGAGTCCTGCACATTGGTCATGACGGGGGTGCCCACGTTGTTGATCTTGCCGGTGAGCACCAGCTGGTTTTGGTAGTCCATATAATAGATGTTGGCCGAAAGGGCGGCTTTCGGGGCCGAGTATTTATAGCCTGCCTCATAGTCGTAAAGGGTCTCGTAAGTGGGCTCCTCACCGGGCTGTGCATCCCGGTACACGCTCCTGTTCGGCTCCCGGTTGGCCACGCCGGCGCTTAGGTAGGCGCTGTTCCTGTCGTCGATGTCA
>JAXGTH010000183.1:0-4960 GCA_040775045.1 Bacteroidales bacterium
CTCACAGTCATAAGATAGGTGCGGGGTACGCGGTTCGGGGTACGCGGAAATTTCACGTCTCACAGTCTCATATCTCATTACTCTTTTTCCCCTTTTCCCTTTTCCCTTTTCCATTTTCCTTCTTCCATAATCACAATCCCAGCCTGTCGCTGATCCCCTTCATGGCATTGATGGCCAGTTCAGCGAACTCGGGCAGGGGAATGCCGATCTTTTCACATTCCATGATGGTGTCGCGGTTCACCGATGCTGCAAATGCCTTTTCTTTCATTCGTTTGACGACAGATTTGGGTTTCACGCTTGCCAGCTTTTTGTCGGGGTATACCAGCGTAGTCGCGATGATCAGGCCAGTGATGGTTTCACCGGCTGCCAGCGCATGGTGAAATTCCTTGCTGCGCGGCGTATCGGTAGCCATTTCATTGTGAAGTCTGATGGCTTCGATGCTTTCGGGGTCCAACCCTTCGGCTTCCAGTATGGGTACGGCCTGCAGGGCATGTCTTTTAGGGTCGGCATCGGTGATCTCTACGTCGATGTCGTGTAACAGCCCTGCCAGTCCCCACTGGTCGGGATCCCTTCCCAGCCTTCCGGCCAGCGCCCTCAGCACCGCTTCAGAGGCGTAACAGTGGTTGCGCATCCTCTCGTTGCTGATATACTTTTCAAGTAATTCAACGGCTCTTTCCCTTGTCATGATTTGTGCAGTTATGTATGATTTATCTTTTATTGCCAGATACCGGATATCAGATGCCTGATGTCCCGAAAAACCAGAAATCTTCGATTTCATTGTTTTTCGTGGATCCGCGATCCCGGGAACCGGGAATCGGGACCTGATGCCTGATGCTTGATGCCTGACACCCGATACCTGATGCCAGGTGCCTCTAATGCAAATCCAGCCCATGCAGCATGTACACCATATGCCTGAGTGACTTGACGATCTCCGACATATATTCGTTTACGGCTTTCACGCTTCCGGGAAGGGTGAAGATCAGGGTTTGTCCGGCCGAGCCCGCCACGCCTCTGCTCAGCAGTGCATTTGGTTTTTCCGTGCCGTATTTCATCCTGATCATCTCCATGATGCCGGGGATATCCTTTTTGATGATGCTCCTGGCTACTTCGGGACTTATATCCCTGGGGCCGATACCTGTGCCTCCAGTGGTAAAGACAAAGTCGACCCCCTGTTCCACGGCATCGAGCATCAATGCGCTGAGGGCCTGCTCATCGTCGGGGATGACCACGTTCTCAATATCGTGAAGCCATTTTTGCTGGTCAAGGAACTCCCTGAGGTGCCCCGACAGCTGCGGCCCGCTGCGGTCTTCATATTCACCGGCGTAGGCCCGATCGCTGAGGGTGATCACGACTGCGGAGTATACCTTCGGGATGTATTCGAGCTTGTCGCCGGCCCTCAAATCGCCTCCGGCCCGGACACGGCAGAAGATGCCTTCCTTCGGCATGACGCAATTGCCAACTTCCCTGAAGATGGCGCAACTGTCGCCGTGACATTTCTTGCCGATCTGGGTAACCTCCAGTTCCACCTCACCGCAGAAGAAACGGTCGAGGGGCGAGGCTTCATAAAGCAGCATTCCCCGGGTGGTAATATTCTCTGCAAATTCCCCGTTCCTGATCTCACGACCGGCCGGTATTTCGAACTTATCGATACTCTCCCTGGCGAGCAGGCTTACCTGCCGGTGCCATTTTCCGGCATGTGCATCACCCACGACACCTTCCGGACCAAGATTTATTTCACTCACGGGTTTCTTGATGGTGCCTTTCCTTTCGGAGATGTTCACAGATACGATGTTGATATTTTTTGCTTCCGTACTCATTGTTTTATTTTGAATGAACAGGCCTGTTCCTTATATTTGTTGTTACGGCGAATGAAAATGCCTGAAAACCATACAAAAATAATTAAATCTCTCAAGCATGGAAGAAACAAACAATGAACAGGTAACCCTGATCAAGGAAGTCAGTACGCCGGTGTACCAGGCGCGTGGCTGGATGAAATTTATCGGTGTGCTCATGATCATCGGGGGCGTACTGTATGCCCTTACCATCATTGGCATCATCATTGCGTGGCTGCCCATTTGGATGGGTGTGGTACTTTACCAGGCCGGATCGTCATCGGAACAGGCATATTTCAATGGCGACAAGTTCAGCCTCATCAAATCCCTCAGCCAGCTGAAACTGTATTTTACCATTATGGGCATCCTGACGCTCATCGGCATTGTTTTTTCGGTGATCATGGTGATTGCCATCCTGGCCGGCGGGCTGGCTTTCGGTGAATTGTTCGACAGCGGGTATTACTATTGATAGTGTGAAGGAAGCTTATTTATAGCAAAACCTTTTGATCACCCCGTAGGCGTCCCTGATACCGAGTTCACCGGCCTTGCTGAGGTCGCCGCATCCGTTATCCAGCTGGTTCAGGTATATGTAAGTCAGCCCGCGGTTGAACCATGCCTCGGCCAGTTCTGGCTTCAGTTCTATGGCCCTGGAATAGTCGAGGATGGCGCTGTTGTAATCTTTCATGCGGTTCCTGATATTGCCCCTGTTGAACCAGGCATAGGGCATTGATGGCGCCAGTTCGATCACGCGGTCGTAGTCGAGCAGAACGATGTCGAAATCAGGTTCCCTGCTGATATCCGTTTCGGCAGGTGCAGGGATCTTGTCCCACGTAATGGTTACCTTATCGCTGTATACCCGCTCACTGTAAAGGAATTCCTCAAGTTCATACCTTGTATTCGCCCTGTTGAAATAGGCATAAACGAACCTTGGCGACAGGCTAATGGCATTATCATAGGCTTCCAGCGAATTGGAATAGTTCCTGGCCATGCCGTTCACCACGCCCTCAAGGAAATGTCCGATATGGTCGGAAGAGTTTTCCCTTTGCAGGGAGTCGGCAATGGCAAGGTGCCTGCCCAGGGTGACGGCATCTTCGCCGATATCGGTATTCATGATGGCAAAGGCCAGTTCTTCGTCCCGGCAGGGCCTTATGTCATCCAGCTCTTCCATGGAAAACCCTTCACGCTGTTTCTTTACCAGGTCCTTGTCGACACGGATGAAGCGGACGGTAAAATTCGGCTCAAGTTCGATGCCTTCATAGGCCCTGTTGATCTCGCCGGTCTTGTTGCCAGTGTTGAAATCGCTCTCGAAGGCGATCAGCTTCTCGAAATAGGTGGAATCGGCGTAGGCCTTCATCAAAGCCTCGGTAGAGGCATCGCCCTGGTTCAGCATGTTGATGATGTTGAAGGCCGTTTCGTTGTCATTTTTCGCACCGGCATGATCGCCGAGGCTGCTGCGTGCCGCGGCACGCTGAAGGTATGCTCCCGCAAAATCGGGGAACAGTTCGATACACCTGGTATAATCGGCAATGGCTTCCCCGTAGCGGCCTGTGACAGCATGGATGTATGCCCTGCCGTAATATGCATATACATTGCTGGGATTGATGCTGATCACCATGTTATAGTCGCGCAGCGATCCTTCATAGTCCTTCCTGCTTGCCTTGAGCCAGGCCCTGTTGTAATAGGTGAGTGCATTGTATGGGTTTTCGGCGATCACCTTGTCGAAGTCCTTCATGGCACCCGTGCTGTCGCCCGTGCTGATCCTCGCCAGCCCGCGATGGAAATGGGCAAGCGAATTGCCCGGGTCGAGGTCGAGGATCTGCTCGAAGTCGGCAATGGCTTTGGTGTAATCCTGCATTTCGTAATATATCTGCCCCCGCTTGAGGTATGCCTCGGTGTTGAAATAGTCGAGCAGCAGGGCCTTGTTGCAGTCCTCGATGGCGCTCTCATTCTCCTCAAGATAGCTTTTTGCAATCGCCCTGTACAGGTATGCGCTGGGGATGGTCTTGTCGTACTTCATGGCCTTGTCGAGGTCTTCGATGGCAGCCTGGTATGCGCGCATATTGATCCTTGTCAACCCCCTGTCGATATAGATCTCGGGATTGAAGGGGTCGATCTCGAGGGCTTTATGGAAATCGTGCAGGGCATTGGTGTAATTGTACATCTGGGCCCTGGCAATGGCCCTGTAGTGGTAGGCATGCGAATACAGTGGATGGATGGTCACTGCCGTGCTCAGGTCCTGGTCGGCACCTTTGTAGTCGCCCAGGTACAACTTGGCGATGCCCCTTAGAAAGTATGGCTCGAAAAGGTCGGGCTTATAGGTGATGACGATATTGAACTTCTTGATGGATTCGGCATAATTGGCCTGGCTGAGCTCGTAACGTCCGGCATGCATGAAATACGAGATGTTCACCTGGGCCGACAGGATGACCGGCAGCAGGAACCAGAGGATCGATATGGCCAGGCGTTGCTTCATCTGTTCAATTGAACGTCAGATGTCGTTTTTTGTTTTTTCGATCAGCCTGATCTCACCCATCAGCATGTTCCTGTCGACTGCTTTGCACATGTCGTAAATGGTGAGCAGTGCCACGCTGACTGCCGTAAGTGCTTCCATCTCCACGCCGGTTTGGCCGGTACACCTTGCTTCGCCGGTCACCCTCACCCCATGGTCTTCTATCGTGGTGTTCACACTTACACTGGTGAGCTGCAGCGGGTGGCAGAGCGGGATCAGTTCGCTGGTCCTCTTGGCTGCCTGTATGCCGGCGATCTCGGCCACGGTGAGCACATCTCCTTTTTTGATCTGGTTGTCCCTGATGAGATGCAGCGTGTCCGGCGAAAGCCTGATATGCCCGGTGGCGATGGCTGTGCGGTGCTGGTTTGGCTTTCCGCCCACATCCACCATGCGGGCCTTGCCGTCTTTGTCAGTATGTGATAGCTGGTTCATGATTGCCGGGTTTTAGGTGCCGGGTGCTGGGTTGTTTTGAGTTTTAAGTTTTGAGTTTTGAGTTTTGAGTTTTAAGTTGATCATGCCTGAATAGTGTTGACCGTTTTTATAAAACTAATTGGTGTATTTCTATGTAATGCACTGTGTGGTTTTTCATTGTTATACATCCAGACTGCTTTCTTGGTTA
>JAXGTH010000184.1:0-4943 GCA_040775045.1 Bacteroidales bacterium
AACCTGTCTGGAAATACATCATGGGCTCTTCATCCAGCAGCATGATGGAAGTGCCATAGGTTTCACTATTCAGCACGGGATGTTCGGGCGGCTCCCTGAGCCTCAGCATCTGCCTGATGAAAGGAACGTCCACCGTGGTGTCGTTAGCGGCGATGAGGTCGTAAAGCAGATAGAAACGCGGGCAGAAATAGGGATCATCTATGGTTTTCCCGTATACGGAAAGCAGGGTGATAAAATTTTCGTTAAAATCCCTGTTGGCAATGGCAAAGTTGGTGTGCAGGATGACTTGCTGTCCGGGAAAGGTCATATAGGTGCTGCACCCGCCGGATGAGCATTCATAGCACCGGGCTTCCTCCCTGTCGCCCACAGTATAAGTCTGTGGTGTGGCATGACCGATGCCCCTGAGAAAAGCGTCGATCTCGTCCATGTTATTTTTTTCAAGGATCGTCCGCAGGACGAAGGCCACCGGAAGGCCGCTGCCGGCGGAGTTGAGCATGGAAATGCTGTTACAGGCCACGGCAACGCCCTGCTTTGACATCCCGTTGATGCCGATCAGTCCCGGAACGGTCAGGATGAAGGCTTCCTTGCCATTGTCCCTCTTGATGTGCAATATGGTCGGATAACCATGCAGGAAGAGGGGAGGGTCCATGTTCTGTGAAACGATGGTCGGATGCTGACTGTTGCCGGAGGCTGCAATGGCCGTGCACCTTTCGCCTGGCGACCGCTGCGCATGGATATCCATTTCCTCACTCATCTGGAAGGCCAGCATGGTTTTGTATGGAAGACCTGAACCGTCGGCGATCCCCTTTACCTCGAGCAACAACTCGGGACAGGCTTCTTCGATGGCTTCAACATGTTTTGTCGTGGAGAGGAACTGCTCGATCGCCGCTTCGGGCGACATCTGCCATTGTTCTTCCAGCAATGCTTTCCACCTGCCTGTTATCACGGCGATCTCTTCTTTCATCTCCTGTCCATAACGGTAACCGATCTCGTAGCTGCTGCCTTCGAGATGCAGCACCCGCAGGGGTTCACCCTCCGGTGGGGCAGGAGGTATTTCCTGGGCTTGCAGATCTGGTTTGGTGTTTATGAAAAGAAGAAAAAGAAAAAGGATTTTGATGATATACTTCATCGGAGTATGTTTAAAGATGGAATTCTGAACTCCGTTATCAATGTAAAAATAGAATATTTCCCAGAACCCCGTTCCCCTTTGTTTGATTTCTGCCGATGGATGCTTAATTTTGCCTTCCTTAACCCAAAAACACATACGATGAAGAAACTTTCCTTTTTCTTTTCAGCCTTTACGGTCATCATGCTGCTGACCTCCTGCCAGACAGAGCCGCGGAACACCTTTACCGATGCCCGCGACGGACAGCAATACAAATATGTAACGATCGGCAGCCAGACCTGGATGGCAGAGAACCTTAGGTTCAAACCTGAAGACGGAGTTTTCTGGGCTTATGACGACAAGGAATCCCGTGCCGATACTTTTGGCTACCTCTACGACTTCGAGCGGGCCTGCAAGGTATGCCCCGAAGGCTGGCACCTGCCCGACCGTGCCGAATGGGACACCCTGATCGAATTCCTGGGCGGGAGCGAGGAGGCAGGCCTTGCCCTCAAGGCTGCCGATCCGCGCTGGAAGACCGACGACATGACAGGCTATAACAGCAGCGGTTTCTCTGCCCTCCCCGAAGGGGTGCGGCGTTACGACGGCCGTTATTCCTACTTCAACAGGTACACCTATTTCTGGTCGGCGACCGATGGACGAAAGGATGGCGAGGCCTGGTGCTATGCCCTCGACGGACCCCAGAAACGCATCTTCCGCATCAGCTGGGCCAAGGACAACGCACTCAGCGTGCGATGCATAAAGGATGGCGGGGAAGAATAGCAGGATACGGTTAGGCGACAGGCGATGGGCTATAGGCTATAGGCAATGGGCGACAGGCGATAGGCGTCGGGTTCGGAGTTTAGAGTTCATAGTTCATAGTTCAGAGTTCAGAGTTCAGATTTCCCCCGGAATGCTTTAATTTTACATTTTTCCGTAAGTTTACATCCGCTATGCGGCTTCACCATAAATACCTGCTTGTGATGCTTGTGCTTATCGCCTCCGGCGGAAGTATGGCCTTAGCGCAGAAGACCACAAAAGTGAAACTCATCCGTTCCGACGAACTGCTTATCGACGACAGTTTCAGCAAGGACCTGCAACGCCTGCTGGGCAACGTGGTGATGCTGCACGACAGCACCTGGTTCTATTGCGACAGTGCCTGGCTCAACAGAAAAGCCAACAACTTCCGCGCTTTCAGCCGGGTACACATCAACGTCAGCGATACCCTCGATATCTACGGCGATTCGCTGAACTACGACGGGGGCACGAAAATTGCCGACATCTGGGGCAATGTGAAGCTGATCGACAACCGGGCCACCCTCACCACCGACCACCTGACCTACGACCGCAACACACGTATTGCCTATTACTATAACGGGGCAACAATCGTCAGCGACACCAACGTGCTTACCAGCCGCACAGGGTATTACTATACCGATTTCAAAGAGGCATATTTCCGCTACGAGGTGGTGCTCACCAATCCCGACTATGTGATGCGTTCCGACACGCTCAAATACAATACGCAGAATAAGACGGCCTGGTTTTTTGGCCCGTCCACCATCGTGGGGGAGAAAGACAGCATCTACTGCGAGGACGGATGGTACAATACCGATATTGACGTTTCACGCCTGAAACAGAAGGTTTTCATTCAGCACGGGGAGCAGATGATCTGGGCCGACACGGTCTTCTACCGGCGAAACCCGGAATACGGGCTGGCCGAAAACAACGTGACCATGTATGATACGGTACAGGACCTTTACATCAAGGGCAATATGGCCGAATACGACGATGAACTGGGATACGCCTATGTCACCGACAGCGCCCTGACGATCATGCCCGACAAAAAGGATTCGCTCTACCTGCATGCCGACACCATGTGGATGTTCACCGACAGCACCGGAGCCGCCAGTCTCATGAAGGCCTACTATAAGGTGAAGTATTACCGCCGCGACCTGCAGGGGATGTGCGACAGCCTGGTATACCACTTCCCCGACTCTACCATCATCATGTACAACGGACCCGTGCTCTGGTCGGAGGAGAACCAGCTGACTTCCGACTCGGTGAAGATCGTGATCGCCAACAACCAGATCGACACCATGGTGTTCCACAACTCCTGTTTCATCGTGTCGCTTGACGACAGCATCAACACCACTTATAACCAGGTGAAGGGACGAACCATGATCGGGTATTTCATGGATAGCGAGATCGTGAAGATCCGCGTGACCGGTAATGCCGAAACGATTTATTTCCTTCGGGAGGACGACCACGCCCTCATCGGGATACAAAAGGCCATCGCCAACCGAATGATCATCTTCCTCGACAGCAGCCGCATAACAGGATTCACCTATATCGACAAACCCGACGGTGCCATCCATCCCCCGTTTGAGCTTCCGGAGGAGGACCTGCGCCTGCGCGATTTCCGATGGATCGAAGGCCGAAGGCCAATGCGTAAAGAGGATATCTTCATCTGGTAGACTCGCGGCGCGGATTTATACGGCAGGGGGGCCCCAATAAGGGACCCTATTTAGATTCGTTCTCGATTGACGGGAATTTCGTACCTTTGCACCAACAAAAGATAAATGTGACATGAAAAAGATCGGCATATTCTACGGATCATCCACAGGCAATACCGAGCTCATTGCCCGAAAATTGCAGGCTCTTTTTGGCAAAGCCGCAGAGCTGAACAGTATCGATACAGCCGAAAAAGAGGATGTTGAGAAATATGATTACCTTATTTTTGGTACCTCCACGTGGGGTATCGGAGATATGCAGGACGACTGGGACGACTTTATCGGGGTGCTTGATGAAGTGGATTTCAGCGGTAAGAAAGTAGCCCTTTTCGGTCTCGGCGACCAGGTAAACTATCCCGAGGGTTTCGTGGATGGCATGGGTGCCATCCACGATCTGATCTACGACCGTGTTGATATCGTAGGTGCATGGCCTACCGATGGCTATACCTTTGCCGAATCGGCTGCCGTAAAGAACGGCAAGTTCGTCGGTCTTGCCATAGACAAGGAAAACCAGAACGACCTCACACCCGGGAGGCTTGAAAAGTGGGCGGAGATGCTCAAGAAGGAATTCGGCGAATAAACGTTAACTCAATTTTGAATTTTGAATGTTTAATTCTTAATTCTATTGTAATTTATTTTAATGCTGTTAATTTTCCGCTTGATGTTTTAACAATTGCTGTGAGAATGCGAATCAATTCATTTACATCATCAATATATTCCTCAACTTCAAGGTTGACCAATTCACCTTCTTGCACCAACCTTAACCAGAAATAGGTTTCTCTGGCTTCTTTCGAAGCAATGGCCATCTTATTGATAAAATCTTTACGACTAACGGCTGCAGTTGCTTCGAAAACATTGGCCCCGATACTTGTTGAACAGCGTAACAATTGCCTGGAAATGACATATTCACCATTGTTGATCAACAACTTATACAGCCTGAGCATCTTGACTGCGAATTGAAAACTATTTTCGACGATAATGTTTTTCCGCATAATAGACAGTCCTATATCTATTAATACCCAAATCGTCAAAATGTCGCACAGGAAAAATAGATTTTTTATCGGCAGTTTGAAGAATTTATTAACCCAACCCTCCTTGGTAGAATAAGATAATGATAATTTATCAGATAAGCCTGTTAGGCCAAACCGGTAATGAATTAATTAAAAATTAAGCCTTCAAAATTCAAAATTAAAGAGGCTGTCTCAAAAGGGGCAGCTTCTTTTTTTTAATTGATTTTCTATTGGATTGTTAATAAGAATGTTAAAAAGAAGGGGGATGCCTCCCCCTCCAAAGCCATCAAGTTTAGTAACTTGAGGCATGCATTCAAGTAA
>JAXGTH010000185.1:0-4936 GCA_040775045.1 Bacteroidales bacterium
TTGAACCCATGACCTCCGGGTTATGAATCCGACGCTCTAACCAACTGAGCTACCTCGCCGTTTTGCGGGTGCAAATATAATTATTTTTTGTTAAGCGGGTAAAAAATTGGCAAAATGGAAGGTCAGCAGGGCAAGCGTGAAACCATTATATCGTTCTAAGTATTAATACTTAATCCGGTGGTTGATTATACCGAAAATGAAGAAGCGGTTTGGTTTCGGGCAAATTGATTCAATATATTTATGAAACTTTTTTGGGAGCATGTAGTATAAACTTGTAATTCGTCCAGAATTTATATGGACCCGGATCTGAAAAATTGTTGAACTAAAGACTTAATAAGGCTATGAAGAGTTTGCGATACCTTATGATCACCGCGCTGGCCCTCGTGTTTTTCGTACTGGAGGCCCGTGCCCAGGAAATTGAGGTCACCCCCATGGTGGGCTATGTGGCAAGGAACGACCTCAGGTTCATCGAAGGGAAGATGGAGGTGAACGACCTGCTCAACGTGGGTGCCAGTTTCAGCTTCCCCAGCAGTAACGAAAACGGGAGGTTCGATTTTCTGCTGGCAAACTCCTTTACCCGCGCCATCTGGCATGAGTCGCCCGATTATGCCGACCTGATCTCGGAAAAGAACTACAGTATGAATGTTACCTATTTCCAGCTGTCGTATACGATACAGACCGAATTCCAGCGCGACTATTTCCTTTACTTCGGACCAAGCCTTGGACTGGTGAATTACAATATTTCCAAGTCGGAAGTGGAAAACATGCCCAGGTTCTCCATCGGTGCCCAGACCGGGGTGAAAATGCATTTCAACCATATGCTGGGCGTCCGTGCCAACTGCCACATGATCCTGCCCGTATTCATGGGCAGCGGAAAGCATTTCAGGGGTATTACAGAGGAAACAGGCGTAAAGAGTTACCTGAACGTGAATGCCACTACTTTCCCCGTGAACTTCCTCTTCGATGTCGGGCTCATCCTAAGGTTCCCGACACGCTGGTAAGATAATATCAAATCCAATGGTAATAAGGCCGGCATTGGGGTTTCATCCCTAATGCCGGTTTTCTTTTATCCTGTAACGGATGTTACGCTTTTCGAATTCACTGAAAAAGAACTCGACACATTCCTGTTTCCTGCCAAGGTATTCCGGAGGTGAAACCCCGATTTGCCTGTACGTACCACTCAGCACCATGCGAGCGGCAATGGTGGCCGAATAACCGGTGGTCCTCGCCATGGAATGTATGCCCGTTGCAGGATCATATTCGTCGTATAAGTCGCAGGTGATGGTCTCCTTGCGGCCGTTCTTTTCACCGCTCACGATCACTTTCATGACCGTGATGTCCGTCTCGCCTTCTTCCAGCTTCCACTGTGGGAAAAGGATGGCAGAGGTGACATCCAGGGGACTTACCATTGTCTTGCCGGCTTTGACAGGTTCTTTACTGAAGAAACCCGCATCGCGCATCACCTCAATGAGTTCGGCGTGGCCAGGGTAACGAAGGGTCTTTTCTTCCATTTCAGGAACATCGAGGGTATGGATCAGGGTTCGTAACCCGTCGCTGATAAAGGCTTCGAGCGTACCAACGCCCTCAATATCAACAAATTCACGCTGACTTAAAGGCGGCAGTACCACTTCCTGCCCGCCCTGCACCACCCTGGCGGGACGGGTGTACTCCTCGATCACATCGGCCGGGGAAAATACGGCCTTGTATTCCCATGGCCGCTGCCTGACCTTGGGCAATCCGCCCACCATGATCTTGATCCTGTCCGTCCTGTCAAGCCGGTCAACAGCATAGGCAGCCAGTATGTTGCTCATCCCCGGCGCCACTCCCATGTCGGCAATGGCAACCACCCCCTTTTCTTTTGCCAGGCCTTCAAGCATGAAAAGGTCCTCCGGAAAAAAGGCGATATCGACGATATCCCTGCCGCAGTCGATCACCGTTTCGAGGGTCTTGAATCCCATATGGCCCGGTACTGCATTGATCACGAGATCGGCATCCTTTACGATCCTGCATATGTTGCGCTCATCAGAGAGATCGCAGCTTTTGCTTTGGATAGGAAAATCACCGATGGCCCTGCCGAGCGTATCGGGGTTGATATCGGCAAGGCTCACGTCGAATTCGCCGGAAAGGTCCCTGGCCATGGGCCCGCCCACGAGCCCTCCGCCAAGCACCACGATCTTCTTACGCTTCATCTATCTTTTGATTTTGGTTAATTGTGTGATTAATACCCCCAAAAGTACGATCAAAATGCCTGCGATCTTCTTCAGGTCGAAGATTTCCTGTAAAAGGAAATAAGATGCAACGGCCGTGATCACCGGGATAAGGTTCCCGTAAACGTTGGCCCTGTTCACGCCCAGGTACTTGATGGCCGTGGCAAAAAGTATGAAGGCAAGGGAACTGGCAAAGATGGCCAGCGAAAAAAGAGCCGTCAGCAGACGGAGGTCAGGCTTCACACGGATAAAACTGTCGAAATCCATGACCAGGAAAACAGGCAGGAATAGAAATATACCAATAAGGTTCTGCCAGGCGATGATATTGACAGGAGTATAGGAAACGGTCAGTTTTTTGAGCAGGACGGAGTAGATCACCGCCGAAAATACCGCGAAAAGAAGGAAGAATATGCCTTCGGGTCTTGCGGTGAGCGTCAGGTCAGGATTGATGAGCATCACCAGGATGCCGGCAAAAGAGATGATGATGCCTGCAACGGTCATCATCCTGATCTTTTCCCTGATCATGAACCAGGCCAGGAAGGGACTCACCACCGGTATGGTGGCGATCATGATGGCACTTACGGCGGGGGTGGAGTATTTCAGCCCGTAATTCTCTCCGATAAAATAAAAAAACGGGTTGAAAAGCGCAGAAGCGAGGAAAAGCCAGATGTCCTGCCTGCGCACGCGTTGCAGATAACCGCTCACGGCAAGCAGCAGGAAAAGAAAGATCCCCGAAACGACAAGCCGTAGAAAAATGGTGGTGATGGGCTGATAATACTCGAAAACGATGGAGGTCCAGATAAACGACATCCCCCAGAAAACCATCGAAAGCAGGGCAAATACATAAACGTAAGCCGGAACTTTTACCACCCTTTCCATGCAGCGGATATTGAACGGCAAATGTATCTTTTTTTTCTTTTGATACGGGCTACCCGCACGGCATGGTCCACCAACCGTGAAACTGTATGAAAACAGTTTCGCCTGAAGAAAAAATTTTGGGCTACCTTGTAACATTGAAAAATAATCGCAGTCATTGGAACAAAACCCGGGCATTGATGCAGAAGACCATAAATATCAATGAGGAACTGATCGAAGGTTGCAGGAATAACAACCGGCGATCACAGCTACAGGTGTACAATCAATATTATAAGGCCATGTACAATTCGGCATTCAGGATATTACGCGATACGGCAGAAGCTGAAGATGTGATGCAGGAATCTTTCCTCGTTGCCTTCAGGAAGATCGATGAGTATAAGGGGGAAGCCACTTTCGGTGCATGGCTGAAGCGGATCGTGATCAACAGGGCCATCGATGAACTGAAGAGGCGCAGGGAAACGGTTTCGCTCGACGAGAAAGGCATCGATTTACCCGCCGACGACGGCACGGAAAATTATCTCGAGATGCTGTCGTACAAGATCGAACAGATCAGGAAGGGGATCGAGATGCTGGGTGATGAGGACCGTGTGATCCTGAGCCTGTTGCTGATCGAGGGATACGACCATGAGGAGATCTCGCAGGTGCTGGGCATCACCAACAATGCCAGCCGCACGAGGTATTCCAGGGCCAGGCAAAGGCTCCGGGAATTGTTGAAAAAGGAAAAAATGAATGAATTTGTCAATTAAAGGCCATGAGTATACTTGAAGATAAGATCAGAAAGAATCGTGAACATTATGATGTTCATGAGCCCGCACAGGGCCATCTCGAACGTTTTACGGCGAAGCTCGATGCCGGATTCCATGCAGGTGAGCAGGGCAAAAGGCGTATTTCGTGGCGTTACGCCGCGGGTATCATGATACTGGCAGTGGTGTCGGGATTGCTGATATACCAGTTCTCGCGGAATACACCTACGGTAAATGCAAGTCCCGTGAGCGATGAACTGAGCCAGGTGGTTGAATATTACGACCGGTTGTCGGGACAACGCCTGGAGCAGATCGCGGGATGTGCAGCCAACGATGAGGAGGCAGCCAGGATCAGCGGCATGGCAGAAGCACAGCTGGAAAAACTTGAAGTTGAAGCAGACGTGCTGAAGGATGAGCTTGACAGGAATGCCTCGGATGAGCGGGTTTATGGCGCACTCGTCACCAATTACCGAACGAGGATCAAGATCCTCGACAATATACTTACTCAAATATGTCATTTGTAAATCAACAAAAAACCGGAAAAATGAAAAAGATTACAAAAATTACCATTCTCCTGAGCATGGCCATGGTTTGGTCCATGGCAGCCATGCAGGCACAGGAACTTACAAAAAGCTTCAAGGAGTCATTTGAAGTTAAGGCCGATGCCGAAGTCAACATCAGCAACAAATACGGACAGGTGAACATACAGTCCTGGGATAAGAACCAGGTGGCCGTGAATGTTGAGGTCAGGGTGGATGCCGGCTCTGAAAAAGAGTCGCAGCGGGTACTGGATAAGATCAATGTTAAGATCAGCGGGACAAATACTTCGGTAAAGGCATTTACTGATTTCAGCGGCAAACTCGACTGCAAGAACTGCCAGTTGGAAATTATCTATGATGTGAAGATGCCCGCCACAGGCAGCCTGGTGCTGGCGAACGAGTTCGGCAATGCCGACGTGGGCAGCCTGCAGGGCAATACGGACTTCACGATCGCATATGGCAACCTCGATCTCGACGAATTGAATGGCAAAAACAACATCATCAGGCTGAAGTTCGGTGATGCCGAAGCTTCCTTCCTGAAGGCCGCCGACGTGAACGTCGAATATGGCAA
>JAXGTH010000186.1:0-4809 GCA_040775045.1 Bacteroidales bacterium
CTACTACGTGTATGTGTTCTGCGGTGGTCAGGTGTGCATGCAGAAGTGTATGGTGATTTGATCAGGCATCAGAAGTCAGGCGTCGTGCATCAGGCGTCGGGCGTCAGGCAACGGGCGTCAGGCAACGGGCGTCAGGCATCAGGTGTCAGGCACCGGGCTTCCGGTATCTGGTATCCGGCATCCAGCATCCAGGATCCAGCATCCAGGATCCAGCATCCAGGATCCAGCATCCAGTATCCAGTATCCAGGATCCAGCCCTCACTCCCCCATGATCACCACATCCATCTTCCCGGCAAGCAGCTCTTTGAACCTGAGGGCGTCTTCCTTCGTCCCTTCATAGAGGCCGTAATGGATGGGGATGGCGATTTCCGCCCCCGTGTCGAGGGCCGCTTCAGCAGCTTCTTCAACGCTGTTCATGGTGTAGGTCTGCCCCAGGGGCAGGAAAACGATGTCGCACTCCACCTCTTTCATCTCGGGGATACGCTCGGTATCACCGGCATGGTAGACCTTCACTCCCCCGACATCGATGACGAAGCCGGTCCACTTGTTCTCTTTGGGGTGGAAGTTGGTCTTTACGATATTATACATCGGAACGGCGAGGATCTCGGTCCCGTCCACCATGATACGGTCGCCCGGCGAAACACCTGTGATGTTGCGGTATCCCAGGTCTTGGAGGGGTGAAATACAATTGTGCGGGCAAACGAATTTCGTGTTTTCTGTGGCCACCATTGCGATATCGTCGGCCGACAAATGGTCGCCGTGGCTGTGCGTGATCAGGATCAGGTCTGCCTTGTCTTCGTTTTCAAGCTTGTAGGGGTCAATGTATATTTTCTGTTCCCCGTTTTCGATGCTGATGGCCGCCTGGCCATGCCAGCTGATCTTTTCCAGTGTTTTCATGGGTTGGGCAATTATCTGGGTTGCAATGAATATCGGAAGGATGAAGAGGATGGTTTTCATGGTTTCAGTGTTTCAGTGTTTCAGTGTTTCAGTGTTTCATGGTTTCACTGTTTCAGTGTTTCATTAGTGAGACTGTCTTGTTATGAGCATAGCGAAATGAAAAGACTTAGTCGAACTAATCCCGAGCACTCGGGATGGTTATAATGCGGTACGCGGTACGCGGAAATCCCACAGTCCCATCGTCCCAAAGTCTATTACACCCGGAGCCCGGCGCCTGATGCCTGACGCCTGACGCCTGACGCCCAACGCCTGAATATATAACACCTAAGTTAACAAATTGTTAAAGATGAAACAAAATTGCTTTTTGGCCGAAGCTGTCGTACCTTTGAATATCTGTTTGATAAATAATAAATTATCATTTCACGTTTCAAAATAATCAGCTTATGAAAACAATGACAAGAACCTTGCTTTCCGCAATGCTCATGCTTGCGGTGGTGTTTGCCTGGGGGCAGAAAAGCGAAACCGGCGACGATCTCATGGCCCTGATCCAGGATTACAATAACAAGATGGCCAAGGCCATTGTTGCCGGGGATGATGAGGCGCTGTTGGGGTTTTACCATGACGATGTGGTTTCATTGCCCAATTACGGCAAGATGCTTACGGGGATCGATGCGATGAGGAAACAGCAGCAGAAATCGGCAGAATCGGGCAACAAGGTCATATCGATGAAGTTCAATACCCTCATGGTCAATGACTATGGGAATGCGGTGGTCGAGATCGGCACCTACGATATCATGGTGCAGGTGGCCGATGCCACTGAGCCTGTCCCGGAGCACGGTAAATATCTCACCGTTTGGGTCAAGAGCGGCGAAGGATACAAGATCATCAGCGAAGCCTGGAATACCGACACCTACCCGCGCAAGGCCATGAAGAAGGCCGCAGACAAGGGCGAAGCACCGAAGGATAAAAAACTGGATAAGGACGAAGGCACAAAGGCACCGAAGAAGAAGCCGGTTTCGGCAGAAGGGGGCAGATAGGAATTCAAGTACGGGGGTAACCCGGCATGATAATTCAAGAATTCCCGAGTATCCCTGCATCGACCCAGTAGGCGCTGAAAAGCCCTCCCCGGGAGCTGAGGAAGAAAAGGTATTTGCCGTCGGGGCTGATGCGGGGGCACATCTCGTGGTGTTCGGTGTTGACACCGTGGCCAAGGGCTACGGCCTTTTTCCATTTTCCGGCCGCATCGCGGTGGCTGATAAAGAGGTCGGGTTTATCCCCGTTCGACCGGGCGAAGATGAGCATCTGCTCATCGGGGCTCACCCAGGGGGTGCATTCGCTCAGGCTGGTGTTGATGGCCGTGTCGAGCTTCACGGGGGTAGCGTACATGCCCTTGCTGAATGCCGAAACGTAAATGTTCCCGTTCGAGGCAAAATAGATGTTGCCATTGGCGGCCACGCTGAACTGCCAGTGCAGGTCGAGGTCGTTGAGCGCCCCGGAAGGCATTTCCGGCACACATCCCTTCGGCCCTTCAGGCGCGCAGGACTAGATGTATTCCCTGTTGGCTTCCTTGTCGTAGAGGGTGAAATACAACATATCCCCGGCAGGATCAAGGCAGGGGTCATCGGAATTGGCGATCTCCTCATCGGGGAAGAGCGGGCCTGGATTGCTCCAGCCCTCCCCGCCGTCCTTCATCACCATGATGCCGTTTCCCTCAAGGGGTTTGTAATAGACAGTCGTCAGGTCGGAAGAAAACACCGGGGCCGAATGCAGATCAGCGGGGATGATACCCTGGGCAAAAGCTACCGGGGTATTGCCCGGAGGCTGTTGCCCGAAATAAGGGCCGTACACACTGGCTGGTCCCGACACCTGGCTGGTGAGGAAGATGATCATGGTGGATGAAAGCAGTAGCAGCAGGGCAGGCCTGACATATGACCATGCGCTCCCCGCAAGGGTTTGATTACTGCCTTTCAGTGTTTTCATCAGGTGGGTTGTTGTCCGGCACCCCTGTTGTCCGGCAGTGGTGCACCAAAATAGCTTCAATTATTATACCACGTATTATAAAACGCAGATAATGAAATGGTTAAGATGTTGTGCGCCGGTTGTCTTCAATAAAAAAGTGTCCGTTATCGTGTCCGGTTGTTCGCTGGTGGACAATTCTATGCTTAAGTTTTGAGTTTTGAATTTTAAGTTTTGAGTTTTAAGTTTTGAGTTTTAAGTTTTGAATGTTTATCAGGCATCCAGTATCCAGGATCTGGTATCCGTCATCTGGTATCCGGCATCCGGTATCCGGTATCTGGTATCTGGTACCCGGCATCAATACTTCACAAACCTCTCATTCACCATCCCCCTTTCCGTGCACACCGAGACGATGTATATACCCCGGGTGAGACCAGAAATATTGATTTCAGAGGTTTTTCCTGCAAAACGCCCCGACATGACCGTTGTACCCATAACATTTGTGATACGATACGCTATTCCTTCTCTCCCCGTATCCAGGTCGCCCGGCCCCGAAGTCCCCTCGTCTTCCCAACTTCCCCTGATCTCGACATAAATCCTATCTTTTGCGGGATTGGGAAAGATCCTGACGGAGATGTTCCCTGCCCGGGCTTCATCGATGTTCAGTTCCCCGTTCGGGATGATGATCTCCCCGTCCAGCACACGCTGCCTGAGCTCGTACAGCCTGGCCTTGAGCAGGTTTTTCGATGAATCGGCGCTGTGATAGCTGTTGGCCCACACATAGGCCATGTCCACCTCCTGCACGTCGCCGGGGTGGAAGGTGAAGGGTCCGCAGGAACCCATGCCACGGCGGTCGTAAGGGTTGTTGTCGACGGCCTCTTCGGTCCAGTACAGTCCAGTCTGGTTCCATCCACCGGCCGGGTATTCGCAATCGGTGCCCCAGTTCAGGGGATCGGTATCGCCGGGAAACATATAACGGCATGCGGGTCCGTCTGCACCTGAATACCAGCTGCCATTACCCCCGTATAATATGGCTGAGTCGTTCTGCCACCTGCCCTGCAAATACTTGTAATATTGTTGGGCATTCTGGGGGTCGCCCGTAGGGCCCCCCGAACTGTTGAAATACACAAAATAGGATAGACCGTGCCGTTCGTCATCCACAATGCCGTTACCGAAGTTGAGACCGTTCACGCTGAAGTCGCATCCGCCGGCGGGATTGTCTTCCTGGTCGGGATCCATGAACGGGCCTGCCAGGATGCTTGCAGACTGGGCTGGTGGCAGGCTGCCATAGGCTTCCGGCTCGCCGGATCCATCCATATCAGTGCCGTTATAGCAGAAATATGAATTGCCTGTGACGTGGCTTCCAACATAATCATCCCAGGCATATCCAAGGTCGAAATCCGTGAATACACCGAAGTAAGTGTCGTAGTATGTGTTTGGTGAACGGTTGACGAGGTCGTAGTGCACGAACACGGTATGGTTCAGGATGCTGTCGTCAGGAGCGTCGAAGGCATATACCATGCAGTGGATCTCAACCTGCAGCGAATCCCCCTGGCTTTCGGTATGCTGCATGTCGTCGTTGCAGATGAAATATATGCATTCATCTCCCCTGATGTAAGGGTAATCGCCTGCGGCCGGGTCGTAGATGCCGTTCCCGTCGTGGTCGTAATAGGGGGCCATCTGTTCAGGCATGCCATAGGTTGCGTCCCCGTTGCCGGGCCAATCCGCGATCGCTGCCGAAGGTTCATAACCCTCTTCCCACCAGTGCTGCCGGTGATGTTCCACTTCCTGTCTTGTCAGTTTCCATGTACGGTCCCAGTTCACCAGAAAAGCGGAGTCGCGTGAATTTGACATCGGACCTCCCTGTATATCCTGTCCAACCTGCCTGTAACGCTGCCCGGCGAGGTGAAGGTTGCTGTCAGCTGTAAGGCCTCCTATCCAAATGGTATTTGTAAA
>JAXGTH010000187.1:0-4799 GCA_040775045.1 Bacteroidales bacterium
AAAAAAAGAGGCAACATCGCCATTGTGGTGTAACCGGGCATCTATTCACTTCCGGGCTTGAAGGAAACCATAATTTCCATATCTTCATTCATTCGCTAGATAAAGAAAGATTTACCAGCTGAAAGCCGCAGTTCATGTCCCACATCAACATAGAGATCAAGGCAAGATGCCATGACCAGGAAAGCATCAGACAGATCCTGAGGTCGGGAAAAGCCGAATTCAAAGGGACCGATCATCAGACCGACACCTATTTCAGGGTTAGCCAGGGCAGGCTGAA
Source organism: Bacteroidales bacterium (assembly GCA_040775045.1). Lineage (GTDB taxonomy): Bacteria > Bacteroidota > Bacteroidia > Bacteroidales > B18-G4 > B18-G4. The sequence continues at coordinate 278 of JAXGTH010000187.1, forward strand.
GCTCAGGGAAGGGAACATCGAGAATAACCTGATCCATTACCGGCGTGCCGACACGGAAGGCCCCAAACAGTCGGATGTACTGCTCTTCCGGTCCGATCCGGGATCGGCACTGAAGGAGATCCTTACCAAAGCGCTCGGCATCCTGGTGATCGTCGAAAAGAAAAGGGAGATCTGGTTCATCGGCAACGTGAAGTTCCACCTCGACCTGGTGGAAGGCCTGGGCTCCTTTGTAGAGATCGAGGCCATCGACAGGGATGGCAGCACCGGCAGGGATGCGTTACTCCGGCAGTGCAGGCATTACCTCCGCCTGTTCAGCATCGCGGACAAAGACCTGGTACCGGTCTCATACAGCGACATGCTGATGGAGAAGGGAAGGGATTGAGGGTCAGGGATCGGGAAATCTGAAATCTGATATTTGATATCTGAAATCTGAAGTATCCGGCATCCGGCATCATCCCTCTCATCTCGCTACACCCGAAATTAAACTGATCGTTATATCTTTGTTGGTGAATCCTAATCCGCCGAGCCATGAACATCAAAGCCGACGACCCCGACACCTATATCGGGCAAGTGCCCGACGACAGGAAGGAAGCCATAAGTCAGCTGAGAAAGGTCATCTTGGAGAACCTTCCTGAAGGCTTCAGCGAGGAGATGAATTACGGCATGATCGGTTATGTCGTGCCCCATTCCCTCTACCCTGACGGATACCACAGCGACCCGGCCCGGCCCCTGCCGTTCATGAGCATCGCTTCACAGAAGAACCACATTGCCCTGTATCATTTCGGCATGTACGCGAAGCCGGAGTTGCTCGATTGGTTCACGGCGGGATACCGGGAGGTCACCGGTAAAAATCCCGACATGGGGAAAAGTTGTATACGCTTCCGCAAACCCGACGATATCCCCTTCGGGTTTATCGCACAACTTGTAAAAAGGATGGAGGTCCGCGATTGGATCGAAACCTATGAAAAGAACCTGAAGAAAAAATAGTCCACAGGGCGAAAATAGCGTCATATTCACAGTCTCGGGAAAAGCCCGGAGCAGGTCAAGAGGGGTTAGTCCAACATCAGGAAACAACAAACAACGAAGAACAAACAACAAAGAACAAACAACGAAGAACAAACAACGAAGAACAAACAACGAAGAACAAACAACGAAGAACAAACAACGAATAACAAACAACGAACAACAAACAACAAAGAACAAACAACAAGCAACGAACAACAATCAACGAACAATAAGCAACAGTGCATCCCCGGCAGGAATGATCACATAAACCAGAGGTTCCGGGCATTGGCAACGGCTTCGGCGGTATTGGCCATATCTTGCAGAAGACCATAAAAAAGAGGACCGCTTATGAAAGTAACAGCGTTTATCGGAAGTGCGAGAAAAGGACACACTTTCAATGCAGTTGAAAAGTTCATGGAGAACCTTCAGCTGCTCGGGAATATTGAATTCGAGATCGTGCGGCTGGCCGATTACGATCTGCAGATCTGCACAGGATGTTCCCTCTGCCTGAACAAGGGAGAGGAATTCTGCCCGCTGAAGGACGACCGGGATTTGCTGTTCGATAAGATCGAAAAGTCCGATGGCATTGTCTTTGCCACACCCAACTATTCATTCGGCGTTTCGGGGCAGATGAAGGTATTTCTCGACAGGTTCGGGTACTTTTTCCATCGGCCCCGCTTTTTCGGGAAAACCTTTACCAACATTGTCGTACAGGGTGTTTATGGAGGCAACAGGATCGTTAAATACCTTAATTTCATTGGCAATGCCCTGGGAAACAGGGTGAAGGGCTCATGCCTGATGACCCGCGAACCCATGCCCGAAAAGGTGCAGAAGAAAAATGACCTGATCCTCAAAAAGCACAGCGAACGCTTTTACAGGCAGCTCATCAAAAAGGAATTGCCGTCGCCCTCGCTCTTCGAGCTGATGATCTTCAGGATGTCGCGGAACGGTATCAGAAGGGAACTTAATGAGGAATACAGGGATTACAGCTACTTCAGGGACAAAGGGTGGTTTGAGTCGGACTTCTATTATCCGGTAAGGTTGAACCCCGTAAAACGCATTTTCGGCCGGTTATTCGACAGGATCAAAATGTAGGGATCTGTTGCCTGAGGATCAAAAGATGCCTGCATGAGGCACGGGACGGTGAGGATCTGAAAGCAAACAACAAACAACCAGGAACAAACATCAGGAGATGTACAAGGTATTACGTACCAGGTACAACGACCAGGCAGCAACAAGCAACAAGCAACCAGCAACCAGCAGCGAGTATCCGGTATCTGACATCCTGTTTCCGGCATCAACTTTTTTTCATACATTTGCGCCCTGATCGATCCCTATGACCATCGACGCCTTCATACCCTGTTTCATCGACCAGTTTTATCCCGATACGGGTTTCAACATGGTTCGGATCCTGCGCAAGCTGGGGCATGAAGTACATTACAACGGGAACCAGACCTGTTGCGGGCAGATGGCCTTCAACAGCGGCTTCTGGGAGGAGGCCAAGGCCATAGGCGAAAAGTTCATCAGGGATTTCCCCCATAACAGGCCTGTGGTGGGGCCAACGGCATCCTGCACGGGATACGTGAAGAACTATTTCCATGAACTCTTTCATAACACTTCCCTGCATATCGAATACAAGCAGTTGCAGAAGAACATTTACGAGTTCACCGATTTCGTAGTGAACAGGCTCGGCGTGACCGATGTGGGGGCCACCTTCATGCATACGGTAACCTACCACGACAGCTGTGCCTCTTTGCGTGAATACCGGCTCAACGACGAGCCGCGCAGGCTGCTGGCAGCGGTGAAGGGGCTCACCCTGGTGGAGATGGAAGAACGCGACGTTTGTTGCGGTTTTGGCGGGACCTTTGCCGTGAAGAACGAACCCATCTCAACGGCCATGGCCCGGCAGAAGATCGAAAATGCCATCGCCACCGGTGCCGAATACATTGTTTCGACCGACGCTTCCTGCCTCATGCACCTGCAGGGATATATCTCGAAAAACCAATTGCCCATCAACACCATCCACATTATCGACGTGCTGGCGAGCGGGTGGTGAAAGCCGGATGCCGGATACCAGATACCAGATACCAGATACCAGATGCCAGATGCCAGATGCCAGAAACCAGAAGCCAGATACCAGAAGCCAGAAGCCTGATGCTGCCTGATCAGTGCCGGTACGTGATCCACTTCCACAGTTCCCTGTAGCTTACCTTTTTCCCGTACATGAGGATGCCCGTACGGTATATGCGGGCCGCGAGCCATGTGGTGAAGACAAAGCCCAGGATGAGCAGGGCGCCGGAGATCCATATCTGCTCTATGGGTACCCCGAAGGGGATGCGCGCCATCATCACGATGGGTGAGGTGAAGGGGATCATGGAGAACCAGAGTGCCAGCTGCCCGTCGGGATCTGTAATGGCCATGTTGGCCACAATAAAGCCCAGGATCAGCGGGATGGTGATGGGCATCATGAACTGCTGGGTGTCGGACTCGCTGTCGACGGCGGAGCCTACGGCCGCAAACAACGAGGCATACAGCAGGTACCCGCCCAGGAAGAAGAACAGGAAGGAGATGAGGATCACATCGTACTGTATGGAGTTGATGATCTCGAAAACCCTTGCGATCTCAGCATTCCCTGCTGCATTAATACTTTCGGCCTGCTGCCCGGCCGCCATGCGCACCTCGGGCCGAGGTATCTGGTCGGCAAAGGCCAGCTGGAAAACGCTCACGAGGCCGAAGGTGAGCACGATCCAAAGCAGGAACTGGGTCAGCCCCACCATGGCGATACCCACGATCTTTCCCATCATGAGCTGGAATGGCTTGACCGACGACACCATCACCTCGATGATGCGGCTGGTCTTCTCTTCCATCACCCCCCGCAGCACCTGCGCACCGAACATGAAGATGAACATATAGATGATCATGCCCGAGACGAAGGCCACGGCCATCATGATCTCGGTGAAGGTTTCGGCTTCCTGCCCGGTCTCGTCGATCTTGATGGTGCTCAGGTCGATGCTGGTGCTGATCAGATCTGGCAGCTTCATGGCCCTCTCCCTGTCCTCCTCGCTGAGTTGCATCTCGTCGAGGTTGATCCTCAGCTTTTGCGTTTCCACCTCCTTCGACATCACATTGCGGATATAGCTTTTCATGTCGACGCCGGGCTGCCGCGCCGAATACAGGATGGCCGAGGAAGGCACGGTCAATTCCCTGCGCGGGATATACAGCAGGGCATAGTCGTTGTTTTCCAGCATCTCGCCCTTGGCCGTCTGCAGGTCATTCACGGTATAGCTAAACACATACTCCTCGGTATCGGTAAATTTGCCGTAAAACCAACCGGTCTCGTCCAGCACGCTCACCACCTTAATCTCTCTGTCGGAAAGGGTGGCCAGGTACATGGGGATCACGAAGGCAGAGGCCATGAGGAGCGGGCCCAGTACCGTCATCACGATAAAGGAGCGCTTCCGCACCCGCGTGAGGTATTCCCTTTGTATGACCAGGAGTATCTTTTTCATCGTTGCTT
>JAXGTH010000188.1:0-4720 GCA_040775045.1 Bacteroidales bacterium
AAGGTTACGTGTACGAAGCCATCAACGGTGCCACGAATGAAAGGCTGCCGGTGATCTTCGTTTTCCAGGATAATGAATACGGCATTTCGGTGCCCAAGGCTGACCAGACCGCAAACCCCTATGCGGCAACCAACTTCGAGGGCTTCAGGAACCTCGAGATCATCTATTGTAACGGCAAGGATGTGTTCAACTCGATGAATGCCATGGCACTTGCAAAAAAACATGTGCAGGAGCATGGCTACCCGGTGATCGTTCATGCCAACTGTGTGAGGATGGGGTCGCATTCCAATTCCGACCGCCACGAGCTTTACCGCGACGACGAGGAGCTGCAGGAAGCCGTTGGCCAGGATCCGCTGGAAAGGTTCAGGGAACGGCTGGTGTATTCCGGAATATTTACCGCTGAAGAGCTGGATGAACTCGACAGGAAGGCCAAGAAGGAAATCTCAGCCGCACACAAGAAGGTGATCGCTGCCCCTGATCCCGACCCGGATTCGATCTTTGATTTTGTGATACCGGCACCCCATATACCCGAAAAATTTCCCGATGGATTGCCTGATGGCAGTGGGAAGAAGATGCGCTTTATCGAGGCCCTCAATACCACCCTCAAGGAGGAATTCAGGAAAAATCCCGATACTTTCATCTACGGGCAGGATGTGGCCAACAAGGATAAGGGTGGCATCTTCAACGTTACCAAAGGGATGCAGCAGGAATTCGGGAAAGAGCGGGTCTTCAACGCACCCATCGCCGAAGATTTCATCGTTGGCACGGCCAACGGGATGAGCAGGTACGGGAAAAACATACGTGTGGTGGTTGAAGGGGCTGAATTTGCCGACTATTTCTGGCCGGCCATGGAGCAGGTGCTGGAGCTCAGCCACGACTACTGGCGGACGAACGGGCAGTTTGCCGCCAATGTAACCATCAGGCTTGCCTCGGGTGGCTATATCGGCGGAGGGCTTTACCATTCCCAGACCATCGAGGGTGCGCTGACCACCCTGCCCGGCCTGAGGATCGTATATCCCTCCTTTGCCGACGATGCGGCCGGGCTGCTGCGAACCTGCATGCGCTCCGAGGGGCCGAACATCTTCCTTGAGCCCAAAGCTCTTTATAACGACCCGCTGGCAGAAGCGCAGGTCCCTGAAGAATTTGAGGTCCCCTTCGGGAAAGCCCGTATCAGGAGGGAAGGCAGCGACCTCAGCATGATCACATACGGCAATGCTACGCACCTGTGCCTTAAGGCTGCCGAAAAGATAAAAGAGGATACAGGCAGGGAGGTCGAAGTGATCGACCTCAGGTCGCTCGTACCCCTCGACGAGGAAGCCGTGATCGCATCGGTAAAGAAAACCAGCAGGGTGCTGGTGGTCCACGAGGACAAGGTCTTTGCGGGTTTCGGAGGCGAGATCGTGGCACTCATCAACGAGAAGGCATTCGAATACCTCGACGCACCGGCCCGCAGGGTGGGTTCAACCTTCACCCCGGTAGGATTCAACAGGATCCTCGAAGGGGCCATTCTTCCCAATGCCGATAAGGTGTACAGGGCAGCAAAGGAGTTGCTCGACTACTGATCCTGCAAACTCCCCGGTCGGGGTATCCTGGCTTAACGTTTTTTAACAACAATCATGGGATATGCCTGATGAAAGGCCTGTTTTTTGTTTACTTTTGACCGACAAACATCTGTAACCATGATCAAGAACTTTCGCACCTCGCTATCATTCATACTCGTCTTTTTAGTCTCTATCATTGCCATAGATGCCACCAAAGCACAGACCCCTGAGATCAGGGACCAGATCCAGAAAGTGGTGGCCCTGTTCCAGCTTGTTGACTATGCCTATATCGATTCCGTTGAAATGGAGGGACTCGTCGACAATGCCATCATCGAAACCCTGAAGGAACTCGATCCCCATTCATCCTATATTCCCAAGGAGGAGATCGAGAGGGCGGAGGAGCCCCTGCGCGGAAGCTTCGAAGGGATAGGCATCACCTTTCAGCTTTTCAAGGATACCATCCTGGTGATCGCCCCCATCCCCGGGGGACCTTCGGAAAAGCTGGGCATCATGCCCGGCGACAAGATCATCAGGATCAACGACACCATCGCCTATGGCGAGAAGGTCGATAACCAGTACGTGATGGACCGGCTGCGCGGCGAAAAGGGAACAACGGTCGATGTGAGCATCTACCGCAAGGGCAGGGAAGGGCTCATTGACTATACCATTACCAGGGATAATATCCCCATCAACAGCATTGATGCCATCTTCATGGCAACACCCCGGACAGGGTTTATAAAGCTGAACCGCTTTTCGGCCACCTCGGTCGATGAGTTCAGCGAAGCGGTAAGCCGGCTCAGGGCGGAGGGTATGGAAAACCTTATTCTCGACCTGCGCGGCAATTCAGGAGGTTACCTTGGTGCGGCCATCGACCTGGCCGACGAATTCCTTCCTGGCGGAAGCCTTATCGTTTATACAGAAGGGCTGAAGTCGCCAAAACAGAATTACTATGCTACCCCGGGGGGGAGTTTTACGGAAGGCCGGCTGGTGGTGCTCATCGATGAGGGATCTGCCTCAGCCAGTGAGATCGTTGCCGGTGCCGTGCAAGACTGGGACCGTGGACTGGTTATCGGCAGGAGATCGTTCGGGAAAGGTTTGGTGCAAAGGCCGTTCCCGCTTCCCGACGGATCGGTGATCAGGCTCACCACAGCGAGGTACCATACCCCAACAGGCAGGAGCATACAAAAGCCTTACGACAAGGGGGTTGAAGATTACTACATGGATATCTACAACAGGATGGAACACGGAGAACTGGTGAACCCCGACAGCATCAGGTTCCCTGACTCGCTTAAGTATTACACTCCCGCGCACAGGGTGGTCTACGGCGGGGGAGGAATTATGCCGGACATCTTCATACCCTGGGATTCGACCTGGATCTCGGATTATTACACCGACCTGAGGAGAAAAGGGGTGTTGAACCAGTTCACGGTGCAGTACGTTGACGACCACCGGGAAGAGATACTGGCTAAATATCCTACCCTTAAGGAATACAGGGAGGATTTTAAGCTCGATGAGAAGTTCATGAAGGGTTTCTTCAGTTATGCAGAAAAAATGGAAGTTCCCTTCGATGAGGAAGGATACAAAACATCTGAGACCTTCCTGAAATACCAGATCAAAGCCTGGATGGCCAGGAATCTGTGGGACGTATCCGCATCCTATGAGGTGTTTTCGGGGAACGACGATGGTTTCCTCAAAGCCCTCGATGTGCTGGACGATGAATCGCTGTTCGACGGTTGGAAAATAAAATATTAAGGCGTTAGGCGATAGGCGACGGGCTATAGGTATCATTTCATTTGATGGCGTTCTTTTGATGACTGCTAAAAAATATTGTATAAATTTGTTCACCTTTAATCTCTAATACGAATAGAAAGAATGGCAGACCTATCAACCACCTACATGGGGCTAAAGCTGAAGAATCCCATCATCGCCGGCAGTTGCGGACTCACGAATTCAGTCAGTCATATCATCGATTTTGAAAAGAACGGCGCTGCTGCCGTCGTGCTGAAATCACTGTTCGAGGAGCAGATCAACCATGCGATCAGCCATACCATGAACAGCGATGCAGGGAATTATTCCTACCCTGAAGCTGATGATTACATCAGCAATTATACCCGGCACAACGACGTGGACAACTACCTGAAGTTGATCAGGGAATCCAAGGCTGCCGTGCAGATCCCCGTGATCGCCAGCATCAACTGCGTGTCGGCGTCCGACTGGATCTCCTTTGCCAGGAGCATACAGGAGGCCGGGGCTGACGGGATCGAACTGAACCTGTTCATCCTGCCGTCGGATCCGAGGCGCGATGGCGCTGCCAACGAAGCAGAGTATTTCGAGATCATCGAAAGTATCAGGAAACAGATATCCATCCCCCTGGCGGTCAAGATAAGCCATTATTTTTCCGGCCTGGCCAATACGGCCCTTAAACTTTCATGGACCGGCATCAACGGCATGGTGCTTTTTAACAGGTTCTATTCGCCCGATATCGACATCGACCAATTCAAGGTCACTTCCACCAATGTGTTCAGCCACCCTGACGAACTGTCTCTTTCCCTGCGGTGGGTTGCCATGCTGTCGAGCCGGCTGCATTGTGACATTGCTGCATCCACAGGGGTCCACAGCGGGGCTGCCGTGATCAAGCAATTGCTTGCAGGAGCCAAGGCTACACAGGTGGTCACGGTGTTGTATAAGAATGGCCCGGAGTATATCGGAATCATGCTTAAGGAACTGGAAGACTGGATGGATAAGCACAATTTCAAGTCACTGGGCGAATTCACCGGCCGGATGAGCATCAAGGAGATCGAGAACCCGGCGGCATTTGAGCGCGTGCAGTTCATGAAGCATTTCTCCGGGATCGAATAAACCCCGCCAAGGCCTTCGTTGCTGAACAATCCTCTTCAATAAATGTTTACCTTTCATGCGTCCCGACGCCGACAGCACGGTCTGCCGGACAGACAACCATTAAAGTCATAACAGAAAAGTATTTCATCTGGCAGTCGGCTCAGGTTGGGGCAAAAAGGATTACCTTAGTGTACTGAAAGCATTTTTTTACTTACATCTAATACCCGAACCGGATGCCTTTCTATCATCGATTGGGAAAGATCCCGCACAAGCGGCACACCCAGTTCAGGAAACCTGACGGGACACTGTATGCCGAACAACTGGTTTCGACGGAAGGATTC
>JAXGTH010000189.1:0-4687 GCA_040775045.1 Bacteroidales bacterium
TATTCTGCACCACCCCTCACCCCCTGGCCCCTTCTCCCCGGGGAGAAGGGGAATATTGTGCATTCTGTGCTATCAATTGGTGGGGTTTAAATGGTTTTAATTTGATGACCATGAAATTATAAATTTCACATACAGAATACAGAATCCCAGATCCTTACCCTCCCTTAACCCCTCCCTGCCGGTAGGGAGGGGAAGGCGCGAAGCGCAAGGGGTGGGTATATATCCGTAAAACACGCCATAAATATCCATTTTGTAAAATCTGTTATAGGATTTGTTACATATCTGATAGTCTGCCCGGAATTCTGTTTTTAGTTTTATGTTGGCGGAAATGGGCCTGTCTTATACAAGTCAAAAAGCCTAACCCTTAAAAACTAAGACTATGAAAAGACAGCTACTCATTTCAGTTTTTCTCATGACCTCCGCAGTTCTTAGTGCACAGGTCATTCATGTACCCGGCGACCAGCCAACCATACAGGCCGGGATCAATGCTGCTTCAGATGGCGATACTGTATTGATAGCCGATGACACCTATTATGAGAACATCCGTTTTATGGGCAAGGCCATTACTGTGGCCAGCCACTTTATCATGGACGGCGACACCAACCACATCAACAATACTATAATAGATGGCAGCCAGCCGACATATCCCGACAGTGCAGCCTGTGTCATGTTTGTGCATGGAGAAGATACAACATCCATACTCAGTGGATTTACCTTAACAGGGGGATCCGGAGTTTTTACCAAGGGATTTAATGTCCGTTCAGGCGGAGGGGTCTTTGCCTGGGAAGCCGGTGCCAAGATCAAGCATAATAAGATCATGTATAACCAGGTTGAATCTGACAGCGGGGGAGGTGCCGGACTTGAGTTTCTGGGGGGAGATAATTACTGGGCCGTTATTGACAATAATTTAATCAGTCATAATACCAGTATCTCAGATGGATACTCAGCATTCGGAGCAGGTATGTCCATTCTGGTAAATGCTGTTATTAAAAACAATATCGTTGAACATAACAGCTGTATAAACACGAGTGGGATAGCTGATGGAGGTGGAATTGAACTTGAACTATGGGAGTTGGGGTCAGATCAGTATGCATATGTTTATAACAATATTGTAAGATATAATACGCTGAATGCCAATACATATGCAATCGGTGGGGCATTTGCTCTTTTAATGTTCCTTGTGAGATCAGGAACAATGAAATTTATAATAATGAATCTCTGGCAGGAGACAGATGCCTGGGGGGAGGATTGCGTATCATAGCAACACAAAACAAAGTCCTGATTGAAGGTAACAATATATATGAAAACATACAGAATGGAGAATATGTGCAGGGAGGAGGTATTGATGTTGGCCTGGCAGCAGACACGGTTATTATTAAAAATAATATGATCCGGGGGAATGATATATCAGCTACAACTGCAGCCTGGGGCTCAGGAATAAATTTTGTTAAGGATAGCTTTCTGTTTATAACCGATAACCATATTTACGAAAACCAGATTGCCGGGGGCAGCTGGTGGTGCGGAGCTGGTTTATATGCAGAAGCAACATATAATTTTGCTGATATCAGTAATAATTTTATTTACGACAACAGCGGGACCGGAACATCATATGGAGGTGGAATTGGGTTTTATAACAACGAAGGCGCCGGTTACAATCTTGAGTCCAATTTAATCCAGGGAAATCATTGTAATTATGGAGGAGGATTATGGACTTTTAACACCTTTGATATTTCCCTGACCAATAACATTTTTACGGAAAATAATGCATGGTCCTGGGGAGGAGCTTATGCACTGCGTCATGCTACTGATGACAAACCTTTGGAAATTTCCATCGCTCACTCATTAGGAGAGAATGTCACTTTGAAATTACCAAAGCAAGAGTACCATCCTGTTATAGTAAATAATACCTTTCATGCAAATGATGCAGGGGATACCGGAGGAGCTATAGATTCTGATCAACGCGACCATGTACCCATTTTCTTTAACTGTATCTTCTGGGAAAATACCGCACCCAGCGGTGATAATATTTATTTATTCGTACCAGACACCATTTTTATTTCACATTGTGACATTAACCCGGCCGATAGTTCAATTTTAGGAAACTATATTGGCCATGGTAACTTCTTTCAAGATCCTGGTTTTGAACTTGGTGATTCGCTGTGCCATATCGCTGGCGGGCCATGCCACAATACAGGTACAGGAGAACTTGAAGTGGGAGGAACATTTTATTATGCCCCGACTATCGATTATGACGGAGATCCCAGGCCCCAGGGGGAACAATGGGATATCGGTGCGGATGAATGCCTGATGGAAAGCACTCCGCATCTTCCGTTATCGTCTGACATTAACATTCTTTCAGTTACACCCAATCCGGCCCAGGATAAAATCATGATCAGTTACCGGCTCCGGGAAAGGGAGGATGCAAACCTGAGCCTCTTCAGCACACAGGGAGAACTGATTGAATTCATCAACCTCGGAAATATGCCAGCCGGAGACCAAAGTCACACCCTCAACCTCTCCCGCCTGCCCGGCGGCATCTACCTGCTGCGGCTGCAGGCCGGCCAAGAGGTGGAGACGGCGAAGGTTGTGATTTCTAAATAGGAATATGATTTCAGTGCTTCATTAGTGAGACTGCCTTTTTATGAGCGTAGCGAAATGAAAAGGCCCAGTCGAACTAATCCCGAGAACTCGGGAGTGTTTCAGTATTAAAACCATCGAACATTGGAACCATGAAACAATGAAACCGTGCATCATTGCAACAAACCGGTCCGTGAGATGAGGGACTGGGTTCGGGGATATTAATTTTCCTCGTCCCCCGTCCCCCGAACCACGCACCCGGTAAAAATTTAAACCTCAAAACTCAACCCCCAAAACCCAACTCTTCACATCTTTCCCTATATTTGTCATTTACCGCCAACCCAAATTGTATTGTCAGGGATGGAAATGACTAACCAAAAACCTTGATCATGGAATTGACCCGAATGTTCGACATCCTCGAACTTTACCGCACCGACTATGCCGGTAAGGAAGATGCTTTTGCCAAGAATGTGGATGGCAAATGGATCAGGTATTCTGCCGAAGAATATGTTGAAATGGCGACCAATGTCAGCTTCGGCCTGCTGGAGCTGGGCCTGAAGAAGGGCGATCGGGTGGCCACCATCACCCAGAACCGGCCCGAATGGAACATCATGGACATGGGCATCGCCCAGGCAGGCATGGTGCACGTGCCCATCTACCCTACCATCAGCTCCGCTGAACAGGAATATATCCTGAACCATTGCGAAGCCAAAGTGCTCTGCGTGGCAGACCAGGGGCTGATGAAAAAGGTGAAGAAGGTGCTGAAGAAAGTCCCGTCCCTCCTCGCAGTCTATACCTTCAACGAAATTGAAGGCGAAAAAAACTGGCTGGCCCTCACCCAGCTGGGGAAAAGCGCCGCGGAAAAACAGGCCGGGGTCCTTGAGGAGATCAGGGGCGCTGTGCAACCCGGCGACCTGCTCACCATCATCTACACCTCCGGCACCACCGGCCAGCCCAAGGGGGTCATGCTTTCGCACAACAACCTCATGAGCAACACCCTCGCCACGCGTCACCTGCTCCCGCTCAGGCACCCTGCCAAAGCCATCAGCTTCCTGCCCCTCTGCCACGTGTACGAACGCATGGTCAACTACATCTTCCAGATCAACGGCCTGGGGATCTATTATGTGGATAACCTGGCCAGGATCGGCGACTATGTGAAGGAGATCAAACCCGAAATATTCAATACCGTCCCCAGGTTGCTGGAAAGGGTTTACGATAACTTCATCAAGAAAGGCAAGGACCTCAGCGGCATCAAGAAGGCCTTGTATTTCTGGTCGGTCAACCTGGCCCACAGATATAAAAAACCCGGGCGCAACAGCTGGTGGTACGAGAAGAAAAGGTCATTAGCCGACAAGCTCATCTATAAGCACTGGCGGGCCGGCCTTGGCGGGAACATCAAGATCATCGTGTCGGGAGGTTCGGCACTGCAGGAAAGGCTCATCAGGGTTTTCTGGGCCGCCGGCCTGCCCATCTACGAGGGTTACGGCCTCACCGAAACATCGCCCGTGATCGCCGTGAATGATCCCACCAACATCAAACGGGTGCGCTTCGGCACCGTCGGTCCCATCCTCGGTAACATTATGGTTAAGATCGCCGACGACGGGGAGATACTGGTCAAGGGACCCAGCGTGATGATGGGCTATTATAAAGATGAGGAACAGACACGCGAGACCATCGACGAAAGCGGCTGGCTGCACACCGGCGACATCGGTGAGCTGCACGACGACCTTTTCCTCAAGATCACCGACCGCAAAAAGGAGATCTTCAAGAACTCCGCGGGAAAGTATATCGCCCCGCAGGTGATTGAGAACATCCTGAAGGAGTCATCGCTCATCGAACAGGCCATGGTCGTTGGGGAGAACGAAAAGTTTGCCTCCGCCCTCATCGCCCCCAATTTCGACTATCTTCATTTTTGGGCTACCAAGCACAAGATCCACTACGAGGACAACAAGGACCTCGTCAGGCAGAGAGAAGTCGTGGCCCGCATGCAGAAAGAGGTGAACAATGCCAACAAGCGCCTTGGACAGGTGGAACAGATCAAGCGTTTCCGCATGGTATGCGATACGTGGTCGCCCGAAACCGGTGAGCTCTCGCCCACCCTCAAACTCAA
>JAXGTH010000190.1:0-4680 GCA_040775045.1 Bacteroidales bacterium
ATCAGGCATCCGGTATCAGGCATCCGGTATCTGGCATCCGGCATCCGGCATCCGGCATCTGGCATCTGCTATCCGGCATCTTTTTGATATCAATCATCCCGCCTTCCCATTCCCCTTTTTATTAGCTTTGCCCTGCATGGAACTCCTGAGGAAATATTTCCCGCTGCTCAACCCTGAACAGGAGCGGCGGTTTGCCATGTTGCATGGCCTTTACGAATACTGGAATGAACGCATCAATGTGGTCTCGCGGAAAGACCTGGAGAACCTTGAAGAGCGGCATATCCTTCATTCATTGGCCATCGCAAGGATCATAACTTTTGCGCCGGGCACGCAGGTGCTGGACGTGGGTACCGGTGGAGGCTTCCCGGGCATTCCCCTGGCCATCATGTTCCCGGAGGTGTCGTTCACCCTTGTCGATTCAATAGGGAAAAAGATCGGCGTGGTGAAAGCTGTTGCGGAGGCACTGGGCCTCAGAAATGTCAGCGCGCAGCAGGTGAGGGCCGAAACGCTGGAGGATAAGTACGATTTTATTGTGAGCAGGGCAGTGACACGGCTGCCTGAATTCCTGCGATGGGTAAGGGGGAAGGTAAGGCCGGAAAATTTTAACACACTCAACAATGGCATCCTGTATCTCAAAGGAGGTGATTTTGATGATGAGCTGAACGCAATCCGCGAACCATATGCAGTTTACGACCTGGATATTTTTTTCAGCGGCGAATTTTTCAGTACCAAGAAACTGGTCTACATATCACTGGCCGGTCCCGTGAAAAAATAAAATAAGATGCTGAAATGCCTGCCTTGTTTTTTTGCATATATTCGCTTTCTCTTAATTCGACATTAGTATCAATCCATCAACCAACTTAACCATGACTGAAGCTATTAAAAAGTCGTTGCGCGATTCAAAGACCGCCCGATGGACCGCCCTGGCCATCGTATCGTTTACCATGTTGTGCGGTTACTTTTTTACTGAGATCATCTCTCCGCTCAAGCCCATGCTTGAAACTCAGCTGGGTTGGGACAGTGCGGACTTCGGATCCGTCACCAGTGCATATGGCTGGTTCAATGTTTTTCTTTTCATGCTGGTCATTGGCGGGATCATCCTTGACAAGATGGGCATCAGGTTCACTTCGGTCACTGCTGCCATCATCATGGTCATCGGTGCCGGGCTGAAATATTTCGCCATTCATTTTATGACGGCCGATACCAGTTTCCAGCTGCTTTTCTGGGAATTTCGCACGCAGGTTTTCTGGGCCAGCATCGGTTATGCAGTCTTTGGCGTTGGTGTTGAGATAGCGGGCATCACGGTATCCAAGATCATCGTAAAGTGGTTCAAGGGTAAGGAAATGGCACTGGCCATGGGTTTGGAGATGGCATGTGCCCGTTTGGGTACTTTTGCAGCCCTGGCATTCAGCCAGCCGCTGGCTACGGCTTTCGAAAATGTTTCCGCACCGATCCTTCTCGGCCTCGTTCTCCTTTGCATCGGCCTGATCACATTCATCATCTATTATTTCATGGATGTCAAGATCGACCGCCAGATCAAGGAAGCTTCGCTTGGTCTTGAAGAGGATCATTTCAGTCTCCGGGACATTGGCTTCATCATCAGGAACAGGGGGTTCTGGTATATCGCTTTGCTGTGTGTCCTGTTCTATTCAGCAGTTTTTCCTTTCTATAAATACGGTCCCGACCTGATGGTGAACAAGTTCGGCATCCATCCCGATTATGGTGGTTTGATCCCCAGCCTCCTTCCTTTCGGTACATTGTTCCTTACGCCCTTTTTCGGGAACCTTTATGACCGGAAAGGAAAGGGAGCGTCGATCATGCTGCTTGGCGCCATCATGCTTATCGTTGTGCACCTTGTGTTGTGGATGCCCGTGCTCGGACAGGATCTCACCAGCATCGTGGTTGCAGTGATCGCTGTTGTGGTGCTTGGGATTGCATTTTCGCTGGTCCCTTCCGCCATGTGGCCTTCCGTCCCGAAGATCATCCCGGAAAAGCAACTTGGCACTGCCTATGCGTTGATCTTCTGGGTACAGAACTGGGGGCTCATGGGCATTCCCTTCCTGCTGGGCCTGGTGCTGAATACTACCAACCCTACTGTTGCAACGGATAAGCAAGCCATACAGGCAGGCTTTGAACTGGCCTACGTCCAGGCGGTTGAAAATACCGGACTGGCTGTACTGAAGGATAAACGGGGCGACCAGATCGACCTGGCGAAAGCGGCAAGGGTTGAAAGCCAGAACCTGGTCACCGATGTTGTGATGAATTATCCGCAGGATGATGTCCTCGCCATCGATTCCGCTGAACTGGCCAGCATGGTGTATGAGTCAACCAAGACATTTCTGGACACGGAAATATCCAGGATCGACATGTCTAGGCTCGAAGGTGTTGATGAGGACAATAATGAGGACAATGATAATGTCGTTCTGATAAGACTAAATGAATCGGCTGTGGATCATGTTTCGCAGGTAGTTGGAAAAAAGGAGGTGAAACTTAACTACGATTATTTCACCACCTGGATCATCTTCATCGTTTGTACGATCCTGGCGCTCATATTCGCCATCCTGTTGAAACGTGAGGACAAACGCAAGGGTTACGGCCTTGAGAAGCCGAACATCGAAAGATAAATATCATAATATTTGAGGCCAGGGGGTGAGACCAGGAATAAGGCGTGAGCTCCCGGGCCGATTGGAATCTTAAAAACAAGAGTCATGAGTGAAGAAATCAAAAAACTGGAACCAAAAGCATTGTGGGAGAACTTTTACAAGCTTACACGTGTTCCGCGGCCGTCGAAGCATGAAGAGGCCATACAGGCCTTCATGATGCAGTTTGGCGAGGACCTGGGCCTTGAGACGCTCAGGGACAGTGTAGGGAATATTATCATACGGAAGCCCGCCTCTCCGGGGATGGAAAACCGCAAGGGTGTGATCCTGCAGGCCCACCTCGACATGGTGCCGCAAAAGAACAGCGGCACGCAGCATAACTTTGAGACCGATCCGATAAAAGCCTTTATCGAAGGCGACTGGGTAAAGGCCAGGGGCACCACGCTGGGTAGCGATAACGGCATCGGGGCTGCTGCCGCCATGACGGTGCTGCAGGACAAGGATATGGTGCATGGCCCCGTTGAGGCCTTGTTCACCTGCGACGAAGAGACTGGCATGACAGGGGCCAACGGCCTCAAGCCGGGCCTGCTCGAAGGTGATATCCTCCTAAACATGGATTCGGAGGATGAGGGCGAACTGTATATCGGCTGCGCCGGCGGTGTCGACACCGTGGGGGTATTCGAATATAAGGAGGAAGAAGTGATGCCTTACGTGACCCCATACAAGATCAGTGTTACCGGCCTGAAGGGCGGACATTCCGGGCTCGACATCAACCTCGGGCGCGGCAACGCCAACAAGATCATGAATACCCTGCTCATGGGCATCGCCGAAAAGTTCGGTGCCAGGCTGGCTTCCATCGAGGGGGGCAGCCTCCGCAACGCGATACCGCGCGAATCCTTTGCAGTGGTGGTCGTTCCGGATGCAAAAAAAGATGCTTTCAAGGAATTCGTGGCCAAATATGAAGCGGAATCGAAAGCCGAATTCAAAAAGGCTGATCCGGGGTTGATGATCAGGCTCGAACGTACCGTGATGCCCAATAAGCTTATCGACAAGAAGACCACCGGCGGGCTTTACCAGGCTGTGGATAAATGCCCGAACGGGGTCATTGCCATGGACAAGAACATGCCCGACGTGGTAGAAACTTCAACCAACCTGGCAGTGGTCAAATCCGGCAAGGGCAAGATCGAACTGGCCAGCCTGCAACGCAGTGCCGTTGACGCAGAGAAGGCCAAGGTGGCCAAAGCCATCTACGACGTGTTCACCAAAGCGGGGGCCAAAGCCCAGAATTCGGGTGATTATCCCGGGTGGAAACCCAACGTGGATTCACCCATCCTGAAAGAAATGAAGGAAGTGTACCAGAAAAAGTTCGGTAAGGTGCCCGCAGTGAAGGTGATCCATGCCGGACTGGAATGCGGGATACTGGGAGCCGCTTATCCACACTGGGATATGATCTCATTCGGTCCAACGATCAGGAATCCGCACTCGCCCGACGAGATGGTGAACATCCCTACGGTAGCCATGTTCTGGGACTATCTTGTGGAAACCTTGAAAAATATTCCGGCAAAATAATTTGTTCGTAATAAAAAAAGGTCTATTTTTGCACTCCCAAAATTGAAACAAAAATGAAAAGAACATTTCAGCCATCAAACAGGAAGCGCAAGAACAAGCACGGATTCAGGAAAAGGATGTCGACGGTCAACGGGCAGAAGGTGCTCAAGGCACGCAGGGCCAAAGGCAGGAAGCGTCTTACTGTTTCTGATGAAATGAAATAATCATACATGGCCCCCCGGTTCCGGGGGGCTTTTTTGTTTTTATGCCTGCCCGTTTCGCCCAATCTTAACAAAATCATCCCTTCTTTCAGTATTTATTAATAATTTAGCAGGATCAAAGCTTGGTAAATCCGCTATGGAAACTTTTCTGAAATTCATCATGATCCTTGTCCTGGTATGGCTGGGCTTCTCCCTGTTCATCAGGTATGTCATGCCCCGCCTGCTGTTGCTGTGGATCAGGAGGAAACAGCGGAAGATGATGGAGCAGATGGGCATGAAGCCCGACGACAGGCAGGAGAGGAAAGGCCGCG
>JAXGTH010000191.1:0-4645 GCA_040775045.1 Bacteroidales bacterium
AATTATCTATATCCATACGGCCCAAAGGACCTGGCATCATTAAAGAAACTAACCAAGAAAGCAGTCTGGATGTATAACAATGAAAAACCACACAGTGCATTACATAGAAATACACCAATTAGTTTTATAAAAACGGTCAACGCTATTCAGGCATGATCACCCCAGAACCCAGCACCCAGTACCCAATCCCCAGCACCCAATATTGACATCTTGATGTCAATTTAGTATATTTACATTCAACCAGCGCCCTTATAACGCTATATGAGAAACGGGAATATCTTCATATTCTTCGTTGCTCTTCTGCTCATCAAGGGCGTTGTTGCCCAGCCCGAGCTGAAGATCATCGGAAATATCCAGTCGGGAAACGGCCTGTTGACCGACGGGATAAAATATACCTATAAAGACTCAGAAGGCTTTATGTGGTTCACCTTTGAGAAGGGTTTCCAGCGCTGGGACGGCTATGAGGTAAAGAATTATTCATACCTCACCGATACCAGCATCAACAACTCCTACCGCTATTGCAGGCCCATCCTCGAAGACAGGCATGGCAACTTCTTTATCGGGACCCTGAATAATGGCCTGATCAAACTCGACCGGAAAACGGATACCTACATCACCTACCAGCATGATCCTTCCAACCCGGAAAACAGTATGCCGGGTTACGGGGTGCATGAGATGCTGCCGGATACCAATGGTATGATCTGGCTGGGAACCATTGAAGGCCTCGCCCGCTTCGACCCTGAAGCGGAAACCTTCGAAAACTTTGTGGTCAACCCCAATGAAAAATATGACCCGCGCAACAGCATCAAAAGCATGCTCAGGGATTCCGGCGGAATGCTCTGGATTGGAACGGCAAACGGACTGTACAGGCTGGATGAAAATATTGGAAAACTTTTGCCCGTAACGACCGATCCAATCTTGCCCATGTACCTGAACTCCTTTGAATGTATGCTCGAAGACATCGATGGCATGCTGTGGTTCGGCACCCACTGGGGCCTGCTTAGTTATGACAGGAAAAACGGCAGATGGGAACACATCCTGACCATCAACCCGGATAAGCCCGACTCCGACTTTGATGCGAAGATCAATTGCATGGTGGAATATCATGACGGCCATAAACACCAGCTCTGGTTGGGAACATGGGCGGGGCTGAAGGTATATGACATAAACAAAAAGCAATTGACGCATATCACACCCAGGAACGGTTACCCCGAGATCACCAATGCCGGGACCGTGCAATACCTCTACATCGACGAGCAGGATATCCTCTGGGCAAGCCTCGCGGGAGTGACCCTGATCGACCTGAAAGGCAATGCCTTCGAAATAAAGCGGGTGATGTCCTATCCCGATTCCCTGTATGATGAACGGGCCCAGTGTTTTTATGAGGATGCCGGTCATAATATCTGGGTGGGAACGGAAAAGAACGGGGTTTACAAGTTCGACCGCAACCTGAACTTCCTTGCCAATTACAAAGCCTGCACCTGGACTCCCGAGGAGAGCAATACCGACTTCAACAACTGGGTGTGGAGAATATATGAAGATCCAGCCGGCCGTATCTGGATGAGCACGGGACCGACATGCCTGAGCATTTTCGATATGGATGCAGGGACTTTTCAACCCATAGCGGTGGATGTTGGCTCATATACCCCCGGGCGCTTGCTCATCGATCCCTACGGGGTGGCCTGGCTCACTGCCCATGATGGCTTGTTCAAGGGCCGCATGAGCGGTGACCATGACCTGCAGGTGACGCTATATGACAACCCTACGCTGCCTAAAGTCCCTGTCGACAGGATATTATACGATTCGCACGACCGGCTCTGGATCATCACCCGCTCGTCGGGGGTCTTCTGCCTTCATCCTGAGGACAGGGATTCAATGATATTCACCAGGTACCTTCATGAGAACTACCGCCATTCGTTTACCATCGAATACAGTGCCAGGGAAATGGCAGAAGATCCTGAAGGCAATATCTGGTTCATCTCCCACAGGGAGTTGTTCAAATATGATCCGGGGCTCGACAGTATTGTGCCGGATGCGTATTTCAACAGCAGATATGACGGGGAGCTGTATTCGGTGACCCGCGACAGCAACGGGGTGATATGGATGGGCATAAAAGTCGGGATGCTTGCCTATTATTATTCCGACACTTCAGCAGGCAATATTCGCTTTATTGATTACCGCTCAGGCATGCCGTTTACCTTCCTGACCAGGGGTAACTTCTTCCGTGACAGCAGGGGATATATTTACCAGGGCGGGCAGATGACAACGCAGCGTGGGTTTTTCCGGTTTCATCCCGACAGCATACCGTGCCCCGACACGGTCCCGCCCCGGGTCGTCCTCACTGCATTCAACGTTCGGAACCGTCCACAGGCCCTCGACAGCAACATTGCATACAAGAAAACGATCACCCTTTCGCACCAGCAAAACTTTTTCTCGTTTCAGTTCTCTGCCCTCGATTATGACGGCCCGGAGAAGAACCAGTATGCCTATATGCTCGAAGGCCTCGACGATGACTGGGTACATGCCGGTACCCGGCGTTTTGCCAACTATACCGGCATCCCCCCGGGAAATTACACCTTCAGGGTGAAAGGCTCCAACAGCGACGGATACTGGAATGAAGCAGGAACGTCGGTCAGGCTTACTATCCTGCCCCCCCCGGCGAAAAGCTGGTGGGCCTATACCCTTTACGGCCTGGCCTTTATCAGCCTTCTTGTGCTCTGGCGCTTCTACGACCTGAAGCGGCTGCGCCTGAAACAGGCCCTGGAGATCGAAAAGGTGGAAGCCGACAAGCTCAAGGAACTCGACAGCATGAAATCACGCTTCTTTGCCAACATCTCCCATGAGTTCCGTACACCGCTCACCCTGATCCTGGGCCCGCTGGAAAAGCTGATCGGCAAGACCGAAGACGAAAGTTGTGTGAAAGACCTGAATATGATCCAGCGCAACGCCAAACGGCTGCAGCGGCTGATCAACCAGTTGCTGAACCTGTCGAAGCTGGAGGCCGGGGAGATGAAGCTCATTGCCGGAGAGCGCAATATCGTGAGCCTGGTAAGGGGGTATGTTCATTCGTTCGAATCGCTGGCCAGGCAAAAGAACATCCGGCTGAGGTTCAGTTCCGACGATGAGCGCACGCTGATCTATGTCGACAACGACAAGATCGAGAAGATCCTTTACAACCTCCTGTCGAACGCCTTCAAATTCACCCCTCCCGGGGGAGAAATAGCCGTATCGGTGCTCACACATCCCGTGATGCCCCTGTACAGTGAGGGTACCACCGGAGGGGTGAACATCATCGTGGCCGATACGGGCCCCGGCATTCCGCCCGACAAGGTAAAACAGGTATTCAGGCGGTATTACCAGGCCGATGAAGGCTATTCGGGCGACCAGGAAGGTACGGGCATCGGGCTGGCCCTGGCGCAGGAGCTCGTGAAGCTGCACGGCGGCGACATCACCGTTGAAAGTGAGGAAGGCAAAGGCACCCGGTTTATCGTCACCCTGCCCGGGGGTTATGAGCATCTCAGGCCAGAGCAGATCAAAAGCCCTGTAAGGGAAATGGAAGCGGAAGAAATGGAAGACCTTGTGGCGGATGAGCTGCCCCTCAGGGAAACTGCGAAACCACGCCCGGAAAAAGGAATCGCCGGAGCTGACAGGCCGATTTTGCTGGTAGTGGAAGACAACGACGACCTGCGCAGTTACATGCGCTTCTACCTCGAAGAGGATTACCTTGTGCTTGAGGCCGTCGACGGCGTGGCGGGGCTGGAAAGTGCCCTGGTCGAGATCCCCGACCTGGTGATCAGCGACGTGATGATGCCCCGCATGGATGGCTATGAATTCTGCCGCCGGCTGAAGGCTGACGAACGCACCAGCCATATCCCCGTGATCCTGCTCACGGCCAAGGCAGCCATGGAAGACAAGCTTGAAGGGCTGGGCCTGGGGGCCGACGACTTCCTCACCAAGCCCTTCGACCCGGCGGAACTGATGGTGAGAGTGAAAAACCTGATCCTGCAGCGCCGGGAGCTGCGCGAACACTTCCTCCGCGAGATCCAACTCTCGCCCGTGACCTTCCCCCCGGAGAGCATTTCCATGGACGAACAGTTCCTGCACAAGGCCATGAAGGTGGTAGAAGAACATATCCCGGAAGAAGGTTTCACCGTGGAACCCTTCTGCGACGAGATGGCCATGAGCCGCATGCAGCTCCATCGCAAGATCACCGCCCTCACCGGGCAAACGGCAGGCGAGTTCATCCGCAACCTCAGGCTGCGCCGTGCTGCCGAACTGATCCGTAACAACGCCGGCACCATCGCCGAGATCGCCTACGATACCGGCTTTTCATCCCCCTCCTATTTCACCGAATGCTTCAGGAAGTACTACGGCATGTCGCCGAAGGAGTATCAGCGCAATTCATCCCTTTGATCCCCCGGCTTCTTCTCCAGAGATGCTTTTCTGCACCACCCCTCATCCCCTGACCTCTTCTCCTCAAGGCGAGGGGGGATATTGTGCTTTCTGTGCTATCAATTGGTGGGGTTTAATGGTTTTAATTTGATGACCATGAAATTATAAATTTCACATACAGAATACAGAATCCCAGATCCTTACCCTCCCCTAACCCTCCCTGCCGGCAGGGAGGGGAAGGCGCGAAGCACAA
>JAXGTH010000192.1:0-4639 GCA_040775045.1 Bacteroidales bacterium
GAAGTATTGAAAGGCATGGCAATGTTGCCCTCCCTGTCGACGGCAATGATGCCCCCGTACCCGCCCAGTGGCATCAGTTTTCCGAATATCACGCTGTCGGCGGCCTCTGCAAGTGAAAGGCCCCCATACTCTATGAGGGCGGAGATGTCGTAGGCAACCACGTTCCTGATGAAGAACTCACCGTGACCTGTGGCGGATACTGCACAGGTGCCATTGCTGGCATAGGTGCCCGCCCCGATCACGGGTGCATCGCCCACCCTTCCCTGCATCTTATTGGTCATGCCACCGGTAGATGTACCGGCGGCAAGATTTCCATGGATGTCGAGGGCAACGGCACCTACCGTGCCATGTTTCCGGGGGTTGGCTCTATCCTTTGCCCGCTGAAGGCTTTTCCACCGGTTCTCAGTGAAGAACCACGACGAGTCGACAGGCGTAAGCCCCTGTTCCACGGCGAACTTTTCAGCTCCGCTGCCGATAAGCATCACATGGGGTGAAGAGGTCATGACCAGCCTGGCGGCTGAAATAGGGTTCCTGACATGACTGACACCGGCAACGGCCCCGGCGCTGCGGTCGCGTCCGTCCATGATGGAGGCATCGAGCTCGTTGCTCCCTGTTTCGGTAAACACAGCCCCGCGACCGGCATTGAAAAGGGGACAGTCCTCTAGGTAATTGATCACTTTTTCGATGGCATCCAGACTGCTGCCGCCACGGGCAAGGATACGGCTGCCTGTATCCAGTGCATGTCCGATGGCATCCATATATGCTCCCTGGTGCTCAGCCGGAATGCTTTCCGGTGTTCCCGCACCTGCCCCGCCATGCACCACGATCACCCATTCCTGTTGTTTTGCGGGCTGATGCCCATGGATGACAGAGGCTGCGATATCTTTGATATTGTATAAGCCGAAGAGATGTCCTGAAGTGAGCAGGATCACCGCCACGATCACCCAGCGTACGAAATTCACTCCCCGTTTTACCGCCATGCGCGAAGCGATCAGTGCGCCGATCACGTTGCCGATGGTGAGCGTAAGGCCATATTCCCAGTTAACCTGGCCATAGATAAGGAAAATAACCAGTGTGACAGGGGTATAAATGAGAACGATCAGCACCTTCACGGCATTGGCCTTTACCAGGTCGTAGCCAATGCCGAATACCAGGGCCATCAGCAGGAAATACCCTACCCCCATATGGATGAAGCCACCGTAAACACCGATCAGGAAGAAAAGTACGAGCTGGTAAATGCTCGTTTTCTTCTTCACCAGTTCATCCTTTCCTGCAAGCCACTTCTGGGGTTTGTAAACGATAAAGACCAGCATCACGAGCATGATCACGGCGATGGCCTTCTCAAAGATATCCTCGTTGATATCGACTGCAATATAAGCACCCGCAATTGAGCCCAGCAGGGCCGGGATCCCCAGGATGATGCCCTTGCGCGCATCGAGGACCTTCTGTTGCCTGAAACTGCCCGTAGCTGTTAGCGTTTGCACTGCAATGGCGATACGGTTGGTTCCGTTGGCAATATTTGCGGGAAGGCCGAGCACCATCAGCACCGAAAGGGAAATGATCGAACCGCCACCTGCAAGGGTGTTGATAAAGCCGACCATCAGACCTGCGATGATGAGGGCGGCAATTTCTATCCACTGCAACTCCATGGTGCCAGTTTTGGGGAAGCCCAAAATTACGGAAAAATCGTTTGATCCCTGAACCGGTCGAAAATTAATCATCCGTGCCCTGAAGCCCGTTTAAAATTATGTTAAGCGGTCACGTTCCTGATGAGGCTGATGAGGTCGTTGGGGGTAAAGGGCTTGCTGAGATACTCGTCCATGCCCGCATCCAGGCACTTCTCTCGGTCGCCTTTCATGGCATTGGCCGTAAGGGCCACAATCGGTGTACGGGGATGGCCGTTCAGGAGCGATTTCTCGACCTGCCGGATGTGAGCAGTTGCTTCGTATCCATCAAGGATCGGCATCTGAACATCCATCAGCACCAGGTCATAGCTCCCGGTGTTATACATATCGATGGCCTCCTGGCCGTTCCTGGCTATATCGACACGATAACCTGCATTGGTCAGGCTGTATTGGATGATTTTCTGGTTGATCTCGTTGTCCTCGGCCAGCAGGATATTAAGCATTTTGAAGGGTTTTCCGTCCTCTTCTTTCTCAACTTCAAAGACTTCGGGAACACTGGTGGTCCGCTCACTGTTTTCAAGCAGGGCCGTGAACCAGAAAGTTGATCCTCTGTCCTGTTCACTTTCCATGCCGATCTCACCGCGCATGAGGGTGACCAGCCGCCTGGCGATGGACAGGCCCAGGCCGGTACCGCCGTAATTCTTGGTGGTGGATGTGTCGACCTGCGAAAAAAGCTGGAACAGGTTTTTCTTTCCTTCCTCGGAAATGCCTATACCGGAATCTTCTACCCTTACCTTCAACATCAGGTTATTTTCTTCACGGTCATCGATGTCGACATAGATATGAACGTATCCTTTCAGGGTGAATTTCACTGCATTGTTGACAAGGTTCAGGATTACCTGCTTTAGCCTCGAGGGATCGCCCCGCATGAATTCGGGAACTCCCGGGCTGATAAAGGTCTTATAGTCGAGTGCTTTTTCTTCTGCCTTGATATACATAATGTTTTCAACATCCTTGAGCATCTTCCTGATCTCAAAATCCTCGATCTCCAGTTCCACCTTACCGGCTTCGATCTTCGAAATGTCAAGAATATCGTTAACCAGCGATAACAGGCTGCGTGTGGATGAGATCAGGATGTCGAGGTTTTCCTGTTCCTGCTCGCCAAGGTCGGCCTGCTTCAGGATCTCGGCCATGCCGATGATCCCGTTCATGGGGGTCCGGATTTCATGCGACATGTTGGCCAGGAATTCACTTTTTGCCCTGGTACCCTCTTCTGCCTGTTCCTTGGCTTCCCTGAGCTCATCCTCGTATTTTTTCCTGAAAGTGATGTCCCAGGAAATCCCCACCAGCCCGATGATCTCACCCTCGTTGTCGCGATAGGGCGCAAGGTTGGTCGTAAGCCATACCTGTTTGCCGTCCTTCCTGATCTTTTCTTCAATATTGTATAAGGGCAGTCCCGACTGTATCACCTCCAGTTCCATTTCCTCGTAATTGTTCGTCTTGTATTCAGGGATAAGCTCTTCTACCTTTTTCCCCTGTATGCCGTAGAACGGAAGGTTGACAAAACGTTCGAACGACTTGTTGATCAGGATGTATCTCAGGTTTGTGTCTTTGAAATACACCAGGGCCGGGATGGTCGAAAGGAGGATGCTGAGTTCTTCCGCCCTTGTCTTCAATGCCTCTACTGCCCGCTTGAGGTCTTCCGTGGTTTTCTTCAACAGCGAATTGAGCACGTTCTTATCCTTGAGCAGGCGGTCATATTTGAAGCCCAGCATCTGCCTGTCGCGCTGAATGCCATGGAACTCTTCGAGGATCTCCGTTTTGTGTTTCAGGAAATCCTCATAGGAGCCGATGCCTTCTATGATCTCGTTTATTTTATTTGTCCGTTCCGTCATTGCCCTGATAACGATGACATTAAACCTAAACCTCTGGCAGTTGCGCCATATTTGCAAAAGCCCGTACCTGTTATAAAGTACCAGGTCGTGTTAATATCAGGGGTCCAGGCTTTGATACGAAATTCTTTCCGAAATGTTTGGGCCGATCCCGGAATTAATTTGCCTCATTAATACCTTCCCTTGATATCGGGTACGCGGATCGTATTTATTGGTAAGAGGGTTCAGGACAAAGATACGACTTTTGTTGGCCATTTACAAATGATCCCTTTCCGGGGAGGATTAACCGCTTGCTGACCGGGCTATGATGGCTGAACCTTGCGCCCGAGCAATATTACGGCAAGGAAGAGCAGCAAGAGCCCTGCCGGGAAAAGGAGGTATGATGAAACTCCGAAAGCAGCCGGTATGGTACCACCGATCACGGCGACCAGTCCAACGGTAAGCGCGTAGGGCAACTGTGTCCGCACATGTTCGATATGGTTGCAGGAACTGGCAAGTGAACTGAGGATCGTGGTGTCGGAGATCGGCGAACAATGGTCCCCCAGTACGGACCCGGTCAGGACGCAGGCCACAACGTTATGGAAAATGGACAGCGAACTGTCGTAATCCAGCCCGTAATCAGTGGTAATGAGCCATGTTGCGGGCAATATCAGGGGATATAGTATGGCCATTGTGCCCCAGGAGGAACCGGTGGAAAATGATACAAGTGCCGCCAGGATGAAGGTGATGGCAGGGACGAAATAAGGTGAAAGGGACATTTCCAGCATACTGTTGGAGATGAAGGTGGCCGTATGCATATGCTCGGTGATCAGGGCTACTGACCATGCCAGGATCAGGATGAGCACGGCGGTAAGCATGGTCCGGAAACCGTTGATCAGGCTGTCGACACTCTCCTTCAGGTTCAGGATGCGCTGCCCGAGCGTGAGGATCAGGGCCATGAGCACCCCCGACAGGGATGACCACAGGAGGGCTGTATAGGAATCAGCATTTCCGATGATGGCAGAGATTTTCTTCCCGAAGGTGATGCTTTCATCATGCCACACCGCGGCATCCCAGCCGGTATAGATCAGTCCTGCCAGCGTGCCGAAGATGATCACCAGCACGGGGATCACGGCATTGAAC
>JAXGTH010000193.1:0-4529 GCA_040775045.1 Bacteroidales bacterium
TCCTTCCAGCTTCCTCCCCCGTCGGTGGAGCGCGCCAGCCATACGCCGGCGGAGTCGCTATCGGTATTGCGGTCGTCGGAGAAGATGATGTCGACAGCCCCGTACATATAGACATGCACGGCCGGGCAATACTGGATCTTCCCGTTCCCGGCGATATCCTGGTTGACCCTGATGCCAGGCGACCAGTTCTGGCCGCCATCCTCAGAGCGGTTGAGGATGATGTCGGGGTCGCTGCCGGCAGGAGCGAGATTTTTTTGCCCGGTAACGATATATATCCATCCCTGTCGATCGCCTGAGCTGGTGTCGACAGCGATACCCGGCAGGCCGTTCACCCTGATGTTACCTTTCTCCGGAAGCAGTCCGGTGATGCCGTTCATCGCGAAAGCTTTTTCATTCACATTCCAGGAATTACCGCCATCGACTGAAGAAGCGAAGCCGGCATGGATCTCCTTGAAGGGTGTTACATCCGTCACCCCGGCCCAGCATACATACACTTCCCCCCCGGGCCCGATACAGATATCGCCTCCGGCGCTTCTGTTGGGCGGATTGTTGATCGGTAGCGGGATGCTCCATGCCTGTCCGCCATCATCGGTGTACGACATCATGAGAGGGAATGGCGGGGAGAAGCGTACCCAGATGGCATAGGTGCGCCCGTAGAACGGGCTGCCGGGGAAATAGTCGGTGGCCAGGGAAGCCCTCTCCAGGTCGTCGGTGGATATCACCTTCTGCGCCGACCAGCTAAAGCCGTTATCGGTCGAGTAATGGGAGTACAGACCGGTAAAAGGGGCCCTGCCAAGCCTGGTCAGGATCAGGGTGCCATCCTTGTCGATGGCAATACCCGGGTCGCCGCCGTGAAAGGCAAAGGGCTCGCCGCTGCAGGTGTCGCTGCCCTGCCACGAACTGCCGCCGTCGGTACTCACATAGATGCCTTCGCTCACGAAAAACGGGATGAAGGTAAGGGTGTTGCAGGATGCGAACATGATATCCGGATCGAGAGGGCTGTTCACGATGAAAACTTCCGTCTGGCTGACATTGCCGGGATGAAGCCTGAAATTGCTGCCCGGTTCGAAATACAACCCGCCGGCCTGGCCCGTGGCCAGGAGCACGGGGAGGATGATCAACGACATATGCAGGAGGATCTTCTTCATGCCTAAAAACGGTAACCCAGGTTAGCGGAAATGAAATAATTGCGCGGCTCGCCGGCCTCGTAGAACCTTCTGTCGGCAGAGTTGGTGTTGGTAAAGCCTACATACACCTCATCCAGCATATTGTTGAGGCTGCCGGACAGCATGAAGCTGAAATCACCGAACGACATATCAAGCCCCAGCACTCCGTTCAGCAACTGGTAGCCGGCAGTCTTGTCGGTATTGGCATCGTCGACCCACAACCCGCTCACACCCGTATAGCTCAATTTTGCAAAACCGCTGATCTGCCGGTATAGCGGCACCGACCAGGAAAGCGAAAGGTACAGGTTGTGCAGGGGCACGCTGGGCACAATGTTGCCGCCAAAGTCCCTGTCGGTCTCGGTGATGTTACCCAGGTCGTCGACCTCTATGGTGCGGGCGGTATATTCCTGGTAAACAAAATCGGAATAGGTATAGGCCAGCGTGAAATTAAGGTTCCTGTATATCTCCAGCCCGCTGCCCAGCTCCAGTCCGCGGCGGTTGGTGTTGGCGGCGTTCCTGAAGAACACATCGCCGAATACTTCGAAAGGTACCACCTCGTTGTTGATCCATATGTTGAAGAGGGTGGCCTCGAACAGTACCTTCCTGAAGAAAAGGCGCTCGTGCTCGTAGAGATAGCCCTTGATGCCCAGTTCCAGGTTTTTCGACTCCTGGGGCTTGAGGTCCTGGTTGTAAAGCATGCCTGGGTCAACGCTTTCGAGTTCGTTCTTGGCCGGGCTGTCGAAACTCAGTCCGTAGGAGGTGTATAGCGAAATCCAGTCCTTCAGTTTATAGTTAAAAGCCACCTTGGGCGTAAATGCGCTGAAGTCGCGACTGTCACTGCGCGAGGGCAGCGTTTCTTCCCTCAGGCGGTAGGTCACGTTATCATACCTTCCTGTGATCAGCATGAAGAACCGGTCGTTGAGGATCTCGAAATTATCGGATATGTAAAAGCCGGTATTGCCTATCTTTTCATTGGTGAGCTGTATGATCTGGTCGCCCTTCTGGCCGTTGATATTGTCATAGTATTCTGTCCTGGCCGGCTGGAACAGCAGGTCGCCGCCAACCGAGAACTCATTGGCCGAGGCGCCGATATTCCCGTAGTTGACATACCTGGCCGATAGGCCCATTCCCTGGCGGTTGATGATGCGGTATTCCCTCGAGGTTCGCTCGAAATATTTCAGAGTGGCATAGGTGGTAACCTCTATCTCGTTATTCTTTTTGCTGCCGAAACGGGCATTGTAACGGAGTCCCAGTCTGCCCTTGGTCGACAGGCGTTTCTGATCGCGGTCGACGGAGCGCTGGTCGGCCTGGTAAGGATTTTCCTCAAACTCCTCTTTGGTGAGGGATCCAGGGAGGCGGATCATGCCATCGACAAAATAGAACAGCACCTTCAGGGAGGTGTTGGACGAAGGCCTGGTCTCCACCACGGTGTTGAGGATGTGCCAGTGCTCGGAATTATGCTCCCTGTAGCCGTCGTAATGCTGGTAGCTGTATGTATTCAGCATGCTGTATTTGTCGGTGCGCACAGCCAGCTTAAGGCCGTTCCTGCGCAATCCGAAAGAGCCGAACTGGTTGAACTGCATCCCGAAGGAGTGGGTAAAGTCGATATCGTTGATGAAGTTGACCACCCCGCCGGGGGCATTGGTATAAAGCGAGGAGGAATTGCCTTTCACCACCTCTATCCTCCCGATGGAATTGAAATCGATGGCCTCGATGCGGGTCTGCCCGTCGGGTTCCGACTCGGGGATGTCGTCGAGCAGTATCCGCACACCCCTGATCCCTGAGTTCGACCTGCTGCCGAAGCCACGGATAGATATCCTGACATCATGGTTGCCATAGCGTGATTGGAGGAACATGCCGGGTACGGAAGAGAGCACATCGTTCACCCCGATCTTCCTGTCGTGCCGGTACTGCAGGTTGTTGATCCGTACCACGCTGTACGGGATGTCGATAATTCGCTTGGATACGCGTGTGCCGGTGATCACCACCTCCTCAAGCTCGTTGCCAAGGGTGTCGTAAGGAACATAATGGATGATGGTGTCGGGTCTTGTGAGTTCCTGGGCGGTGAGAAGGCCCGTACCACCGAGGATAAACAAAACCAGTATTATGCTGATGTAATTTGAACTTCTGAACATAAAGCCTCAGGAATTACATCAAAAATACAAAAGTTTACCGACCTCACAGGTTGGGGGACCTGTGAGGTCGGTATAAACTTATTTTCTGATCACCAGCTTCTCGATCCACCGGCCCTGTTTGTTATACACGTTCACCATGTATATTCCCGAGGGCTGGCTGTTGAGGTCGATGCTGAGCTGTTCCATGCCGGTCACCATGAGGCCTTCCTGCTCATAAACGGATACGCCCCTGTTATTATAGACTTTGACATTAAGTTCAAGGGCTTTTTCAGTCTCTATGCGCAGGGAGAACGCCCCCTGTCCGGGATTTGGGAAGAGGCTGATGTTATTTACCCCCGCGAGTTCACCGATGCCCGGGCAGTCTTCGAATTCAACGTTGACAGCGTCGCTGCCGCTGCAACCGTTGGCATCCGTCACCGTCACCACGAAAGTATGTATTCCAAGGCCAAAGCCTGTCGTGTCGACGGTGATCTGTGCCGTGGTCTGCCCGCCGGGCTGCCACATATACGAAACGGCTCCGGCCGTAGTGCCGTCGAGCACTACCGACTGGCTTGAGCAAATGGTGGTGTCGGCGCCCAGGTCAGGTTCGGGCAGCGGATTCACCGTTACGGTCTGCCCGGCAGTGTTGATGCAGCCGTTGGCATCTTCGTAGGTGTAGGTAAGGTCGTGCGTACCCAGCCCTGCGGCGGCGGGATCAAAGCTGCCATTGCTTACGCCGGTTCCCGAATAGATTCCGCCTTCAGGCATGCCGCCTGTCAGGGTGAATGGATCGGCGTCGATACAGACAGCCGGGACCGGGTCGAAGGTCACCACCGGGAGGTCGTTCACGGTGATGGTCTGTGTGCTGTCGTTCACGCAGCCGTTGGCATCTTCATAGGTATATGTGATCTCATGCATGCCGGGGCCTGCCACTGCGGGATCGAAGATTCCGCCAGTGGTAACACCGTCGCCCGTGTATGTACCGCCCTCCGGTGTGCCGCCGCTGAGCGCGAATGCAGGTGCATCCACACATACGGCATCAAAGGGCGAAAGGACCACCTCGGGAAGTTCGAAGATGGTCAGGCTCACTTCGGTGGCCTCCCCTTCACAACCGGCTACGGTAGTTGTGGCATAATAGGTGTAGGTGCCGGGATCGGTATGCCCTGTCGGGAAACTGTTGCCGAAGTATACAAGGGTGGTAAGCAGCGGATCGCTGTACCAACTGATGTTATCGCCCCAGACAAAAAGA
>JAXGTH010000194.1:0-4508 GCA_040775045.1 Bacteroidales bacterium
GGCATCCGGTATCCGGCATCCGGGATCTGGCATCCGGGATCTGGCATCCGGGATCTGGTATCCAGAACCCATTCTCCACTAATCACTAATCACTTATATCTCCTCACTCAATTTTCCCTATCTTTATCCTTATGCACAGGATGAACTTTTTACTTTTTCTTTCAGCTGTTTTTACAGCGGGGCTGATGGTTTCGTGCAACAGGGCTTCTGACAGGGTTGGCGGGGCCGATGTGCTGTGGGACGACTGCCCGGCCACGCAGTGGGAAGAGGCCCTGCCGCTGGGCAATGGCCGGCTGGGCATGATGGTGTTCGGCGACCCGCGGCATGAGCACATACAGCTCAACGACGATGCCATGTGGCCCGGCGACACCTCCTGGGACGGGCCGGCCGGCAGCCCCGCCGGGCTGGCCACGATCAGGGAGGCCCTCATCAGCGGCGACCATGTGCTGGCCGACAGCCTCCTGGTGGAGCATTTCTCCCGCAAGACCGTGCTGCGGTCGCACCAGACGCTGGGTGACCTCTTCATCGACTTCAGCCACGACAGCATTTCTGCCTACCGGCGTGAGCTCGACCCTGGCAGGGCTGTACATACCGTTTCGTTCCGCAGCGCAGGCTCGCCGGTGACCCAAACGGCCTTCGTATCGCATCCCCGCCAGGCCATGGTCATCATCTATGAGACGGAAGCCCCGGAGGGGCTCAACGCCACCCTGCGTCTCGCCAGGCCTGACGACAACGGGTTTCCCACCGCAGTGACAGGCACCAGCGACGACGGCCTGCTGTGGATGCGCGGCGAGGTGACCCAGCGGGGTGGAAAGTTCGACTCCAGGCCCTGCCCCGTCACCACGGGGGTAAGATTCGAAACATGGCTGAGAATAGCCAACGACGGCGGCGAGGTGATCAGCCATGACGGCTACCTGGAACTCAGGAATGTGAAGAAGGCCAACATATACCTGGTGTCCAACACCTCGTTCTATCACGAAAATTTCCAGCAACAAAACAGGGAGGAGATGGCTGCGCTGCTGGCGCTGGACCCCGACAGCTTAATGGAGGAACATGTCAGGGCCCACCGGGCACTATACTCCCGCGTGACTTTCTCCCTCGACCTCCCCTGCCCCGACACCCTCCCTACCGATGTGCGCCTGGAGCGCGTACGCCAGGGAGCACAGGACCCCGGGCTGGAGGCGCTGCTGTTTCGGTATGGCCGTTACCTGCTCATCGCATCATCCCGTCCCGGCACCAATCCCGCCAACCTGCAGGGCCTGTGGAACCCGTATATCGAGGCACCGTGGAATGCCGACTACCACCTGAACATCAACCTGCAGATGAACTACTGGCCCGCCAACCCCACCAACCTCGCTGAACTCAACATGCCATTGTTCGGCTACATCGACCGCCTGCTGGCCAACGGCCGTGTCACCGCGCAAGAGAATTTCGGCTGCCGGGGCGCCTTTGTCCCCCATGCCAGCGACCTCTGGGCACCTACCTGGCTTCGGGCACCCACAGCCTATTGGGGTTGCTCTTTCGGCGCCGGCGGCTGGCTGGTGCAGCACTACTGGAACCACTACCGCTATACCCTCGATACTGCTTTCCTTGTGGAAAGGGCCTTCCCTGCCATAGAGGCCGTGGCTCAGTTTTACAGCGACTGGCTCACCGAAGACCCACGCGACGGCAGCCTCATCGCCTCGCCATCCACCTCGCCGGAGAACCGTTTTTTCGATGCCGATGGTCGTCCCGTGGCCAGCTGCATGGGCAGTGCCATGGACCAACAGGTGATAGCCGAAGTTTTTGACAACTATCTCGAAGCCTGCCGTATCCTGGGCATACAGGGTGAACTGGGCGACACCATCGCCGCCCGGCGGGAACGGCTGCGGCCCGGTTTTGTCACGGGCAGCGACGGTCGCATCCTTGAATGGGACCGCGAATACGAGGAAACGGAGCCGGGTCACCGCCACATGTCGCACCTCTACGGTTTCCACCCCGGGAGCGCCATCTCTCCGGAAAGGGACAGCGCCCTCTTCGAGGCGGTGAGGAAGACCATCGAATACCGCCTCGACCATGGCGGGGCAGGCACCGGATGGAGCCGCACCTGGCTGATCAACTGCAGCGCACGGCTGCTCGACGGCGCCATGGCCCATGAACATATCCAGCTGTTCCTGCAGCGCTCAGTGATGGACAACCTCTTCGACACCCATCCCCCCTTCCAGATCGATGGCAATTTCGGCTATACCGCCGGAATCGCGGAGATGCTGCTGCAATCTTACGAAGATAGCATCGTCAGGCTGCTGCCCGCCCTGCCGCCGGCATGGAAAAATGGGCATGTGAAAGGACTCAGGGCTACCGGCGGGCTGACCGTCGACATCTTTAGGCGCGACGGCAGGCTGGAGAAGGCGATCATCATGCCCGAAGCCGATCGTACGCTCACGCTCATCTATGGTAGCAGCAAATTCCCCGTATCCCTCAGGGCCGGAAAGGAATACGTACTTGAAGAATGAACCGGGCGAACGGGGTTCTGATATTTGATGTTTGATATCTGATATTTGATATTTGATATCTGATATTTGATATTTGAAGTATCTGAAAGTACAAGGTATTACGTACCACGTATTACGATTGCTATTCAGATCCTTGTACCTTGTACCTGGTACCTTGTACCTGATTTCCGGAATCCGGTCCCGATTCCCGGTTCCCGGGACGTCGGGTGTCGGGCATCGGGCACCAGGCATCCGGCATAAGGCATCCGGCATCTGGCATCTGGCATCCGGTATCTGGCATCCGGTATCCGGCATCCGGGATCTGGTATCCAGAACCCATTCTCCACTAATCACTAATCACTAATATCTCATCACTCATTTTGCTTATCTTTATCCTCCAATCGACAATCAGCATACACGATAAAGCATATGGGAAAACTCAGGAAAGGCAAGAAGGTGGGTCTGGCGCTCGGTGGGGGTGCCGTGCTCGGTGCTGCCCATGTGGGCGTGCTCAAAGCCCTGGAAGAATATGAGATAGAGGTGGGCTGGATCACCGGCACCAGCATCGGCGCCCTGGTGGCCAGCCTCTACATGTTCGATGTCGGCTTCGAGAAACTGCGCGAGTTCGCCATCGACCTCAGCTGGCGCGACATCGGCAAGATTTCGCTCTCGAAGTTCGGGCTGTTCTCGAACAAGAAGATCGTGGACCTGCTGCACGAAAGTATCGGCGAGGTGACCTTCGAGCAGTCGCGGATCCCGGCGGCCTTCATCGCCACCAACATCCTCGACGGCAGCAAGGTGGTGCTCGATAAGGGCAGCGTGGCCGAGGCCGTGATGGCCAGCACCTGCATCCCCGGGGTCTTCAGGCCCGTAGAGAAAGACGGCATGATGCTGGTCGACGGCGGTATCGTGGAAAATGTGCCCATCGCCACCCTGCGCGACATGGGGGCCGGTTTCGTCATTGCCGTCGACCTCAACGCCAAATTCGCCTATAAAAAGCCTGAAAATATCATCCACGTGCTGCTCAACAGCTTTCACTACGCCCTGATGCACAGCGCAAAGGCGCAGGCCGGCGAAGCCGATATCATGATCACCCCCGACCTGTCGGATTTCAACCGCGTTGACGCCCACCAGACCTCCGATCTGATCGAAAAAGGTTACCAGGAAGCGAAGAAGGTGCTGGATGAGGAGCTCAGCAGGAAGAGCTGGTGGGGGTGACGGGCGGTGCGCGGTATGCGGTATGGGGTATGCGGTACGTGGTAAACATCACCTACCGCACACCCCGCACCCTTGCCCATCTCACCCAGTAATGTTATATTTGCAAAAACCTTATAACATCATGAACGAAGAGATCTATTCACTCCGGCCGGAAAGGCTGTGGCATTACTTTGGCGAGATCCTGATGATCCCCAGGCCAAGCAAGAAAGAAGAAAAGATAGCTGCTTACCTTATGGAGTTCGGCAAAAGCCACGGGCTCGAAACCCTGCGCGATGCCACGGGCAACGTGCTCATCCGCAAGCCCGCCACAGCGGGAATGGAAAAGCGCAGGCCGGTGGTGCTGCAGAGCCATATCGACATGGTTTGCGAGAAGAATGCGGACACGGAGCATGATTTCGACCACGACCCCATCGACGCCTATGTCGAGGACGGCTGGGTGACCGCCAGGGGCACCACCCTGGGTGCCGACGACGGCATCGGCATCGCTGCACAGCTGGCCATCCTCGAAGCCAGAGACATCCCCCACGGGCCCGTCGAATGCCTCTTCACCATCGATGAGGAGACCGGCCTAACCGGCGCCTTCGGCCTGGATCCGCAGCTGCTCAGGGGCCGCATCCTCATGAACCTCGACTCGGAAGACGACGGGCAGATCTTCATCGGCTGCGCCGGGGGAAAGGACACGGTGGCAGAGCTCAGCTATAAGGAAGAAGCCGTCCCGGCAGGCTACCAGGCCTACAGGGTGTCGGTGACCGGCCTGCGGGGCGGACATTCCGGCGACGACATACAAAAAGGCTACGGCAACGCCAACAAGATCCTCAA
>JAXGTH010000195.1:0-4463 GCA_040775045.1 Bacteroidales bacterium
CTATCAATGAGCGTGATGATATTTGGATCATAGAGGTTGACAGTGCAGGAAATTTACTCAAGCAACAATGCATTGGAGGGGCCGGGGGTGAAATTGTATGGCATGGCGTACACAAACATAACGACCTCCGCTTTGTTATAGCAGCAGAAACCCAAGGAGGACCCTCATACGATGTTACATGCGATTTTTATAATCTGGGGGGGCGTCCTCGCTACTGGGTATTCGAAATATCAGATTCAACGGTGGGGGTGCATGAGCAAAGACAGGAAGAAAACAGGCTCCTGATCTATCCCAACCCCGCCGGCGAAGCGATTTACTTCAAATATCAGCTATCAAATACCAGCTATCAGCTATCAATCTACGATATATTTGGCCGCAAACAAGACAAAATCATCATCCCACAAGGCCAGGAGCAAATAAGGATTGATGTTTCCGGCTATCCGGCAGGAATGTATGTGGCTGTGCTGAAAGATGAAAAGGGTGTCGTGGTCAGGGGGAAGTTTTTAAAACATTAGGTAAGGGTTGCGTGAAACGAGGTCTGGGGATTGTTTCAGTGCTACATGCCTGCCCCGAGAATCGGGGGTTACATGGCTAAAGGGTAAAATGGTTATATTGCTATATGGGAAGAAATGTCAAATCCTTCCATCCCCAAATCTTCACATCCCATCTGATATCATCCAATCATTTCCGGTCGCCGAAGCAAATGTCGATCTTGCGGGAGTTATGGATGAAGGGATGGTCGGGTTCGACGGTCCGCTGCTTGCCTTCCACTTCGCTGAGGGGTACCCCCACGATCTTATTGCCGTGGAGTGACACCATCACCCCGAACTCGCCCCTGCTGATCATCTCCACGGCCGAAGTGCCGTAACGGGTGGCCAGCAGCCGGTCGGCCGGCGTGGGGCTTCCTCCCCGCTGGATATAGCCCAGGATGGTTTCGCGGGTTTCAAGTCCCGTTTCGGTGGTGATCATGTCGCCAATGTATTGTGCCGCAGGCTTGCCTTTCTTGTGCCTGATCCCTTCGGCGACAACCACGATGGAATACGGCTTCTCGTTGCTGGCCCGGCGGACCAGGTAATCGGTAACGATCTGCTCCTCATAGGGGATCTCGGGGATCAGGATCACATCCCCTCCCCCGGCGATACCCGAATACAGCGCCAGCCAGCCGGCGTTATGACCCATCACCTCGATCACCATGATGCGCTTGTGCGAGTTGGCCGTGCTGTGCAACCTGTCGATGGCATCGGTGGCAATAAAGACGGCCGAGTCGAAACCGAAGGATACATCGGTACCCCAGACATCGTTATCGATCGTTTTGGGAAGCCCGATCACGTTGAGGCCTTCCTTCGCCAGCCGCGATGCCGTGCGCTGGGTTCCGTTGCCGCCGATACAGACCAGGGCGTCGAGGCCCATCTCTTCGTAATGCTTGCGGATGAGCCCGGGCTTATCGATCCGGTCCAGTTTTTTCTTATCCTCCTTGAAAGGTTTTTCGCGAGAGGTGCCCAGTATGGTGCCCCCCAGGGTCAGGATACCTGAAAGCTCACTTTCGTTCAGCTCACGGTATTCACGGTCGATGAGCCCCAGGAAACCCGAAGAGATCCCGTATACCTTCATGCCGTATTCCACGATGGCGGTCTTGCCCACCCCCCGGATGGCTGCGTTGAGGCCGGGGCAATCCCCGCCGGCCGTGAGGATGCCGATCTTCATCCCTCTGGTCTTTACTTTCATGTCCGTGATATATTAAAAGTTAAGCGTAAATTTAACCATTAATCCGGCAGGTTGACCCGCAAGCTACATTTCATCCGGCAGAACC
The DNA here is from genome assembly GCA_040775045.1 of Bacteroidales bacterium. Classification (GTDB taxonomy): domain Bacteria; phylum Bacteroidota; class Bacteroidia; order Bacteroidales; family B18-G4; genus B18-G4. The sequence goes on from JAXGTH010000195.1 coordinate 1,811, forward strand.
GACAGTTCGTCCTGAAAAATTTCCGTTAACCGGTCCGGCGATGCAACTTTGCAGCAAAATCAAGATCGATGAAAAGCAAACCCGGCATAGGTATACTCCTGATCCTTCTTACGGCAAGCCTGTCCATGGCACAGGTCAGGATCGGCGGCACCGTGACCGAGAGGAACGGCACACCCGTGCCGGGAGCCAACATTTTCATCGAGGGCACTTTCGACGGATGCAGCTCCGACAGCCTGGGCAGGTTTGCTTTCACTACCGGTGCCGACAGCCTCCGCACCCTGGTGGTGAGGTATATCGGCTTCAGGGAATACCGGCAGCCGCTTGACCTTTCCACCGACCACACCGCTTTATCGATCGTGATCCGGGAAAGCAGCAACCAACTCGATGCCGTGGTGATCTCTGCCGGTGCTTTCGAGGCCGGCGACCAGCGCAAGGGCGTGGTGCTCAAGCCGCTCGACATCGTGACCACCGCCGGCGGTATCGGCGACATCTACGGCGCCATGCGTACCCTGCCCGGGACACAGACCGTGGGCGAAGACGGGCGCCTGTTCGTCAGGGGCGGCGATGCCTCCGAAAGCCGGACATTTATCGACGGGATGGCTGTGGAAAAGCCCTACTACTCGACCATGCCCGACATCCCCACCCGGGGGAGGTTCTCCCCTTTCATGTTCAGCGGCACCCTTTTCAGCTCCGGAGGATATTCGGCCGAATACGGGCAGGCCCTCTCCTCCGCCCTCATCCTGAACACCACCGATATGCCCGAACGCTCCCTCGCCAGCATCTCGCTGATGAGCGTAGGAATCGGCGGTGGATATACCGGCCGGTGGAAGAACAGCTCCCTGACCGTGGATGGCAGCTATACCAACCTCGGTCCGTATTACCGGCTGGTGCCGCAAAACACCGAATGGAACGGCAACCCCGACGGGATCGACGGGATGATGCGCTTTCAGCAAAAGACCAGGGAGACGGGCCTGCTCAAGTGCTTCCTGTCATACAGCCACGGAAACAGTTCCATGAACTATCCCGACCCGGTGGATGTTAATAGTGACATGAAACTCGACCTGTTCGACCGCAACACCTATTTCAACGCCTCGTACCGCGATATCCTGTCCGAAAAACTCAACATCAGGGCCGGCGTATCCTGGTCAGACGACCAGACCGAACTCGGCCTGGGACCTGACGAAGTGGATGAAAAGGTAAGGGTTTCCCAGGCCCGCTATACCATACAGTGGGTGGCCGGGGAGGCCTTCAACCTGAAGTTCGGCAACGAATTCCGGCATAAGGAATATGCCCAGGATTACCGGGAAGCTGTCACGGAAAGAACCTATTCAACAAGCTTTACCGACAATTTCGCCATGGGCTTTGCCGAAGGCGAGATCCGGGTCGGGCCCAGGCTGGCCCTCAGGGCCGGGGGAAGGCTCGAATATTCATCCGTGATCGACAGGTTCAACCTGGCACCGCGCGCCTCGCTGGCGGTGAAGACCGGCAGGAACAGCCAGGTTTCGCTGGCCTACGGGCAGTTTTACCAGAACCCGGAGGATGAATACCTGCGTTTCAACCATAGCCTGGATTATGAGCGGGCCGATCACTACATCGTCAATTTCCAGCATACCGTCGACGACCGGATCTTCAGGGTGGAGGCCTACTACAAGAATTACCGCAGCCTGGTGAAGTACGACAGCCTGCATTCGCCCGACCCCCTGTCATACAACAACCGGGGCAAGGGCTATGCCAGGGGCATCGACGTATTCTGGCGCGACAACAAAAGCATTACCTTCCTCGAATACTGGATATCCTATTCCTACATCGACACCAAGCGCGACTATATGTATTATCCGGTAATGGCCACGCCTGCCTTTGTGTCGAACCACACGGCATCGCTGGTGGTAAAGTATTTCATCCCGAAGATCAACTGCCAGGTGGGGGGCAGCTACACCTTCGCCACAGGCCGCACCTACTACAACCCGAACCGCGAGGGATTCCTTACCGACCGGGCATCGAACTACAACGACCTCAGCCTTAACCTCAGCTACCTGACGCACCTCTGGAAACAGTTCACCATCGTGTATTTCTCAGTATCGAACGTGCTGGGGGCCGACAATGTTTTCGGTTACCAGTACAGCCTGAAGCCCGACAGCCAGGGGATCTACGATTCAAGGCCCGTCGTCCCCGGAGCCAAAAGGTTCTGGTTCCTCGGGGTGTTTGTGTCGCTTGATGTAAAACAGGGGCGAAGATCGGATATTAAATAAAAATTTGCAGATCAACAGAAAACAAAGTATAAAATTAATTCAACCTAACTGATTATCTTTAAAACATGAACACTATGAAAACCATCATTTTCAGCATTATCATGGGCATGGCCCTGATGGGTACCTATGCCGGTGAAGGGGACTATGAAGAGGCCATGAAGAAAAACCTCGTCGGGCTCAACAAGGCAACCACTGCCGCGGATTACCAGGAGCTCGCCAACAGTTTTGAGCGCATCAGCCAGGCGGCTGCCGGCGAGTGGCTGCCCTACTATTACATCAGCTACTGCTACCTGAATTACTGTTTCGCCGAAGGCGCACCCACCGAAGGGATCGACGGATACCTCGACAAGGCCGAGACCTTCCTGGGCAAAGCCCGTGAACTCAGTCCCGCCAATGCCGAGATC
>JAXGTH010000196.1:0-4394 GCA_040775045.1 Bacteroidales bacterium
GGGTAAGGACCGTTATGCCGATAAATCAGATGAAGGAACGCTAGAAAACCCGCTGGCTGCAGTACAGATGGGGCTGATCTACGTCAACCCCGAAGGCGTGGATGGCAATCCCGATCCGCTGAAAACGGCACAGGCCGTTCGTGAAACATTCAAACGCATGGCCATGAACGATGAAGAGACCGTCGCGCTGACCGCCGGCGGACATACGGTCGGAAAGACGCACGGACATGGCGACGCCTCTCTCCTGGGGCCCGATCCTGAAGGAGCCGATGTTGAGGAACAGGGCTTCGGCTGGAAAAACCCCAAAGGAAAAGGAAAGGCAGAGGACACGGTAACCAGCGGACTGGAAGGTGCCTGGTCAAGCACCCCCGACCGGTGGAACCACACCTATTTCCATCTGCTGCTGGATTACGACTGGGAACTAAAAAAGAGCCCGGCAGGAGCCTGGCAGTGGGAACCAGTCAATATCAAGGAAGAAGATAAGCCACTGGATGCACACCGCAAGGGAGTCAGACAGAATCCCATGATGACCGATGCCGACATGGCGCTGAAAATGGATCCCGAATACAGGAAGATCTCCGAGCGTTTTTACAAGGATCCCAAATACTTTGAAGAAACATTTGCCCGTGCATGGTTCAAATTGACGCACCGCGACCTGGGACCGAAAAGCAGGTACCTCGGCCCTGATGTGCCGAAGGAAGACCTGATCTGGCAGGACCCGGTACCGGCTGTCAGCTATACCCTGAGCGAGAAGGAAATTGAAGAACTGAAATCAAAGTTGCTGAACAGCGGCCTGAGCATGGCATCGCTGATCAACACCGCATGGGACAGCGCCAGGACTTACAGGGGTTCCGACTTCAGGGGCGGTGCCAATGGTGCGAGGATCCGCCTGGCGCCGCAAAAGGACTGGGAAGGAAATGAGCCCGAACGGCTTGCAAAGGTCCTTGCAAAGCTCGAGGAGATCCGGGCAGGCCTGGACAAGAAAGTCAGCATTGCCGACCTGATCGTACTGGGAGGCAGCGCGGCCGTCGAAAAAGCGGCCGGGGCAGCAGGCGTGGACATAAAGGTTCCTTTCGCTCCCGGGCGCGGGGATGCCACGGACGAAATGACCGATGCGGAATCGTTCGATGTGCTGGAACCCTTACATGACGGCTTCAGGAACTGGCTGAAAAAGGATTATGCCGTAAAACCCGAGGAACTCATGCTCGACAGGGCCCAGCTGATGGGATTGACCGCACCCGAGATGACGGTCCTGACAGGTGGCATGCGTGTACTGGGAACCAATCACGGAGGGACCAAACACGGGGTGTTTACGGACCGGCCGGGGGTTTTGAGCAATGATTTCTTTGTCAACCTCACGGACATGAATTACAGCTGGGAACCCGCCGGAAATAACCTTTATCATATCAATGAACGGAAGACCGGCAAGACAAAATGGACCGCAACCCGTGTCGATCTGGTTTTCGGTTCCAATTCCGTATTGCGCGCTTATGCAGAGTTTTATGCACAGGACGACAACAAGGAAAAATTTGTCAGGGATTTCGTGAATGCCTGGGTGAAGGTGATGAATGCTGATCGCTTCGATCTTCATGCCTGACCCCGGATAAAAGGCGTGCATCAGGACCATCGCAAAAACCGCATTCCCGATGAACATTTTTCAGGGTAAGGGGGTTTACTGATAAAATGCATTTTCGTCAGTGGAAGTGTCAGGCATCCGGCACTATTCCTGAGAAAATCAATTATCTGTAAGGAGAAAGCGGAGCATCCCGAAAATCCATGAAAGAGTAGGGAAAACAAAAAAAAGGAAAAATGAAAACTCGTTTGAAGATCATCGGCTTATTTTTTGCGACAGTCTTGATGTTGGGATTTACTTCCTGCCGGCAGGTTAGTCAGAATGAAAACGTAACTGAAACCATTACAGACAAAAAGACCATGATAACAGCACAAGAAGTGTCAGAAGCACAGCAGGCATGGGGTGAAGGCATCGTGAAGATCGGAAAAGTTTTTTCGGAAAACGGCGATTACACCGCCGCTGCCACCGAACACATCAACAACTTCTACAATTACCAGGAAGGTGTTGTTTTGTTCAAGCCAACCCTGGCGTACCAGAAGCAATTCCGTACCGATTTTGAAGGGGCCCTGTCCTATTTCGTAGCCGGGAACGACAATTATCCCGAGGACAAGGGATTTGCCATCAAGCCATGGAATAATGTGAGATGGGAAAACGTCGGGACAAAGATCATCGGTAACATGGCTGTGGCGATGGGCAATTATTATTTCACGCCGGCCGAAGGCGGCGATGATGTGAAGGTAGAGTATTCTTTTGCCTACACGAAAGACAAAGAAGGCAAACTGAAGATCATCCTTCATGACTCGCATGTGCCCTATTCGCCCGAAAGCAAATAAAAGCACGGAGCGGATGCACCGTATCAGACCGGCGGCGGGGAAAATATCAGCGCAAAGCACTGAACCGGGTTTCAGCGTTTGCAAAAACGCCACTGAAAGAGCCCTGACCCTGCCGCCGGCCATTTGCATGCTGCAATACATTCTGCAATTGAAGATATTCAACATGCACACTCTCAGATAATTTAATTTAATAAATTTGCCCTTTCAATTGTAGCATTATGAAGATAAAAGCTCATGTCGTTCCAGTTATCCTGCTGGTCTCATTCTTATCCGGCTGCCATCAGCCCGACAGGGCTGAAGATGGTATGGAAAACAGGACCAATATTCTGCTCATTGTTGCTGACGATCTGGGTTATAGTGATGTAGAACCTTTTGGCGGCAACATAAACACGCCCGTAATTTCGCGTTTGGCAGAAGAAGGATTATCATTCTCAAATTTCCATGTCCAGCCAACCTGTTCCCCCACACGCTCATCTCTTTTAACGGGAAACGACAATCACGTCGCAGGAATCGGGATCATGTCGGAAATGGAATACCCCGAACTGGCCGCACTCGGCCTTCCCGGTTACCAGGGATATTTAAGCAAGCAGGTAGTTACCATCCCTGAAGTATTGTACGAATCGGGATATCATACTTACATGGTTGGCAAATGGCATCTTGGGGAAGGGCCGGGCAAAGATCCGTTCGACAGGGGATTTGAAGAGACTTTTATTCTCGGGACCGGTGGAGGAAGCCATTGGGATGACTTGAAGGCCCTGTCGCCCCTCCAGCATATGGATTACACCCGAAACGGGAAGCCGGTGGAGTTGCCGGAGGATTTCTATTCATCAAAAAATTATACCGATTCCATAATAAGTTTCATCGACAGGAACAAAGCCGACAACAAACCGTTTTTTACTTACTTATCCTATACTGCTGTTCATGATCCCCTTCACGTACCAAAAGATTATATCGATAAGTACAGGGGCAAATTCGACATGGGCTGGGATTCACTGTGGTTAGAACGATTGGAAAACCTGAAGGCTTTGGGGATCGTTTCCAGAGACGTAAATAAATTTTCCAAGAACCCGCAAATTCCCGCCTGGGATAGCTTACCGCAGGATTTAAGAGACGGATTTTCAAGAGACATGGAAGTTTATGCAGGCATGCTGGAATACCTGGATATGAGCATCGGGCGCGTATTCGACTACCTGAAAAAGGAAGGGTTGTATAACAACACGCTGATCATCTTCATGTCGGATAACGGGGCAAATGGTGCCACGGCCAATGTTTACCCGGGTAATGAAGACGGAGAATACTTAAGCACCTTTGATAATTCGCTTGAAAATCGCGGGCTGAAAAATTCATACATTGAAACCGGGGCCGGATGGGCACAGGCTTCATCATCGCCTTATCGCTACTTTAAGAGTTTTGCCAGCGAAGGAGGCATTAAAGTTCCCTTGATCATTAAAACACCCGGGAATATGGAACTGGCCGGCCAATGGAATCACGGCTTTATCCACGTAACCGATATCATGCCTACCATCCTTGAGATCGCCGGTGCACGATACCCGGAAGAATACAACGGAAATAGGATCAACCCAACCATTGGAAAATCGATCATGCCGGTATTAAGGGGAGATTCGGTAAGCGTGCACACAAATGATGGATACGGGTGGGAACTTTTCGAAATGAAGGCCTACATCAGGGGAAAATGGAAAATCCTCCGCCTCCCGGAACCTATGGGAAGTGGAAACTGGGAACTCTATGACCTCGAAAACGACCCGGCCGAGGCGACCGACCTTTCTGACCTGTATCCTGAAATCAAGTCGCAACTCATTGAGGCCTGGAACAGGTATGCGCAGGAAAATGAAGTATATGATCATAAAGGACACTATGATGCGTTATACAGAATGAATTATATGCCTGCGGAAGATGATTGAAACAGGGCAAATAAGCATTAAAGGAACTCCTGATTTCGAATCATTGCTGTCCGGTAAAATTTTAAA
>JAXGTH010000197.1:0-4387 GCA_040775045.1 Bacteroidales bacterium
AGGCCTTCATGCATGCTTACCAGGAGAGCCCTGGCGAAATGGCGGTATTCGTGAAAAAACTCCTGCTCGACGGGGTCGATCCGCTCAATGGCTTCGATACCCTGTGTACTTCCGGTGGCAGGCTCAATGCTCACGGTGCGCTAAGACGAATGGTCGGGCCAAGGCTGTGGTTCCCCAGCGACACCTTCAGCGCAGGGATCGCTCCCGGTGCATCAGCCACAGCCTTCGTAATGCTGGAAAACCTGCTCGGGTTCAGCCTCCCATACAGCTCCAATATAGCCAGCATGCCCGGATGGATATCCCATGTCGCCGTCGACGATACCCTGGCAGGTGATGGTAAGGACAGCCTCAGGCTGGATCTGGATGCCACGGGCATGCAGGAAGGCAAATATTACTGCAAGCTCGAAGTGACCGACATTGCCGGGATGAAAAACGAGCTAACCATCGAAATGATCGTGGACCCTTCGTTCGGGGTGCCTGATGTAAAAGACAGGCCCGTTAGCGGGTTAGTGGCTTACCCCAATCCTTTTGATACAGAGCTTCATATCACTTTCGACCTGTCAGAGCCGTCTTCACTGGAGATTGAAATCTTTTCCCTCTCGGGCCGTGTCGTCAGTTCCTTCCGGGAACAGGCCGGGAGAGGCCGGTTTATCCTGGAATGGGATGGCAGGGATGCTGCCGGCAGGTCACAGCCCCCGGGCATTTATATCATCAGCATTACTGCGAAAGGATACCGCGAAGCCATCCGTGTGGTCAGGGCTGCCCGGTAAGGGTTTAGCGTGTGGTAAGCCATGAGGAAGGGTCCATCAGTTCCTTGGCTTTCCATATCTCGAAGTGCAACTGGGTCTTGTTTTCGTTCCTGTTGGTATAGATCCTTCCGACAGGTTCCTTGGTGGATACTTGCTGGCCCTTGCTGACCAGCACTTCATCCAGGTTTGAATAAACCGTAAGGTATTCCCCGTGCCGGACGATCACCACATTATTGAAATTGGGTACGGAGATGACACGGGTCACCTCACCGCTAAAGACCGCCCTGGCATATTCTCCTTCGGCAGTGAGGATATCAATGCCATTGTTCTTGACCTTGACACGTGGCAATACAGGATGCTGGTGTTCGCCGAAAGTACCAGAAACCACTCCCCGCTCCGTTGGCCACGGCAGCTTGCCCCTGTTACTGGCAAAGTTGTCTGACAGCAGTTTTTCTTCCGGGGTAAGCGCAAATCCCCCTCCCGCACCGCTTGTTCCGGCCTCAGCCCTCGCCCGTTCCTCTGCCAGCCTGATCTCTTCGGCGATGATCTCTTCAATGGCCTTTTCCAGCCTGGCTACGGCTTTCTCTTTTTCTTTCAGCGATGCCTTGAGTTCTTTTTCCTGCCGGCCAAGGTCCTGGATGGTGCGGTCGACATCCTGTTGTTCATTTTCGAGCTGTTTCTGTTCTTCCTGCTGCTGTGCGAGGAGCTCCTGCTTTTCTGTCCTTTGCTGCTCAAGTTCCAGTTCCTTGGCTGAAAGCATGGACTGGGTCTTTGTGATCAGCTCTGCCTGGGTGCGGCGGTACGAAGCATACTGCTGGAAATACCTGATCCGCCGGTATGCCTGGTTAAAATCACTTGAGGAAAAAATGAATACCAGCCTGTCGTATGCATTACGGTTGCGGTAGGCATAATAGATCATTCTGGCATATTCTTCCTTGAGATTTTTAAGTTCGGCACTCAGCGTAAAAATGCTGTCGCCTGTCCGGCTGATCTCCCTGTCGAGCAGGGCCAGCTCCGAACGGATGTTGTTGATGAGCCTTTCACGCTGCCGGATCTTCTGCCTGAGGATGGCCAGGCCGTCAATGCTGTGCTGCCGGTTTTCGCGGGTTCGTTCAAGGATATTATTTGTGTATGCGATCTCCGCCTCGATCTGCTTTTTTTCTTCCTGCAGGCTGGCCTTTTTATCCTGTCCGTAAAGGCCGGCCGAGCCTAAAAATGCACACATGAACAATACAAGGAGGAAAACCCTGGTCGCTGCCATATGTGTCCCTGACATCTTCATTTAGTATATCCTCTCATATTTATCCGGAATGCTGAAAGGGAATGAAAGGGGCTCATCGATACGTATCCTGGAATAGTTAACCTTGACCGTCACATTTTCATCGGCCGTGATCTCGAAAATGATCCTGAAAGGAAAGAGCTGGCCTTCCTCATCCTTGAAATCACTGTAATATGCGTCGAGTTTCTTGTCGTTCGTGATCTCTTTGATGTTGACCCGGGTAATCTTGAAATTATCCGGGTTAAGCCAGATATCCTGGTAATATGCCTTCGCGTCAGTTTCATTGCTTTTCATGAATTTCTTCAACTTCCGGCGCTCCGTAGTGGTAAGTTTATATTCCTCCTTGTCGATACCGGCCCTGAAACTGGTTTCTTCATAGAACTGGAAATCGTTGCCGATGATGAGGGATTGCAGTACGTCGAAATCTATATTGGTTTGAAGATAATCATTGATGAACCGGTAGTCGCCTTTCAGATAAAGCTTGTTGATCCGGTTGATGAAAAACACCGAATCGTTCGTGATCATCAACCTGGCCATCTCTATGCCCAGGGCCGGGGAGAAAGTGAGCCATATCACACTGTCCTTGAGTATCCTGATCTGTCCCTTGAATTCGGTCAGTTTTTTGTCGTAAATGTAGTCGATGGTGAACTTGGCCGAGAACCATTCGAAGCGAAGTTCTTTCCTGGCCAGTTCTTCGAAAAGATAAGCCGTTTTGGCTTCCTTCAGCGGTTCCTTGATGATCTGCCTCCTGCTTGCGCAGCTCCCCATTACCAGCATCATGGCAAGCAGGACAGGCAGGGCGGCTTTTGGAGAAAAAGGCTTTTTCATGGCATTACTCGTTGAAGATCCCTTCATTGGCTTTCTTTTCCAGGAATTCGGATCCCCCTTCCCCGGCTTTCAGGGCTCTTTGCCAGTATTCAATTGCTTCTCCCTCCCGGCCAAGTTTGTATAATACATCACCGTAATGCTCAAGGACTTCAGCATTGTCCTTTTCATGGTTTTCGATGGATTTGCCGATCCAAATGAGCGCTTCTTCATACTGTCCGAGCTTATAGAGCACCCAGCCGTATGTATCCTGGTTGGAAGGGTTGTCCGGGTCAAGTTCGATGGCCTGTTCAGCCATGGTCCTGGCCTTTTCGAGTTCCTCTCCGCGGAGCGAAAGATAATAGGCGTAATTGTTCAGCACGATGGAGTTGTCGGGCCTGATCCTGAGTGCAGCATCATAAGCTTCAAAGGCTTTCTCATCTTCGCCTACCTGATGATAGGCATCGCCAAGGTAATTGTAAAACTCGGCAAGCAGCATATCGTTCCTCACCACAAACCTGAGCCCGGTTTCCAGGTCGTCGATCATCTGCGGGTAATCGTTGAAATGATAGCCTGCCACTGCCGAAAAAAGATAGGGCAGGGGTTGCTGTGGGAACAGTTCAATGGTCTTCCTGCTTTCAATACGCATGGATTCGAAATCCTCAAGATGCGATTCGGTGAAAAGGAGTTGTTCCCATACGAGATATTTGCTGCTGTCGAGACTGATGACCTTTCGTAATGCCTCCCTTGCTTTTTCCCATTCTTCGCCCTGGTAAAAGAGATCGGCCTGGATGCTGTGAGCCCTGGGATTGTCGGGATGGGTATCGACGAGGATCCTGGCCAGTTCGGCAGCTTCCTCCTTATGCTCTTCGTAATATTCCTTTACGGTATAATAGGCAAGAAGGATCTGTACCTTGGTGTCGATATCGAGATAGGGATTGGCAAAACCCGATTTCAGGTATTCGAATGATTTCTCGTGATCGCCCCGCTGGCGGTAATAATCGGAGAGGGATATCTGGATATATGCATTCTCCGGGTCTGCCTCGGCAACCCTGAGATAAGTGTCGAGGGCCTTTTCATCCATCCCGTTCGAAAGGTACAGCTCTGCGAGGATCGACAGATACCTGCTCTCTCCCGGCCAGGCTTCGCACAGCTTCTCTATCTCCTCAATGGCTTTTTCCGGTTTCTCCAGTTTAAGCCAGATCTTCTGTTTCTGTATGGAAATTTCCTCGGTTACTCCAATGATCTCCTCGATCTCATTGTATACCCTGATGGATTTCTGGTAATTTCCTACCAGCAAGTGGGTGAGGGCCAGATCATAAAGATATTCAAGATCGTTGGGATTAAGGGCCACAAGCTGTTCCATCACCTCGATCGATTTATCGAACTGCATGTTTTCCTGGTACAGTTCCGAAAGGAGTTTAAGGTACCAGATATTCTCGGGCTCGGTTTTCGCGGCTTTTTCGGCCCAACCGAGTGCAGTGGAATTATCACCGGAAACACGTTCTATCCTGGCAAGTTCATACATGGAAGCTGCATCGGCCGGATCGGCGGC
>JAXGTH010000198.1:0-4343 GCA_040775045.1 Bacteroidales bacterium
AAGCTTGATCCCGTGATCGGCCGCGACGAGGAGATCAGGCGCATATTGCAGATCCTGTCGCGCCGGACGAAGAACAACCCGATACTGATCGGGGAGCCCGGTACCGGGAAAACGGCCATTGCCGAAGGCCTGGCGCACAGGATCATCAAAGGTGAGGTGCCGGAAAACCTGCAGGATAAGCTGGTGTTCTCGCTCGACATGGGTGCCCTTATCGCCGGTGCCAAATATAAGGGTGAGTTCGAGGAAAGGCTGAAGAGTGTGGTTAAGGAAGTGATCGATTCCGACGGCGAGATCGTACTTTTTATAGACGAGATCCATACCCTGGTGGGAGCAGGGGCCTCGGAAGGGGCCATGGATGCGGCCAACATCCTCAAGCCTGCGCTGGCCCGGGGAGAACTGCGTGCCATCGGGGCAACCACGCTGAAAGAATACCAGAAATACTTCGAGAAGGACAAGGCCCTGGAGCGCCGTTTCCAGATCGTGATGGTGAACGAGCCCGACACCATGGATGCCATATCCATCCTGCGGGGGCTGAAAGAGCGTTATGAAACCCATCACCACGTGCGCATCAAGGATGAGGCCATCATCTCGGCCGTCGAGCTGTCGCAACGGTATATCACCGACAGGTTCCTGCCCGACAAGGCCATCGACCTCATCGACGAGGCAGCATCCAAACTGAGGCTGCAGATCAACTCGGCCCCCGAGCCGCTCGAGATCGCCGAACAGCGTATCAGGCAACTCGAAATTGAGCGTGAGGCCATCAAGCGCGAAAAGGATGAAAAAAAACTCAAAACCCTGAACGAGGAGCTGGCCAACCTCAACGACCAGCGGAATGCCCTCAAGGCCAAATGGCAGGCTGAGAAGGAGATCGTGGAAAAGATTCAGCAACGCAAACAGGATATCGAGGATTATAAGTTTGCTGCCGAGCAGGCCGAACGCGAAGGCGACTTCGGAAAGGTGGCCGAGCTGAGGTACGGCAAGATAGGGGAGGCCCAGGGCGACCTCGAGGCCCTCAAGCTGAAGCTTGAGGAAATGCAGGGCGACAACCCCATGATCAACGAGGAGGTGGGAGCCGAGGAGATCGCAGAGATCGTTTCCCGCTGGACCGGGATACCCGTGAGCAGGATGCTGCAGAGCGAGCGGGAGAAGCTTCTCCACCTGGAAGAGGAATTGCACAGGCGCGTGATCGGTCAGGACGAGGCCATCATGGCCATTTCCGATGCCATCAGGCGGAGCAGGGCCGGACTTCAGGATGCGAAAAGGCCGATAGGGTCGTTCATCTTCCTGGGGACCACAGGGGTGGGGAAGACGGAACTGGCCAGGGCCCTGGCCGAATTCCTGTTCAACGACGAGAACTCGATGGTGCGCATAGACATGTCGGAATACCAGGAAAGGCATTCGGTGTCGAGGCTCATCGGGGCACCCCCGGGATATGTGGGTTACGACGAGAGCGGACAGCTGACCGAAGCGGTCAGGAGAAAACCCTATTCGGTGGTATTGCTCGACGAGATCGAGAAGGCACACCCCGACGTGTTCAACATCCTGCTGCAGGTGCTCGACGATGGCAGGCTCACCGACAACAAGGGCCGGACGGTCGATTTCAGGAACACCATCGTGATCATGACCTCCAACATCGGCTCGCACCTCATACAGGAAAATATGGAGAAGATGGATGGGAGCGACAATGAAGGATTGATCGAGCGTACCCGTGAGCAGGTGTTTGCCCTGCTCAAAAAGACCATCAGGCCTGAGTTCCTCAACAGGATCGATGAGGTGATCATGTTCACGCCGCTGAGCCGCGACGAGATCAGGGAGATCGTGAAGCTGCAGTTCAGGCAGCTTGAAAAGATGCTGGCTGCCAGCGAGATCGCCATTGATATCTCGGAGGAGGCCGTGGACCTGATCGCTGAACTCGGCTTCGACCCGCAATACGGCGCCAGGCCCATCCGGAGGGTGTTACAGCGTAAACTGGTGAATGAACTCTCGAAGATGATCCTCGCCGGCAAGGTCGACAGGAGCAAGGCCATACGCGTGATGGCCAGGAACGGGGAACTGGTTTTTGGGCAGTAGGCGTTAGGCGATAGGCGTTGGGCGATAGGCATTAGGCGATGGGCTATAGGCTTGTAAATCTAACGCCCAACGCCCAATGCCCAACGCCTGAATTTCTTCTTCCGAAAATATTTTTTTAAAAGCCGTTTTTTACCCTATATTTGCTTAACCAAAATTGATTTCTAAACCAAAAATTTGAATTATGAAAAAACTCTTACTTTTTTCGTTTGTATTCTGCCTTGCGGCAGGAACGGCCCTGAGCCAGATCTCATTCGGACCCAAGGCAGGGTTCAATCTGTCGAAATACGCGCAGAACTATGATGATTCGGATGCTGAACAAAACCTGAAATTCAGGCTTGGCCCGTCGATCGGTGGTGTGATGGACCTGCAGCTGCTTGATTTTCTCTCCTTTCAGCCCAGTGTGATGTTAAGTGTTAAGGGGACTGCCGAAAACCTTAAAGAAGGCAGACCTGCACACCCCAACCATGAATATGAAGGCTACAACAGGGCACGGGTCATTTACATCGAGGTGCCGGCGAACTTTGCCGGTAAGATGGAGCTCGGACCGGGTACTGCACAGGTCTTTATCGGGCCTTATGTTGCCATGGCCATTGCCGGTACGCAGCGTTGGGATTATACTGAAACAAGGATGGATGGTACCAAGGATACTTACAAAGGCGATGAGAAGATCAAATTCAGGAACAACGTGAAAGAGGAAGACCAGAATGTTGACGGTGTTGCTGCATACCAGAAGGGGATGGATTTTGGCTTCAATATCGGTGTGGGTTACCAGTGGAACCAGCTCCTGTTCAATGTTGGTTACGCCATGGGCTTTGTCAACCTGCAGCCGGATTATGAAGGCGCTGATTTTGATCCGGCAGATTTCAAATACTCGAACCGTAGCATTTTCTTTAATGTTGCCTGGCTCTTCGGTGCCGACAATTAATGGAGTGAAAGATTTTAATTTTTGGAAGGCCGCCTGGTGCGGCCTTTTTTATTTTCAGGATTTTTATAATTTTATTCCTGCAAAGTCTAAAAACCATCTTTATGAAAAAACTGTCACTGATCTCCTTTTTCGTGTTTTTCCTGGCGGCAGGCATGCTTGCGCAGGTCACTTTCGGGCCCAGGGTTGGCCTGAATATCTCAAAATACGGTTATAATTTCAAGGATGCCGGGATGGAGCCGGATGTGAAGTTCAGGCTGGGCGGCTCCGTCGGGGCGGTCATGAACCTGCAGATCAACAACTTTCTTGCCTTTCAGCCTTCCCTGTCCTTTACAAAAAAAGGTACGGCACTCGACCTGGGCAGCAATGAGTCGGGCGAGGCCATCCTTACGGGTTACAACAGGGCGAGGGTGGCATACCTGGAGCTGCCGCTGAACCTCGCCATAGGCATCAGGCTCGGGCCGGGACAGGCACAGTTCTTCGCTGGCCCCTACCTGGCCATGGCCATATGCGGCAAGCAGCGATGGGATTATGAAGAGAACGTTAATGGTGTGCGGACGCAGATCGATGGCGACAAAAAGATCATCTTCGGCAACGAGGCTGAGGAGGATATGACAGGTTCCACCGAAGATATTTACCAGCGGCGTTTTGACTACGGAATAGATTTTGGCTTCGGATATCGCTATAAACAATTGCTGTTCAACTTTGGTTTTGCCATGGGCCTGGCCAACCTTCAGCCGGAAAGTCCGGGAGAGGATAGCTTTTCCAAAGATCACAAGTATTTCAACCGGACGATCTTCCTGAATGCGGCCTGGCTCTTTGGCAAGGGAAGTAAAGGGGAATGAGCAGTGAAAAATAGCTTGGGTGATGACAGCGGGCATCAGGTTTCGGGCATCAGGCGTCAGGCGTCAGGCTTCAGGCGTCGGGCAACCGGTGTCTGGCATCTGGCATCTGGATTAGCAAAAAACGTATTAAATTCGTAATCACATTGCTTAGTATTAACCAAAAACCAACAACATGAAAAAAGCACTGTTTTTCATCATGGTCGCAGCCATCGGGCTGATGTCGGCACAGGCACAAATTTCAGCGGGTATCAAGGGCGGTCTGACCATGGCCAACATGAACCTTGACGAGCCGGAAAACACATCGGCTGATTTTGCCCTGGGCGGGCATGCTGCTGTTTTCCTCAAGACGGGAAAGGGTTTATTTGGATTCCAGCCTGAGGTGATGTTCATCCAGAAAGGGACAAGGCTCAACAGCACCAATGACGCAGCCTATTCGCAGCTCACCATGAACTATATCGATGTGCCGCTGCTTGCAAGGATATCCATCGGGATTAACGTTGTGCAGG
>JAXGTH010000199.1:0-4258 GCA_040775045.1 Bacteroidales bacterium
CGGTGAACAACGTGATCGTGTTGCCGGTGGCCGAATTCTCGGCCGATGCCACCACCATCAACGAAGGGGATGCGGTACAGTTTACCGACCTTTCGACCAACGACCCGATCGCCTGGTCGTGGACCTTCGAAGGCGGGACACCAGCAAGCAGCAGCGCACAGCACCCGGTTGTGAACTACAATACCCCGGGCATTTATGATGTCACGCTCACCGTGACCAATGCCGATGGCTCCGACACGGAGACAAAGATCGACTACATCACCGTGATCGATGTGCTGTATCCGCCGGTTGCTAACTTCTCTGCCAACACCACCTCGGTTTCTGAAGGCGGAACGGTGCAGTTCACCGACCTTTCGACCAACAACCCCACCTCCTGGTCGTGGGTGTTCGAGGGCGGCACGCCGGGCACCAGCACGGCACAAAACCCGTCGGTGACCTATAACACGGCCGGCAGCTACAGCGTGACCCTCACGGCCACCAACGGCGACGGCTCCGACACGGAGACCAAGACGGCCTATATCACCGTGACGCCCGCATCCAGCATGGTACAGCTCAGCTTCAGCGACTTCGAAGGTGGCTGGGGCATCTGGACCGACGGCGGGGGCGACTGCGCCCTGTATACGGGCGGCACTTACGCCTGGAGTGGCAGCAATGCCGCCAACATACAGGATAATTCAGGCGTGGCCTCATCATTCTATATGACCAACGGCGTGGATGTCCACACACCGGGATACGTTCAGATCGACGTTGAATTCTACTTCATCCCGATCAGCATGGACAACACCAAGGAAGACTTCTGGGTACAGTACTACGACGGGTCAGCATGGTATACCGTAGCGGTATTCACTGCCGGCATCGACTTCGTGAACAATACCTTCTATGTGGCCACCGTGAGCATCCTCGAATCGTCCTATAACTTCCCCACCAACATGAAGATCAGGTTCATGTGCGATGCCAGCGGGAATGTTGACGATGTATATATCGACGACATCACCATTACCGCTTCCACGCAGCTGATGAACACGGAAGGCATGGAAGAGCTGTATTCGATCAAGTCATTCGAACTTCCCGGCGAAGAACCGGAAGAAGGGGTGCTCAGCCTGTATCCCAACCCGGTGCAGGACCATCTGAGCATCGTACTGCCGGGGGTTGAAGAGGTTGACCTTTACATCTACAATGCCACCGGCCAGCTGATGATCGACGGAAGGAAGGTTGATGTGAATGAGACCATCAATGTGAGCGGCTTCGAGAAGGGACTGTACATCCTGAAGGCCGTGAGCGAAGGAGAAGTGCACACTGTAAAGTTTATCAAGCAGTGATGAACGCCGGCCCCTGGGCCGGTTTGTAGGATGGTTTCATGGTTTCATGCCTGCCCCGAGGACTCGGGGGTTTCATGGCTACATGGTTTCAGTGTTGGGAGCTTTCAGGATGTTAATGCTTCAATTTAGTCCTTGTATATTGAATGAGCTGATTGATTTCTTTTGGAAGGATATCCAGACTGGCTTTGATTCTAGAATATTGCTCCTGCGTAATGATTGATCTGGCATAACATTTATTATTCCAGTCCTTACATTCGAGCACAGAACCTAAGCTATAATGATAAAACCTGATTTTGTCTTTCATGGAATATCTTCCGTAACCCTCTGCTATATTTGCAGATATTGAATCTACTGCGCGTACAAATTGCTTCCCAAGCGTTTCTCGCTGGAAGAAAGCCCAACCAATGACAAGCTTCCATATACAGTTTGACAATTCATATGAATGCCTGTATGCATCAAGATCTTCAACCGACAAATACTTTGTTTCCATACTTATTAATACGGAAATTCAATAAATGTCACACCTTTTTCAGGAATAATTTCACACCCATACCCAACCTCTCACTCAAACCCAACCATGAAACACTGTAACAGTAGAACAATTGATAATATCCACCCAGCGTTTCAGAATCTCCCTTCCAGCCGTATCCTGATATCCCCGGACGATGCCCCGATGCGAAACTCGTGATTGCCGGGCAGCAGCACATATTGCTGTTTTGCGGCATCCCAGCGTTTCATGAAATCGACGGAGAGGGGTACTTTCACCTCTACGGTTTCCCCTGCCGGGATGAAGATCTTTTTAATCCCTATGAGCGACTGCAGCGGATCTTCTGCCTGGCGCCCGACGCCCGACGCCTGTTGCCTGTAATACACCTGTACGACCTCGTGCCCGTCGAGGGGGCCGTTGTTTTTTACTTCCAGGGTGATGCTCATGTTGTCAGGTTCCGGGCTTATGAGTTTTGCGTTGGCATATTCGAAGGTGCTGTAGGAGAGGCCGTACCCGAAGGAGAAGGCCGCCTCACCCCCGAAATATCGGTATGTGCGGCCCTGCATACTGTAGTCGTCGAAGGGCGGCAGGTCGGTGGTGCTTTTATAGAAGGTCACCGGCAGGCGTCCCGAGGGATTCACCTCGCCGAAGAGGATCCGGGCCAGGGCGTTGCCTCCCTGTTCGCCGGGGTACCAGGCAAAGAGCAGGGCGTCGGCCAGGCTTTCCACCTCCGGCATGGCGATGGCGCTGCCCCCGGTGACCACCACTACGAGCTTCTTGTCGCCGATGCGATGCCTGAGCTCCTTCAGGAAGGCCAGCTGGTTGGCGGGCAGCTCTATGGCCGTTCGGTCGCCACCCTTAAGGTTGAGCATGGCGTCGCCCTCTTCACCTTCGATGAGCCTGTTGATGCCCATCACGGCCACCACCACGTCGGCGAAGCCCGTATGCCAGAAGCCATAGAAGATGCTGTCGTTGTTGAGCAGCACCCCTGTAGTATGGTCCACGGCGATGGCCGGCCCGGCATGTTCCACGATGCCTTCGAGCATGGTGACCATCCCGCCGCTCCAGCCGTTGTAGTTGCCGACCAGCACGCTGAGGTCGGCGGCCATGGGCCCGGTGACGAAGATGTTGTTGATGCTGTCGCGGTGGAGTGGCAGCACGCCGTCGTTCTTCAGGAGCACGATGCTGCCTTCGGCGGCCCGGCGGGCGAGGGTGCGGTGGGCATCACAGTTGACGGTGTCGGGGGAGATGCCGGCATAGGGGCTGAGGCTGTCGGGATCGAAGAGGCCGAGCCTGAACCTTGTGCGGAGCAGGGGCATCAGGATGCGGTCCACATCGTCTTCGCTGATCATCTTCAGCCTGACAGCCTCCGGCAGGTATTTGTAGATATACCCGCAATTGAGGTTCACGCCTGCGCGGGCGGCCATGGCTGCGGCCTGCACCTGCGTCTGCACCACCTTGTGCCGTGCCCAGATGTCGTCGAGCGCCCAGCAGTCGGACACGATATGCCCGGCAAAGCCATACTCCTCACGCAGGATGTCGTGCAGCAGGTATGGGCTGCCGCAGCAGGGCTCATCGTAGGTGCGGTTGTAGGCGCACATCACCGCCTCCACGCCGGCCTTTGCCAGCTCGCGGAAAGCCGGCAGGTAGGTCTCCCTGAAATCGGTCTCGCCGGGCACCGCGTTGAAATAATGCCGCAGGGCCTCCGGCCCGCTGTGCACCACGTAGTGTTTCGCGCAGGCCGCGGTCTTCAGGTATGCAGGATCGTCGCCCTGCAACCCCCTGACGAAGGCGCTGCCCATCAAGGAGGTGAGGAAGGGGTCTTCGCCATAGGTCTCCTGCCCGCGGCCCCAGCGCGGGTCGCGAAAGATGTTCACGTTGGGCGACCAGAACGACAGGCCCATATTCTGTGCACGGTAGCCCTTGCGCACCGCGGCATGGTACTTGGCCCTGGCCTCTGTGGAGATGGCCGTGGCCACCTCGCCGATGAGCACCTCATCGAAGGTGGCTGCCAGGGCGATGGCCTGCGGGAATACCGTAGCATCACCGGCACGCGCCACCCCGTGCAGGGCCTCGCTCCACCAGTTGTAGGCCGGGATGCCCAGGCGGCCGATGGCGGGGCTGTTGTATAGCATGAGCGAAGCCTTCTCCTCGAGGCTGAGCCGGCCAACGAGGTCGTCGATACGCAGGTCGACAGGCACGGTGGGATCGAGGTAAGGGTAAGTGTAGTTCTGGCTGCGGGCGGGGAGCAGGACCGGGAGCAGGCATGCTATGACCAGGAAGCGTTTCATGGCGGATGGTGTTGGGATGATAAAAGTAGGGAAATAATGGATGCCGGCCAAGGAGGTTTCTCCCCCGAGTGCTCGGGGTCGAAATGACAGGTCAGATCATAAAAAGGAAGGGCGCGGCACACCAATGAAATCAAGTTATTGAGTGCCGCGCCCTTCCTTCC
>JAXGTH010000200.1:0-4221 GCA_040775045.1 Bacteroidales bacterium
GGGTGGCCAGGTACATGGGGATCACGAAGGCAGAGGCCATGAGGAGCGGGCCCAGTACCGTCATCACGATAAAGGAGCGCTTCCGCACCCGCGTGAGGTATTCCCTTTGTATGACCAGGAGTATCTTTTTCATCGTTGCTTATTTTCGTTCACTGCCGTGATGAAGATGTCGTTCATGGTGGGCAGTATCTCGTTGAAGCCATGGATGTTGAGCTTTGGTACGAGCCTCGACAGCAGTTCAGCCGTACCCATCCCGCCGGGAATTCGCACGCTGGCATACTGCAGGTCCTCGTCGGCACCTTCCTCAACGATCATGAAGCGCTGGTCGAGCAAAGACCTTATGCTGCCGTTGAATGGTTCGTATGTGACCCGGTAGGTGTTTGACCGGTATTGTTTCCGGATCTCTTTCACCTTACCGTCGAGGATTTTCTTCGAGCGGTCGATGAGGGCGATATGATCGCAGAGTTCTTCCACCGAAGCCATGTTATGCGTGGAAAAGATGATGGTTGTCCCCCCGTCGCGCAGGCGGAGGATCTCATCCTTGAGCAGGTTCACGTTGATGGGGTCGAAGCCGCTGAAAGGCTCGTCGAAGATCAGCAACTCAGGGTCGTGCAGCACAGTGACGATGAACTGCACCTTCTGCTGCATGCCTTTGGAAAGTTCTTCCACCTTGCGGTTCCACCAGGGCATCAGCCCGAACTTGTCGAACCATGCCCGGAGTTTAAGGCTTGCATCTTTCTTGCTGAGCCCTTTGAGCCTGGCCAGGTACATGGCATGCTCCCCTACCTTCATCTTGCGGTACAGGCCTCGTTCTTCCGGGAGGTAGCCGATCCTGTAAATATGCTTTTGCTGCAGGACTTCATCCCTGAAGAACAGTTCGCCTTCGTCGGGGCCTGTGATCCTGTTGATGATGCGGATGAGTGAGGTCTTGCCTGCCCCGTTGGGTCCCAGCAGGCCGAAGATGCTCTTCTCGGGCACCGTGATGCTCACCCCGTCGAGGGCGGTATGACCGGCATAGCGTTTGGTTACGTTCTCTGTTCTGAAAAGGGCCATGGCTAGTTGAACGCAATATTACTGAAAATATTCCTTCATCCGGTCGAAGAAGCCCTTGTCCTTGCTGCCCGGGTTGGGCCTGAAGTTTTCCGACTTCCTGAGTTTTTCCAGGATCTCTTTCTCATCCTTCGTAAGCTCTTTCGGTATCCATACGTTGATGGTCACCAGCTGGTCGCCCCTGCCGTAGCCGTTCACCTCCGGGAGGCCCTTGCCCTTCAGGCGCATCACCTTCCCTGCCTGTGTTCCCGGTGTGATCCTGATGCGCGCCTTGCCGTCGATGGTGGGAACCTCTACCGTGTCGCCGAGGGCAGCATCGGCAATGCTGACATATTTTTCGAACAGCAGGTTGCGCCCGTCCCGGATCAGTTCGGGATGGGGTTTCTCTTCGATGAGCACGAGCAGGTCGCCGGGGATGCCGCCGCGGGCACCGGCATTGCCTTTGCCGGTGACGGAAAGCTGCATGCCCTCTTCCACCCCTGCCGGGATTTTGATGGTTATGATGTCCTCCCCGCGGATAACCCCCTGTCCGGCACATTCGGGGCATTTCTCGGTGATGGTGCGCCCCTCGCCATGGCAGGCCGGGCAGGTGGATGCCGTCTGCATCTGCCCCAGGAAGGTGTTGGTGACCTGTATCACCTGGCCCGTGCCGTTGCAGGTATGGCAGGTCCCCATGGATGAGCCGTGCTTGGCACCGCTGCCTTCGCAGGCCCGGCAGCTGATATACTTGTTCACCTTGAGTTTCTTCTCCACCCCGGTGGCGATCTCCTCGAGGGTAAGCGACACCTTCACCCTGATGTTGCTGCCGCGGTTGACCCTTCTCCGGGTGTGCGCCCTTCCGCCGCCAAAGCCACTAAAGGCTCCGCCGAAGGCACCGCCGAAAATATCGCCGAACTGGCTGAAAATGTCGTCCATGCTCATGCCCCCGCCAAAGCCGCCGTGTCCGTTCTTCACGCCGGCATGACCATACCTGTCGTAGCGGTTGCGCTTGTCGGGATTGCTCAGCACCTCGTAAGCCTCGGCTGCTTCCTTGAACATGGTTTCTGCATGCGGATCATCGGGATTCTTGTCGGGATGGTACTTCAAAGCCATCTTCCGGTAAGCCTTCTTGATCTCCTGTTCTGAAGCGCTGCGCTCGACCTCCAGGACTTCGTAATAATCTCTTTTTGACATCACAGATCAGTATTCTGGCTAATTGCCAACCACAACCCTGGCAAATCGGATCACCTTATCATTCAGCATGTAGCCATTTTCCACCACATCAACGACCTTACCCTTCATCTCGGGCGAGGGGGCCGGGATATTGGTGATGGCTTCATGAAAATCGGTGTTGAATTCCTCTCCCAGCACGTCCATAGGCTTGAGCCCTTTCTGCACCAGGGTATTTTTCAGCTTGTTGTATATAAGCTCGATCCCTTCCCTATGGTTCCTGTCTACATCGGCATCGCCGCCGGTTTTCAGGGCCCTTTCAAAATCGTCGAGCACCGGCAGCAGGGCGGTGATCACATCCTCTGCAGCCGTCTTAAAAAGTTCCAGCTTTTCCTTCTGCGTACGCTTGCGGTAATTGTCGAATTCGGAGAAGAGACGGAGGTACTTGTCGTTGAGTTCATCAAGTTTTTCGCCCAGCTCCTGAATTTTTTCCGCTTCTTTGTCTTTTTTCGTGTGTGCTTTGGCTTTACCCTTCTTTGACGCCTTATTGGCAGGAACATCCCTGTGCTCCCGCTCATGCATGTTTTCTTTCTTTTCTTCTGCCATTATATATCGTCTTCTTTTATATCAAAAAATGATCATCCAACTGCCATCAAATCACCTGCCATAGTTATCTGTCAGGACAAATTGGCAGACAGGGGAGCACGGGCCGGGGCAATGGTTGATGTAAGAGCAGGCCGCTATGCATTTTCCTCCGGCTATTGGTCGATCCTGCGGATGTGTGCCCCGATGGCCTGCAGCCGCTTGTCGATGTTCTGGTACCCCCTGTCGATCTGTTCGATGTTGTGGATGGTGCTTTTGCCTTCGGCCGAGAGGGCTGCGATGAGCAGGGCCACACCGGCACGGATGTCGGGCGAGGTCATGGAGATGCCTTTCAGCGGGTACTGCCTGTTCAGGCCGATCACGGTAGCCCTGTGCGGGTCGCAGAGGATGATCTGTGCACCCATGTCGATGAGCTTGTCGACGAAGAACAGCCTGCTTTCGAACATCTTCTGGTGGATGAGCACGCTGCCCTTGGCCTGCGTGGCCACCACCAGCACGATACTGATCAGGTCGGGGGTGAACCCCGGCCATGGGGCATCGGCAACGGTGAGGATCGACCCGTCCATGAAAGTCTCGATCTCATAGGATTTCTGAGCCGGTACGATGATGTCGTCGTCGCGGCGAACCAGGCTGATGCCAAGCCGTTCAAATACGCCGGGGATCAGGCCCAGGCGTTCGTAGTTCACGTTCTTGATGGTGATCTCGGACTGCGTCATGGCGGCGAGGCCGATAAAGCTGCCCACCTCGATCATATCGGCCAGCAAAGTGTGCTCGCAGCCATGCAGGCTGTCGACCCCTTCAATGGTGATCAGGTTGGAGCCTATACCCTGTATCCTGGCACCCATGCGAACCAGCATGGAGCAGAGCTGGAAGAGGTAGGGTTCGCAGGCCGCGTTGAATACGGTTGTGGTGCCTTTGGCCAGTGCGGCCGCCATCACGATATTGGCGGTGCCGGTCACGGAAGCCTCGTCGAGATGCATATAGCAGCCTGTCAGCTTACGGGCATCCACCTCGTAAAGGTTCTCCTTTTCGTTGTAGCGGAAGTCGGCCCCCAGGTTTTGCAGCCCGATGAAGTGGGTGTCGAGCCTCCTGCGCCCGATCTTGTCGCCACCCGGGTGGGGCATATATGCCT
This sequence comes from Bacteroidales bacterium, assembly GCA_040775045.1. Lineage (GTDB taxonomy): Bacteria > Bacteroidota > Bacteroidia > Bacteroidales > B18-G4 > B18-G4. The sequence continues at coordinate 3,935 of JAXGTH010000200.1, forward strand.
TCCCGAAGCGCGACAGCAGCGGCCCCAGGATCATGATCGAGCCCCTGAGACTGGCGCCTTTCTGCTTGAATCCCGGGCTTCTGAGGTAATCGAGATTGATATCGTCGGCCTGGAAGGAATAGGATTCCGGTCCTGTCTTTTCGATCTTCACGCCCAGGTCGGCAAGGATATCCATGAGCTTGTTCACATCCCTGATATCCGGCACCTTATGGATGTGCACTTTTTCGGCGGTGAGCAGCACGGCACTGATCACCTGCAGGGCTTCGTTCTTCGCACCCTGCGGGATA
>JAXGTH010000201.1:0-4221 GCA_040775045.1 Bacteroidales bacterium
ATTAAACTCTAAATCTTTACTCATCACTAATCACTAGGATATCATCATTCCTTTCCCCCGAACCGCGCACCGCATACCCCGTACCGCTTAATAACCATGAATCCCCTATCTTTGCAACATGCATCAAAAGCGCATCGCATTCCAGACCTTTGGCTGCAAGCTCAATTTTGCGGAGACTTCCACCATAGCCCGCCAGATGAAGGAAGAAGGCTTCGAGGTGGTCGGTTACCGCGAGCAGGCCGATGTGTACGTGATCCATTCATGCGTGGTGACCACACAGGCCGAGAAGAAATGCCGTGCTGCCATCCGCCAGGCCCGCAAGCGCAACCCCTCCTCCACCGTGGCCGTGATGGGCTGCTTCCCGCAGATGAAGGAGGGAGAGCTCATGAAGATGCCCGAGGTGGACCTGCTCCTGGGCACGGAAGAGAAGTTCATGCTGAAGGACTACCTGAAAGATGACACGGCCGGCAGGGCCTGCCACACCTATGTGGGAGACATCAGCCATGCTGCCACTTTCATCCCATCCTGGTCGACGGGCGACCGTACACGATCGTTTTTGAAGATACAGGACGGCTGCGATTATTTCTGCACTTACTGCACCATCCCTTACGCACGGGGCCGAAGCCGAAGCGCCTCCATCGCCGATACCATCGCCTCGGCCCGGGAGGTTGCTCACACAGGGATGAAAGAACTCGTGCTCACCGGGGTGAACATCGGTGACTTTGGCAGGGCGCAGGGCGAGAGCTTTTTCGGCCTTATGCAGGAACTCGAAAAGCTGGATGGCATCGAACGCATCCGCATCTCCTCCATCGAGCCTGACCTGCTCAGCGATGAGATGATCGCTTTTGTGGCAGCATCCGGTAAGTTCCTCCCCCACTTCCACATCCCCCTGCAATCGGGTTCCGACAGGGTGCTCGGCAGCATGAAGCGAAAATACCGCCGGGAGGTCTTTGCAGGCCGGGTAAAGGAAATCAAAAGGCTTATGCCCCACGCCTGCATCGCAGCCGACGTGATCGTCGGCTTCCCGGGTGAAACGGAAGCGGAGTTCACGGATACCTGGCATTTTGTCGATGCCCTGCCGTTATCATATATGCATGTCTTCACATACTCCGAAAGGCCCGGGACGAAGGCTGTCACGCTCGATGGAAAGGTTTGCGCCAACGACAAGTGCGACCGCAGCAGGAGGCTGCACGAGCTGTCGGAAAGAAAGAAAATACTTTTTTACGAAGCAAACCAGGGCAGGATGGACCGGGTGCTCTTCGAATCCGACAATACCGGGGGATACATGCACGGCTTTACGGAGAACTATGTCAGGGTCAGGACACCATATGATCCGGAACTTGTCAACCGGGTGGTGGAACTCCGTCTCGGGAGCCTTGACGAAAACGGTGATTTTAACTACATTCCATAACACATGCTCATGGACCTTAAAGCACTCAATCTTGAAGTGAACGAATTGTGCCTGCGGGCAGGGAAATACATTGCAGGCGAACAGCAAGGGCTTTCAGCCGGGGATATCGATATCAAGGGCCTGCACGATTACGTGACCCGGGTTGACAAGCGTTCGGAGGAGATGCTGGTGGAAGGTCTTGGCAAACTGCTCCCCGGATCGGGATTCCTGGTGGAAGAGCAGACGGTGAAGGATGAAGGGAAGGCATACACCTGGGTGGTCGATCCCCTGGACGGGACCACCAACTTCATACATGGTTTGCCCGCTTTTTCCATCAGCGTGGCCCTGGTGCATAATGGCAGGGTGATCCTGGGGACCATCCTCGACATCCCTGCCGGGGAATGCTATTATGCATGGGACAGCAGTCCGGCCTTCATGAACGGAAGCGAGATCAGGGTTTCCGGCAGCACCTCGCTCACTGGTTCTCTGATCGCCACAGGCTTCCCTTTCAGGTATTTCGACAGGCAACAGGAATACCTCGAGGTGATGGCATATCTTATGAGAAACACCAGCGGCATCCGCCGTTTCGGTTCCGCTGCCATTGACCTGGCCTGGGTGGCCCGCGGGCGATTCGACGGCTTCTGGGAATACGGTCTCAAGCCCTGGGATGTGGCAGCCGGGAGCTTCATCCTGCAGCGGGCCGGGGGCAAATGTGCCGATTTCACAGGTGGCAACGACTATATATATGGTGGAGAGATCGTTTGCGGAAACCCGGAGGTGTTTGCAGCACTCCTGAAGGTCGTTAATGACAGTCGGGGGAGATGAGAGATGACAGATGCCGGATACCGGATACCGGATGCCGGATACCGGATGCCGGATGCCGGATTCCTATATTTCAGCGTTCAAAGTTCAAAGTTCAGGGTTCAGAGTTCAGATTTCAGATTTCATCTTATGCTTTTTCAAGAATTTTAACCTATTTTTACGCTACAATCAAAAGCATATGCGAAAGACCATCATCCCCATACTGTTTGCTTTTTTGCTGCCCTGGCTGGCAGCAGGGCAGGACGACAGCGCAGGGCATACCACCCTGATCTACAAGTTCGAGATCAAGGAGCAGATCGCCCCTCCGGCAGTGAGGACCACACAGCGGGCTTTTAAAGAGGCCGCCGAGGCGGGCGCCGACATCATGCTCCTCCATATGAACACCTATGGAGGACTGGTGGATGCCGCCGACAGCATACGCACGCGCATCCTTAACAGCGACATCCCCGTATATGTGTTCATCGACAACAATGCTGCATCTGCCGGTGCACTGATCGCCATCGCCTGCGACAGCATCTACATGTCGCCGGTGGCCAGCATGGGGGCAGCCACCGTTGTGGACCAGAGCGGGCAACCCGTCCCCGACAAGTACCAGTCGTACATGCGCTCCTGGATGCGTGCCACGGCCGAAGCCAACGGCCGCGACCCTGACATTGCCCAGGCCATGGTCGATCCCGACATCTATATCGCCGGGATCGTCGATACCGGCAAGGTGCTCACCCTCACTACAAGCGAAGCCATCAGGTTTGGCTTTTGCGAGGGTAGCGTGGAAAACATCATTGAACTGGTGGAAGATGCAGGTATACGGAAATACGAGATCATCGAGCATAAGCAGACCGGCACCGACAAGATCATCGGATGGCTGATCAATCCCGTAGTCAGCGGCATCCTCATCATGATCATCATCGGGGGAATATACTTTGAACTGCAGAGCCCCGGTGTGGGATTCCCGTTGGTGGCTTCTGTCATTGCAGCCCTGTTGTATTTCGCGCCGCTGTATATACAGGGGCTGGCCGACCACTGGGAGATCGTGATCTTCATGGTGGGTGTGATCCTCATCCTGGTGGAAATATTTGCCATACCCGGCTTCGGGGTGGCCGGCATCTCGGGCATCATCCTGGTGGTGGCCGGGCTCATGCTCAGCCTCATCGGCAATGTAGGGCTCAATTTCAGCGGTGTGGGCCTGGAGGCCATCGCAGAAGCCTTCTTCATCGTGATCATCGCCATATTCCTGGCCCTGCTGGGTTCGTTCTGGATCAGCAAAAAACTTTTCACCACAAAGATCTTCGGGCACCTTGCCCTCGACACCGAACAGCACCGGGAAGAAGGATATACCGTTTCCAATGTCAAGTACGCGGGCATGATCGGCAAGGAAGGCATTGCCCATTCCGTGCTCAGACCGGCAGGCAAGGTGATGGTGGAAGGGGATATCTACGATGCAACAGCCCTGACGGGATATATAGAGAAAGGGGTTAAGGTGAAAGTGGTGAAATATGAGACCGGGCAGCTGTTTGTGGTCAAATATTAAATATACAATATACAGTATTCAATATACAATATGGAATGTTGATCAGGTAATGGGTGGCGGGTTATGAGTACAGAAGTAAAATCCAAAATTTAACACTCAAAACTTAACAGTAAAAATCCACCTTCTGAGAAGGTGGCTTTGAATTGCCCCTAAAAGGGGCTTAAAAGTCAAACTTATGCTGTTGCTCTTCCATCTGTTTTTCTTCCTTCTCTTGATATGCTACATATCGCTTTATCAAATCCTCATCTATCCCTATGGTACTTACAAAATATCCACGAGCCCAAAAATGATTCCCCCAGTAAAGCTTCTGCTTCATCTTGGGATAACTCTTGAACAACTTGATCGCCAACTTCCCCTTCAGTGTCCCCATCAAGGAAGAAACCGATACTTTCGGTGGAATCGAAACCACAAGATGTATGTGATCAATCTGAACACTCATCTCTTGTATCTCACATCCCTTCCATTCACAAAGCATCTGAAT
>JAXGTH010000202.1:0-4188 GCA_040775045.1 Bacteroidales bacterium
AACCATGGCATCAACAATAATTAAGCATTCAACATTAAAAATTAAAAATTTCCCCGGCCTGCGGCTGGCGGTGATCCTGTGCTTTGCTGCCCTTCCGGTCATCCTTTCCGGCTGCGGCAAAGCGGAAGACAAGTCACCGGCGGGCTATGTCAACCCTTTTATCGGCACCGCCGGCCATGGTCACACCTACCCGGGAGCTATGGTGCCTTTCGGGATGGTCCAGCTCAGCCCCGATACACGCAAGGACAACTGGGATGCTTGTTCCGGTTACCATTACAGCGATGACCGGATCTACGGCTTCAGCCATACCCACCTCAGCGGTACCGGGGTAGGGGATTACGGCGACATCAGGTTCCTGCCCTGGTCGGGCGACACAGGCGTGATTGCCGCAAAATACCGTGACGCGAGCTTACCCTTTGCAAAATTCTCCCACGATGATGAGGATGCAGAAGCCGGGTATTACAGGGTACATCTCGACAGCATCGAAGTGGAAGCGGAACTGACCGTGGGGAAAAGATTTGGAATGCACCGCTATTCCTACAACAGCAAAGCAGAACGGTCGGTGATCCTCGACCTTTATGAGGGCGCCACATCCGACAGGATACTGGGACTGGAACTCAACATTATCAACGACAGCACGATCAACGGTATGAAGCGGACCGACGGATGGGCCAATGACCAGTACGTCTATTTCTATGCCGTCTTCTCCGAGCCTTTTAGCTCATACAGGGTCTTTGAAGACGGAAATGTACTTGAGGGGAAACAATTCGATTCGATGCACGATCTGAAATGCATCTTTTCTTTCGGTGAAGGGGAAGGTGAGCTCATGGTGAAGGTCGGCATTTCGGCGGTCGATCACCGGGGTGCCCAGACCAACCTGCTTTCGGAATGCACGGACTGGGATTTCGAAAGGGTCAGGCAGCAGGCTTTTAATGCCTGGGATGATGAACTGGGCAGGATCATCGTGGAGGGTGGCACCGAGGCCGGCAAGATAACTTTCTACACGGCACTCTACCATTCGTTCCTGGCGCCATATCTTTATTCAGACGCGGATGGGAGGTACAGGGGCCACGACCTGCAGGTCCACCGTACGGACGGGGAGAGGTATACCGTTTTTTCGCTCTGGGACACCTTCAGGGCACTGCACCCGCTGTTCACCATTGTTCAGCAGCAACGCACGGGACAACTGATCAACACCATGCTTGATATTTACGACAAAGGAGGACTGCTGCCGGTATGGGAACTGGCTGCCAACGAAACCTGGTGCATGATCGGATATCATGCCGTTCCGGTCATTGCCGATGCCTGGGTGAAGGGGCTCCGCGACTTTGATGAGCAAAAGGCCTTTACAGCCATGAAGAAAAGCAGTATGCAGGACCACCACGGACTGGAATACTACCGCAAGTATGGCTATATCCCTGCCGGGATGGAAGGCGAATCGGTGTCGAAGACCCTGGAATATGCCTACGACGACTGGTGCATTGCCGTTATGGCAAAAGGACTGGGATATGAAGATGATCATGCTGAATACCTTCAACGAGCGCAGTATTACAAGAACCTTTTCGACCCCTCCACAGGCTTTATCCGCGGCCGCATGAATGGCATGTGGACCACACCTTTTGATCCTACGGAGGTGAACTTCATGCTCACCGAAGCCAACACCTGGCAGTATACCTTCTTCGTTCCCCAGGATGTTTCGGGGATGATGGAACTGCTTGGCGGGCCCGACCGCTTTGCAGATAAACTGGATGAGATGTTCAATGCCACGACCGGCCTGTCGGGAAGGCAGCAGAGCGACATCACCGGGCTCATAGGGCAATACGCCCACGGAAACGAACCCAGCCATCATATGGCGTATCTCTACAACTTTGCCGGGCAGCCATGGAAAACCCAGGATCTTGTGCGCAGGATCATGGCAGAACAGTATTCCGACCAGCCCGACGGGCTTTGCGGTAATGAAGATTGCGGCCAGATGTCGGCCTGGTATGTGCTGAGTGCAATGGGTTTCTATCCCGTAACGCCGGGTACGGATTATTATGCCGTCGGCAGCCCCGCCTTCGACAGGGTGACCATCAATCTTGAGAACGGCAGGCAATGCATCATCGAAGCAAAGAACAACTCATCAGAAAACAAATATATCCAGTCGGCAACGCTCAACGGGGAACCTTACCATCAATCATTCATCAGGCATGACGACATCATGAACGGGGGGCATTTCGTGTTCGAGATGGGCCATGAACCCGATATGGAATGGGGCAGCGGGCCCGGAGAGTTGCCCAAGACCGCCATCACGGAGCAGCTGATCACACCGGCTCCATATTTCATTGCGGATTCCAGGACTTTTACGGGTGAAATGCTGCTGTCCATGGGTTGCCTCGACACCGGTGCCGTGATCAGGTATACCCTCGACGGGACGGTACCCGGCGATGAAGCCCCGGTGTATGAAAGAGGGATTGTGCTGACAGGTAATACCCATGTAAAAGCTTTTGCTGCTGCCGAAAACCGGATCCCCAGCAAGGTTGTTGAGGGGACCTTCAGCCTGATGCCGGAAGGGAGGGCCGTGACCTACCATACGGCCTATAATTCCCAGTATACGGCAGGCGGTGATAAAGCGCTGATCGACCTCATCAGGGGGAGCAGCAACTTCCGGACAGGTTCATGGCAGGGATTCCACGGTGTGGATGTCGAAGTGGTCATAGACCTGGCAGATTTCGTTAAACTGGAAAAGATCACCGCCGGCTTCCTGCAGGACCAGAACAGCTGGATCTTCATGCCCGAATATGTCGAGTTCAGTGTTTCAACCGACGGGGATGACTGGGATGTGATCGGACGGGAAAACAGCATGGTGGATGCCCGCGAAGATGGGGGTATTGTCCATGAATTCTCCGTGATGATGAAGGAAAGGGAAGTTCGCTATGTGAAGGTCTTTGCCAAAAACAGGGCCATTTGCCCCGAATGGCATCCCGGAGCAGGGGAGAAGGCGTGGTTGTTTGTGGATGAGATTGGGGTAGAATAGGGAAAATGGAAAAAGGAAAATGGAAAAGGGAAAAGGGAAAAGGGGGAAAAGAGTAATGAGATATGAGACTGTGAGACGTGGGATCTCCGCATACCGCGTACCCCGCACCTATCCAATGACTATGAGACTGTGAGACGTGAAATTTCCGCATACCCCGTACCGCGTACCCCGCGCCTATCCTATGACTGTGGGACTATGAGACTGTGAGAGGTGGGATCTCCGCATACCCCGTACCGCGTACCCCGCACCTATCCTATGACTATGAGACTGTGAGATTAATTAAACAAATAACTATCAATGACCTCAATTCAACACTAAACACTAAAAACTCATAACTCCCTTGTACCTGGTACCTTGTACCTGGTACCTTGTACCCTTTAGCTATACTTCTTGCCAAGGTAACCGGCAACCCCTTCGGGGGTGGCCGCCATGGCCTCTTCACCGGGTTGCCAGTTTGCAGGGCAAACCTCACCGTGTTCCTCGAAACACTGCAGGGCGTCGACCATGCGGATGGCCTCATCGATGCTACGGCCAAGGGGAAGGTCGTTCACCAGCTGGTGACGCACCACACCCTGCTTGTCGATCAGGAAAAGCCCGCGGTAGGCCACCGGCTCCCCTTCAAACTCCATCTCTCCGTCCTCGTTGTAATCAAACTCGCCGGCAAGTACATCGAAATTCTCGGCAATCGTCTTTGAGAGGTCTGATACCAGTGGGAATTTCACACCCTTGATGCCTCCGTCCTTCACTTCGGTGTTGAGCCATGCCCAGTGCGAATAATGGGAATCGACCGAACAGCCGACCACGGCTACGTTCCTCTTTTCAAATTCTTCGAGCTTTTCCTGGAATGCAAGGATCTCGGTAGGGCATACAAAAGTAAAATCGAGCGGGTAAAAGAAGAACACCACATGTTTCTTTCCAATGTATTGGTCGAGAGAGAACTTCTCGACAAAATCACCTCCGTTAACAACAGCCGTTGCTTCGAACAGGGGCGCTTTTTTTCCAACTAATGCTGACATTGTCTGTTAATTATGGATTAGGTTATTTGTTTTCTGTTTCGCAAAGATATGCATTTATTTCTTATTTAGAAACGATACAGGTAGTAGGACCGGGACATGAGAAACGAGACCATGTGATTGAACGATAGCAGATTGGGTGATTGGGTGATGTCATAG
>JAXGTH010000203.1:0-4158 GCA_040775045.1 Bacteroidales bacterium
AGTTTCATCATACTGAGCACTATGTCGGGATGGGTGTAATAGCCGGGATGCACCCATGGACTGTTCACCAGGAAGCCTACGCTTTGGCCCTGTCTGATGAATGATCCTATCCCGCCGAAGGGTTCAAGGGCCTGTGGCAGACCCGACATGGGGTCGTCTGAAGGGATGCTGACGATATCAGGTGTTTCATCAATGATTCCAGCCCTGATCAGTTTGGGTAGCATGGCAGCGCCAACAGCGGTGCCACCTATCGCAAAAGAAGTTCTAAGAAAATTTCGCCGGCTGATGTTTTTCATATACTATGTTTTAACTATATAGCAAATATAATATCTGGAGCGGCTTAATGCAAGGAACAGGAAAAAATGAGACTGGTGCATGAGATACATTATTTCCCGAAATATAAAATCATTTGTTAGCTTTGGGTAAACCAAACAACCATTAGCATGAAGAGGACAATACTTCTTTTTTTCGTGAGCCTGGGTATGCTCGGGTCACATCATGATTCCTTCGCACAGCAGGATGACGACAAATCCCCCCTGGATGCATCCACATTTTCAGGGCTGGAACTGCGGGGCATAGGGCCTGCCTTCAAATCGGGTCGCATTGCCGATATCGCCATCCACCCCGGGGATCATAGCATCTGGTATGTTGCCGTGGGATCGGGAGGGGTATGGAAAACCGTGAATGCAGGGACTACCTGGGAGCCAGTATTTGACAGTCAGAAAGTGTATTCAACCGGGTGTGTGACCATCGATCCCAATAATCCGCATACCCTCTGGACTGGTACCGGTGAAAATGTGGGGGGAAGGCATGTTGGCATCGGTGATGGTGTGTACCGGAGCGATGACGCCGGGGGAAGCTGGAAAAACATGGGATTGACTGAGAGCGAACATATCTCGAAGATCATCGTCCATCCCTCAAATTCCGACATCATATGGGTGGCTGCACAGGGGCCGCTCTGGAACAAGGGGGGTGACAGGGGCATTTACAGGTCAGCCGATGGCGGCAAGACCTGGGAAAGAACCCTGGGAGATGAAGAATGGGTGGGCGCTACCGATATCGTTATGGATCCGCGTGATCCTGATGTGCTCTATGCTGCCACCTGGCAGCGGCATCGCAATGTGGCAGCTTATATGGGCGGAGGCCCGGGTTCGGGGATATATAAATCAACCGACGGTGGAAAGACCTGGATGCAACTGAAAAAAGGCCTGCCTTCGGGAAACCTGGGCAAGATCGGGCTGGCCATCTCTCCCCAGGATCCGGACATTGTCTATGCGGCCATCGAGCTCGACAGGAGGACAGGCGGCATCTATCGTTCCTCCGATCGGGGAGCTTCATGGGAAAAACGGTCGTCGACCGTTTCCGGCGCCACCGGCCCGCATTATTACCAGGAACTTGTTGCCAGTCCGCATGTATTCGAGAAGATATACCTCATGGATGTGTGGGTGCAGGTGTCGGAAGACGGGGGCAAGACCTTTGAACGGATGAACGAACGCGAAAAACATTCCGACAATCATGCCCTGGTGTTCAGGGATGATGATCCCGACTATATGCTTATGGGCACCGACGGGGGACTTTATGAGACTTTTGACGATGCAAAGACATGGCGGCACATTGCCAATCTTCCGGTGACACAATTCTACAAGGTAGCCGTGAACGATGCGAAACCGTTCTACTATATTTTCGGCGGTACGCAGGACAATGGCTCCCAGGGCGGACTATCCCGTACCGACAAATGGGAGGGGATAACCAGCGAAGACTGGAAGGTGGTTTATGGCGGCGACGGCCACCAGCCTGCCACCGAACCTGGCAATCCCGACATCGTTTATTGCGAATCGCAGCAGGGCTACCTTGGCAGGGTCGATCTCATCACAGGAGAGTCGGTGAGCATCAGGCCGCAACCGCTGGAAGGGGAGAAGCAGGAACGGTTCAACTGGGATTCCCCGATCCTTGTAAGTCCCCATCAGCCCACCAGGCTGTATTTTGCCAGCCAGCGTGTATGGCGGTCCGATGACCGGGGCGATAACTGGAAACCGGTATCCGGCGATCTTACCCGTAACCAGGACAGGCTTACCCTGCCCATCATGGATCAGACCTGGAGCTGGGATGCTACCTGGGATGTAGACGCCATGTCGCAGTATAATACCATCACTTCCCTGTCGGAATCGCCATTGCTTGAAGGCCTGATATATGCCGGCACCGACGACGGCCTGATACAGGTGACTGAGGATGGCGGGCTGAACTGGAGAAAATATGAAGTGGGCAACATGCCCGGCGTGCCGGAAACGGCATTTGTGAACGACATTAAAGCCGACCTCTTTGATGTGAACACGGTTTATGTGGCCCTCGACAACCATAAGTTCGGCGATTACAAGCCGTATTTGCTCAAAAGTACAGACAGGGGGAAAAGCTGGAAATCCATTGCCGGTGACCTGCCTGAAAACCATTTGGTCTGGCGTGTGGTGCAGGACCACATCAAACCGGACTTGATGTTTACAGCTACCGAATACGGTATCTTTTTTACCATCGACAGTGGAAAAAAATGGATCAAGCTTAGCGGGGGGGTGCCTACTATTTCCTTCCGCGACCTGGCAATACAGAAAGAATGGAATGATTTGGTGGGAGCATCTTTCGGAAGGGGTTTCTATATTTTTGATGATTACAGTGCGCTGCGCGATATCTCTGAAGAAAAGCTGAAGGAAGAAGCATGCGTTTACCCGGTACGCGATGCATTGCTCTATGCTCCCAAATACGGTTCGGGCGATTCGGGCTCGGATGTATTCAAAGCCGATAACCCGCCTTTCGGGGCCGTGATAACATATCACCTTGCTGAAGGGTACAAGACAAAAGAGTCGGAAAGGGAAAAAGAGGAGTCTAAACTAAAAAAGGATGACAAACCGCTCACATTCCCTGAGTGGGAAGTGTTAAAAGATGAAAGACTGGAAGAAACGCCGAAACTGTGGATCACCATCCGGGATGAACAGGGCAATGTCGTTAGAAAGATCACCGGACCTACAGGCAAGGGTTTTCACCGGGTGGCCTGGGACCTCCGTTACCCTTACTGGGGTGCGATCGATATACATCGCGAAAGCCGCAGTAACTGGTCACCCTCTGGAACCTGGGTTATACCGGGGAAATATTCTGCCGAAATTTCCAAAGAGGTTAACGGCTTGATCACGAGTTTGGCCGGCCCGGTCGAATTTGAGGTGAATATGTTATACGAAGGAGCGCTGAAGGGTATGGAACCCGCTGAAAAACTGGCATTCAGGAAAGACGTCAATGTGCTGAACGAAACCGTCTCAGCTGCGGCGATCACCTTTGAGGATGCGGAAAAGAGAGTAAAAGGCATGGAAACTGCCCTGGAAAGGATGGCAGAACCGCCGGGCGGGCTCTATGAAGACCTGTATGCCATCAAAAAACAGCTTGCTGAATTCAGGGAGCAGGTCTGGGGAGACCCTGCCAAGCAGGAGCTTAGCGAGTATGATTATCCTACGGTCAGCGACAGGCTGGGCAATGCCTATGACGGTGCCCGCGACCTGAACTACGGACCTACCGGCACGCAGGTGATAAGCCTGGAACTGGCAAGGCAGCAATTTGAAGGGCTTAAGGAGGGCTTGCTGGTGATCGTATCAGAAACCATCCCGACATTTGAACAAAAACTGGTAGAAGCCGGGGCCCCCTGGATGAACGGGCAAACGCTGAAGTAAGGAAAATGGAATATGGAATATGGAATATGGAAAAGGTAAAAGGCTAAAAATTAATGTTCATCCCCTATTCCTTTTCCCCTATTCCATTTTCCCTATTCCATGACTCACTATTCCCTGATCAGTTTTGTTGTGATCACCTGATCGCCGACAAAGATGCGGAGGAAATAGATGCCCGGTGAATGTTCGCTGAAATCGATCTCTCTGTTGCTGAGATCATCCATTTCCCTGTCGTAAACAATATTTCCGGTCAGGCTGTAAATGACCAGCCTGCCGATCTTCTCATGTGATGAATTGCTGAGAAAGAATTTATCCCGGCAGGGATTGGGGTATACCTTAATGGCTTCATGAAGGCCGGTTTCAATGATGCCATAATTGTCGAGCACCATCAGGGTGATCCTTGAGGTAAGGTAACCCGGGCATGAAGCCTCGATCACCGATTCGCATCCAATGG
>JAXGTH010000204.1:0-4090 GCA_040775045.1 Bacteroidales bacterium
AGATCTGGATGGCCCTCGCCGGGATAACGGCCTTTTCCGCCATTTTACTGATCCTCCTGTACTTGTCCCTGTAATGATGATTTTTACCCTTTTATTTGTGGTTTAAATACCGAAATGCATACTTTTGCATATCGTATGTTAATTAATTAACAGTTGACAGGTATGAAAAAGAGATTGAACATGGCATTGGCATTTCTCATATTGTCAGGGATTGTCGTGATGAATTCATGTAAAAAGGATGAAGAGCACCTTCCCCCTTCCGTCAGCCTGAAGATCGGTGAAGCATATACACAGGATGGCGCGGTGGTCAAGGTAGGCCGCAGCCTGTTGTTCGGGATCCAGGCCAGGGGCAACGGCGGTAACCTGACCAACCTCACCATCAGCAAGCACCTTCCCGGCGGCGTGATCATCCCCGTGATGGATACCGGCATGAACAACGAATACCTCGACATCAACAAGACCTTTTACCAGAACATCGAAGATACAGCGCTCTGGGTGTTCAGCATCATGGACCGCAACCGCCTGTCGGCGCAGGCATCCCTCACCATATACAAAGACCCACAGTCGGACTGGGGAGGCATCATCCATCATCCCTCCATCGTGATGGGATACCAGGAAAACACGGAATACGGGCATTTCCTTGATCCTTTCACAGGGGAAGTGTATTTTGAGGATTCCGCCACCATATTCCAGGAAAATATGGAGATGCTGGTTTATTATATCATGGACGAGAACCTGCCTTCTCCGGTCTTGTCATCCCCTGGCGAAATGGATAACTTCAGCACTGAGGCCAAAACTTTCTATCCTTCCATCATCAACTGGCAGACCAGGAGGTACACCCTGTGGGACATCAGCGTGGATGATGACCCCGTATCGGCTGAAGCATTTGAGAACGCACATAACGACAGCCTGCTGATCGTCTCCTATGACGAACTGTGGGGCAAGAAGAAGTTCAAGTGGGCAACCGGCGGGCGCGTGATCCCCTTCCAGACACAGGCCGGGAAGCGCGGGCTCATCAGGGTTGTCGGCGCGGAGCATGCAGCCGACGGGAAGATCGAACTCGAGGTGAAGGTACAGATGTAACTTACACATGGAATGATCCGGATTGCATGATGCCGGGACATGAACAATGAAAAACCTGATTATCAACCAAAATACAAACACTATGAAAAGAACATTACGATTTACATTGATGATTGCATTGCTGGGATCGCCGGCATTGCTGATGTCGCAGGACATCATCACGGGTTACACCTTCCCGGCAGGGGATACCGCCACCGATATTTACCCGAACCTCGGACTGGATGGGAATTCGGGCTATTATATCTCGGCGGAGGACACCACTGCACATCCCAACACGGTGCAGCGGGTCATTACCTTCACCGATGGCGCCACGGATTATGCGGCCACTGCCGATGGCTGGGACGATGGTATGGATGCAAAGCTCTGGTCGATCAAGTTCAAGGCCGACGGCTATGAAAGCCTGAAGGTTTCGTCGAAACAATATTCGGACGCCACCCTGCCCGGGCCCAGGGATTTCAAGATCCAGGCCAGGCTGAGCGGGGAGGACTGGGTCGACCTTGCAGGCGGCGACCTTACCCTTGCCGCCGACTGGACCAGCGGTGTGGCCGTTGATGTTGCGCTTCCGGCAGATTTCGACGACCCCGGGAGCACATCCATCTACATCCGCTGGATCATGACCAGCAACAGCGATATCGATGGGAACACGGTACTGCCGACAGGGATATCGAAGATCGATGATGTGATCGTTGAGGGGACCAGCACCAGCGGGATTGAGGAAGTGCTGTACGACAGCCGTTTTTCTTTTCATCCCAATCCCGTGACACAGGGCATGGTCACCATCAGCAGCAGGGAAGACCTGGCCGGCATCAGGATATATGATATCCAGGGCAAGGTGGTCACTGACATCAATGGCAGGGTTGAACGCATCGATATCAGCCGGCTGCAGCCGGGAATCTATTTCATCAGCCCGGTATTCAATGATGGGCACAGGACGGCACCGCAGCGCCTGGTCATTCAATAATTGTCAAAGTTGATATATGCACAGGCTTTTCATCCTGCTGGTCCTGCTTGCTTCAGGGATTGCATACGGGCAGGACAAAGGAGCAATAACAGGGACGATAAAGGATGCCGAAAGCGGTGAGCCGCTGCCTGATGCAAACATCATCCTGGAACCTTCCCGCCGCGGTGCCACATCCGATGCGGCGGGATGGTTTTCCATTCCTGATGTCAGTGCCGGCCGGTACCGGTTAAAGGCAAGGTTCATGGGATATCACGACCGTGTCGTGGATGTTATCGTATCCCCGGGTGAGCAATGCCGTATCGACATAACCCTGAACCAGGCGGCAGTAAAGATGGGAGAAGTGGTGATCCAGGCGGAAAGGCCGCCTGCAGTGAGTGATGAACCATTACGAATAGCGACGATCTCTGCGGCCAGGATCGAAGCTGCACCGGCCATGCAGATCACCGGGGTGATGGATCTTGTGCCCGGTGTCAATGTTTACAATCCCCTGGGGATCTTTTCGAGCAAGACGATCGTGACCATGCGCGGCCTCTCTGGCAATGAGCAGTCGCGGGTGCTCGTACTGCTCGACGGCATGCCGCTGAACAAGGCTGATGGAGGTTCGGTAAACTGGAACCAGATCAACAAGGACAGGATCGAAACGGTTCGTATCATGAAAGGCCCCGGCCAGGCCAGGTACGGTGGTGGCGCCATGGGCGGGGTGATCGAGATGACCTCCATGAAACCCAGAGAAAAGCTGGAGGGATTTGCCAGGCTGGGCTATGGGACATACAACACCATGACAGGCGACGCCAACCTCTCGGGGAAATATTCCTTCGGCCGGAAACTCAGCGGGCTTTACTGGAGCCTCGACGGCTTCGCCACCCGGAGCGACGGGTATATCACGGAAGCAGAACAGTTTATCGATGAGGAGGACAGTATCCTCGTGCCTGCCTTTTTGCGTGAATACGACATCACGGCTAAGCTGGGCATGGAATTCAGGAAAGGGCACAGCCTGGAGGTGCAGTCCGGTTATTATGATGATATCCGTGGCAACGGGGTGGAGGTATTCGAGGAATACGGGGCTTACTCGGAACATGATACATATTATAACCTGCTCAGGTACAACAAGAAAGGGGCTACCCTCGATTACGGCCTCGACATGTATGCTAACCGGGAATACTACGACCGCCTCTATGAATACATGAACGAGGGTGAGTACAAGCTGTACGATGTGGATGCCCGCCGGGGCGACCTGGGCATCAAGGGGAATGCTGAATACCGGGAATTCCAGTACCATACCCTGCAGGCAGGTTTCGAGATGAAGCATGGCATGGTGGATGCTACCGACACCTACTACACTTCGACCGATATCATCCGTAATGCAGGGAAGATGAACACCTGGGCCTTTTATGTCCAGGACGACATCCGGATGGCCGGCGACAGGCTGCACCTCTATGCAGGGCTTCGGTACAATTTCGCACGCTATTATGATGGACTGTATTCCATTGACTATCCTTCGTATACCATACAGTTCATGACGGCCTTCCAGGATACCGCCATGGCCGTGCGGCGGTGGCAGGCACTGTGCCCGGGGCTGTCGTTGCAATACAACTTCAGCCGCGAACAGAGGATCTATATCTCCGCATCGAGGGGTTTCAGGGCCCCTGTGCTGGACGACATGACCCGGACGGGGAAAAAGAAGGGAAGCTTTGCCATTTCAAATCCCTCACTGGAACCCGAGCTGCTTGATAATTTCGAGCTCGGAGGGGACCTTATCCTGGCCGGCAGGCTCAGCCTGGGTGCATCACTTTATTATTCCATCGGGCACGACTTCATGTACTATGTGAGTACCGGCGACTCGGTGAACATGGGATACAAGATCGCCCCGGTTTACCAGAAAAGGAACATCAGCAGGGTTGAGATCTATGGTGCAGAGGCGGAACTTGAATACCGTTTATTCAGTTTCCTGACCACATTCCTGAATTATGCATACAGCCACTCTGCCATCCTCGACTACGAGATGACCGACCCCGAAGCGGATGCCGACCTTACCGGCAAGCACCT
>JAXGTH010000205.1:0-4061 GCA_040775045.1 Bacteroidales bacterium
CCATGACCTGTACATCGCCGGTATTGAAGGTGCCGGACACCAGTCCTTCATCAAGCTCATAATTCACCATCTGGTCCAGTATGGTCTGGCCCTGCAGCAGCACCCACAACTGCTGGATCATGAGTTTCTCGGGGGGGATGGTTTCCCCTTCTTCCATCAGGTCGTTCATTTCCTTTACCAGGTCGGCGATACTCTGGGTGTGGGTGACGGCTTCGTGCTGTTCCATATATTCCGCCGCGGCATCCATCTTCCCCAGGACATATGGGCTCTGGACGTCGCCCGCTGTTTGGATGTATACCGGGAATGATCCCCCGAACTTATCGCGGAATATCTTTTCTGCGACATGGGTGGGATCGCTTTTGCTGAAATAGTCGATCATATCGACATTCCGCTGGATCAGGAGTATGCCTGCGATGCCTGCCACGGCGATACACGACCACACCATGATGACCCTTCCCGGGTGTTTGAGCACCAGGGCGGCTGTCCCCCTGAGCAAGGCATCCGAGAGTTTGTTTGTTGATTTACCCTTTTGACTGAAGATGGGATCTTTCCCCTTCCCGCTGAAAGCGACCAGGAATGCCGGTGCAAATGTGACCGATAGCAACAGGGCAAAGAATATCCCTGCTGCCATGAAGATCCCGAATGTGCTGATCATGGTCAGGTATGAACCAAAAATGAAGGAGATGAACCCGATCATGGTGGTCACGGATGCCATCAGCACAGGCGTAATGATATATGCCAGGGCTTCTTCGGTCCTTTCACGCCTGTCCTTTGCCCTGGTTTCCCTTATCCGGTTTATTACATGGATGGTATATGCGCTTCCTACCGCAAGAAGGATCACCGGGATCACATCGGAGATGATGGATAAACGTATTCCGAGTAAGCCCATCAGCCCCATGGTCCAGATGGTACTGATGCCCACGGTGAGCAGCGGTAGCAAAACCCCCCGCCACGACCTGAAGCCCCACATGAGTACGAGGATGATCGCCAGGGCGGTCAGCGGTGCCAGGAAGAGGAGGTCGCCCAGGATGATATCCGCCAGGCTGAGAAGGGTAAAGGGGATACCGCCATAATATACGTTGTACCCCGTGTCCTGCCGCTCCATGAAACTTTGTATGTTACGGGCAACCTCGAGCTTGTTGGTGCCTTCGGCGATCCTGATCATGATCACGGTAAAGGTCCCGTCGTCAGAAACGATGGTCCCGCGGTACATGTCGTCGGAAAGCGTATAGCGCCTGAGGCTGTCGAGCGCTTCCCGGGTTTCGGGAAGGTCCCACTTGTCGACCAGCGTGCTGACCTCGATCCCCCATTCCGATCCCCTGATGTCGATGATGTTGGTGAGGCTGGTCACGGTGCCGATACCCTCCATGACCTCCAGCGAATCGGTCAGGCTGCGGATCTGTTCCAGCACTTCATAAGTAAATACATCCTTCGTTTCAAGTCCGACCAGGGCAATATAATTGCCGCCGTAATCGCGCCCGATCTCGTTGAAGAGCATGGCTGCAGGATCATCGTCGGGCAGGTAGTTGAACACGTCGGGATCTACCTCCAGGTCTTTCATGAAATACCCTGCAACGACGGTAATGATAAACGTCAGCGCCAGTATGGCCTTCCGTAAGCGGATGATGATGCGGGCCGTATTTTTCAAGGGTTATTTTTTAATTGTTCGACAATAAATACCATGATGAATATAATTTGACCAAAAACGTTTTTTAGTCAAAAATTAGTATGCAAAGTTACGGAATTATAGCAGTAATTGCAAAAACTAATTGATGCCGGGCATGCGAATGTTTACCTGCTCACACCCTTTTCAAGGCCTCTGATGAGGATGTCGAGGAGTTCGACGATGGTCTGCTCGTATTCTGCGATCTTGTTCTGCAGGAAGAATGGGATCTCGAGGGCTTTCATGGCCATGATGATGACCTGGGCGGTCTTTTTCACATCCCTGATCTCGAAGGTCTTCTCATCGACGCCTTTCTGGAGCAATGTGGAGAAGAGCCCCACCTCGAACGCATCGAACCCGGACCTGAGTTCATCCAGGAATTCGTAGGTTTCGAGGAAGTCGGCCTTCAGGGTTTCGTGATAATTCACGGCACCTTCCAGCACCTTCATGCGGGTGAGCATATAGTCGCGGATCATGCCGGTTGCCGATGCCTTTTTTGAAGAGACCTCGAGCAGGGCTTCTTTCAGCCTTTCGATCTCTTCACTGACCACGGCGAGGAAAAGGTCTTCCTTGCTCCTGAAATGGTAGTAGACCGATCCCTTAGCCTTATGAGCGGTGCGGGCCACCTCGTCCATGGTGGTCTTCTGGAATCCGTACTTTCCGAAGATGCGGGCAGCTACCCTGAGGATCTTGTCGCGTGTGGGGTCAGCGTTCATGATGGTCCGCTATGGATTAGCCCTGTAAAGGTAAGGATTTTACATCAACCGGCGGATGCCTGAAAATGTGTGGATACGTTTCTGTTATTTCCGTGCCGGCGCTCAGTAACCGAATTCAAAGAAAATCCCGAAGGCAACACCGCTGTAATGCGCCCTGGATCCGTCGTGCCTTGTGCGGTCGTCGAGACGGGTCTCCACGAACAGCCTGCCTGTCCTGCCGTAGCGGTAATAGGCCCCGATGAGGATATTGGCGATCCTGTAATCACCGGCTTCGGTCTTATCGTCCGGTTGCAGGTAATTGAACCCCCCATAAACATTCCACCTTTCCAGGAAAGCATATTTACAATATAATTCGAGCCCGTATCCTGAAAAGAAATTTCCAAGGTCGTCCTTTTCATGGTTGTGGAATTTGCTGGCCGTAAAGTTAGCCACTACCTGTCCCCGGTCATAGGAAAGCCCTGCGATCATGGCTTCATCCCCGTATTTCGGGTGCCCGGCGTCGGGATTCATGATCCCATCCTGTACTTTGTTGTAGGCCGCACCGATTTTCAGGCCGAAGCCCGTCTTGAAGATCAATGAAGCCCCGTAGGTATCGGCAAAAGTGGTATTCGAATCTGATACCTGCCGGTTCTGGGTCTGTATGCCCACATCCATGAAATCCAGGCTCAGCCTGTACTGGAAAGCATTTGAAGCCCTGCCCGTGCCCGACATCGAACCGTCGGTACCTGCCGCATACATGCCGGAAGCCTCCCCGCCAAAAGCACAGAAATTGTCGGTCCAGCCCCCGATGTCGGAATAGACCGACCATTGCTTCCCCCAGGTAAATTGGCCGTATTTTGTACGGATACCTGCATAACCAAGCCGGGATGTAAACACATTGTCGACTTCCCCCACGGCACCCCCGGGATCCCCGTGGAATTGGATGGTGGTCTTGTTCCCGACAAGGCCAACGCCCACCTCCAGTTGCATGATGGCTTCAATCCCCCGGGTAACGGGGATGGCCCCGCGGATCCCCATCCGGGATGCATTGTCCTGCAAGCCGCTCTCGCCGGTAAAAGAAACCCCTGCCTTGAAGCGCAGGCTGCCGTATATGTCCGTCAGGTAATTCAGCTTTTTCAGGATAACCTTCATATTGCTGCTGGTGTCGGGTCTTTCTTCACCATCCCACAGGGAACCTTCCCTGGCCTTTGATGCTTGAACCAGTATGAGCAACATGGAAAAGGTGATCGCTAGGGCAAGCCTTTCCCAAAATGAATATGATATTTTCATAGCCTTTAAGGAATTCGTTTTTGATGAAATCGAAGTTAAAGATAATAAGGATTAAGGGATACGAATGATGAACATTTTAACCTTACAGATGTTATAAACAAATAATGTCAACAACATTTGTGATGAAAGAAGACCTTGCAAGGAACAACCCGTATATGAAGATGGTGGTAAACATACTGCGGGCCGGGAAGATCATCGACCACAAGGTTTCGGAGGTGCTGAAGGATCATGGCATCACCCATACCCAGTTCAACATCCTGCGTATCCTCGAAGCCAGGTTGCCGGAGAAGCTTTCGTTGGAAGAGATCAGGGACGGCCTTTTGTTTCCCGGTTCGGATGTTTCGCGCCTGCTCGACCGGCTGGTCAGGCGTGGCCTGATCAGCAGGGAGATCTGCCCCCGGAACCGCCGTAAG
>JAXGTH010000206.1:0-4051 GCA_040775045.1 Bacteroidales bacterium
ATCACCGGGCCAACACCCGAAGCGGATTTCATCCTGGAAACGAAAAGTACCGTCGACCTGCCTTCAAGGTTCAGGGTCGTGATGGAGATCAACCAGTCGTGGGACTGGAACGAATACTGGTCCAACGTAAAATACCCCGACAACGAGGCCTACAAGACCTCCAGCCAGCCGGCCGTGGTTTATGAGGCGGTCGTCGACAGGGATGTTCCGGAAAAGATATACCCCATGCAGCTGGTTGGGCGCAGCCACTATGCGGGTGAGGATGGAAAGTTATACAACGACCTTGAAACCCTGACCACGGCCAGGGAGATCGCCGCCTCGGTGAAGGTCAGGATATTACCCTGATCCTTTGCCCCATGCTTCAGGCCGAGAGCATCGAAGGAAAGTAATTGCCCCAGAGGTCCTCTGCGGCCTTCTTCCTTTTCAGCGGGTCGCGCTCGAGCCTTGCAGCGATGCAGTTAAATCCTTTCCTGCAGCTGTAGCCTGCCTTGACCAGGAGTTTTTTCAATTCCGACATATTGTCGGTCAGGTCGATACGCATCACCTCATGTTCCCAGATATCGTTGATCAGCGAACGCCTGGTGATGGCATAGATACCGCCTTCGGCTTTCAGCCCGTCGGCCGCGGGAAAAGTGTAGAAGCGATATTTCTTTCCGGTCTTCCCGGTGAGATAGATGATCTTGATCTCTGTCATAAGCGTTCCTCCCTCGTTTACCCTGCATGGCATCGTGCATAAAATGCAGGGGAATAGATCAATAACCTGATTAAGGATGAAAACCCGCGCATGCTGAATGAAGGATCCTCAGGCTGTTCCGGTGCAGACTGCGGGCAGGTCCTGCCTTAAAACCGTATCTGGCTAAATATACGAAATTTTTGGCCGGAAATCAAGTGTTTTTTTTGTTCTGACATGACCAGTTGCGTCGGGGGTTACCTTCCCCTGACTTTTTCGATCTCATAGCGAAGTTCCCTAACACTGGCCGGCCTGGCAAGGATCTTCCGGTCGCGGTCGAGCAGGAACATGGTCGGGGTGGCGTAGATGCTGTAATCTACCGCCGGCTTTGAATCCCATCCCCTGAGGTCGGCATGGTTGATCCACCTGGTGCCGAATGCGGCAAGGGCACTGCCATAATCGGTGGCGCTGGTGTCGAGCGAGATGGCCACCAGCTCGAAACCATTGTTTGCAGGTTCTTCGTAAAGCGCTTTCAGTTCAGGGATCATGGCATTACAGTGAGGGCACCAGCTGGCCCAGAACAGGACTACAACGAGGTCGCTGTCGAGGTCTGAAAGCTTCATGGCGGTGCCCTGACCCTCGTTGAATGTGATGTCGGGCGCCAACTTGCCCGGCGCCAGCCGGCGCAGGTTCTCCATGCGCTTCTGCAGTTCCGACTTACGGTCCTCGTTCACACAGGCCCCGGCAGGTTCATAGGTCTCGGCAATATGCGTGATCACCCTGTCGAAACCATACATCTCGAAGCCTTCGATGAGGTACTGCATCAGGAAATCGTAAACCCTGCCGTTGTCCATGGCCCTGTGCAGGATGGTATCGACGGCACGGATGAAAGATTCTTCCTGCAACTCCTTGTTCTGCCCCCCGACGGTATAAAACCCGAGGTAGTCGATGGCCTTGGCCGTGAAAACATTGGTGTTGATGAGCAGGGTGTCGGTGAAGTCGGTCCCGTCGAGATAGTGGGCGCGGTTAAAGGCAAGGTAATTGCTCCAGTCGGTATCGGCGAGAACCATCACGGGCCTGTCGCTCCTGACAATATGCGCGGCCAGCGTGCCCGGATACTCCGAAAGGATGCGGTCGGTATAGATCCGCAGCGATGCCTGCAAGCGCTGGAAATGCAATGCCGTATAGGTGTAGAAGGTGTCGCGTGAGGGATAGTATTGCAGGATGTCGAGGAGGAGCCCCGACTTTTGTGCGTACTGGTCCATCCTGGCAAGATAGTCGTAATAGATCAGGTTTTCCGCCGAATAGATGAATTCGGGCACATTGCTTTTGCCGGGATCGAACTTCAGGGTGACATCATCCTGGTTGAAAATGAAATTGAACAGCGGCCTTTTGCCGATGGCCAGTGAATAGAGCCCCGAAGGTGCACCCTCAGCAAGACTGAAACTGAACCATCCGTTTCCGTCGGTGCGCGTGGAATCGCAAAAAGTGTGCTTGTCGCCAAAGTATTCCAGCAAAACGAGCTTTTCGTGAAGATAACCGGCAATGGTACCTTCGACCTTATGCTGGGCATAGGTTTGAAAGCTAAAAAACAAAATCAATAATACGATTGCGCTTCGCTTCATATAACAGTATTTTTTTGGGGAATGCCGCTGCCTCCCGTGTCATTCATCCCTGATGCCGGCAGGAGCCCTCAAAGATCATAAACGTAGATCTTCCGCAGCGCAGTATCCGACCGCAGCACGCTGTTCTTTACCTCCAGCAGGATCTTGTAATTTCCCGGAGCCGTATACTTGTGGTAAATGCTTGTATCACTGATGAAGGGTGTGTCCCATGTGCCATCGTTTTCCCAGTCCCAGCGGAACCTGAGCTCCTCAAGTTTGTCGTAGGGGTCGGTGGAGGAGGAGGCATCGAAGAAGAAGATCGTGTTCACGCTTCCCGTGTCGGGCCACACCGTGAACGCGGCAGAAGGGGGCACACTGTCGGCAAACACCACCACGGTTTTCATTTCCAGGTCGGTCCAGCCTTCCGCGTTAACCACTTCGAGCACCACCCTGTAATTGTCGGCAAGGTCGAATTTATGCTCCATGACATTCACGGGCGAATATTCGGTATCGAAAATATCGTCTCCATCCCAATCCCAGCGAAACATAAGGTTTTCGGCGGGCCCTGCCTCATCATAGCTGCTGGAGGCATCGAAGGTGAACGTCTGGGTGAACGGTCCCGTGGAAGGGGATACCGTGAAAAGGGCGAAAAGATCATCATCTTCTTCCTTCTTTTCGCACGAGAGCACACCGATCATCATTAAAAAGATGAGGAAAGCGGATAAGTTTCTCATGGGTCGAACATTATTTAAATGCCCCTGAAGATGCCTTTAAAAGACTGATCTTGAGATTTTTTGCCGTGTGGTAGTCCTTCAGGGTGCTACACGTTGATAATTTTCAGGCAGGTGAAAGTACGAAGATTTTTAACTTGTTCCAAAAATCGGGCGGTAATTATCAGTTCCATTCATCCCCGGAACCGGACCGCAGATTTTCAGGACCGGCTTGTCAGATTCGTCAAAAAGCAGTAATTTAGTAGTGCGAACAAAGCTGTAAAATCCGGAAATAAGGAGCTGAACATGAAAAAATTAGTAACCTTCGCCAAACTGTTTTACTTAACCGTTTTTCTTGTTATCCTGGCGGGATTTCCGTCCCTGAAGGCGCAGACACCCACTGCAGGTGATTGCCTGGGGGCAACCCCAGTTTGCCAGGATGTGTATTACGAGCCGCAGATCTTTTCCGGGCCGGGGGCCTATAACAATGAAATTCCGAAATGTGCGCCCAGCTTCTGTACTACATGCTGCCCCGGAAACTGCCTCGACGGGGAGTGGAACAGTGCCTGGTACATCTTCACGGTACAGGAAGGCGGGTTGCTGAGGTTCACCATCCAGCCCGATGTTACTTCCGACGATTACGACTGGGCTGTTTACAATCTTACAGATAAAAGGTGCGAAGACATTTATTCCAATATCAGCAGCATGCAGAAGAGCTGCAATGCCGCGGGCATCACCAATACCACCGGGATGAACTCGAACAACGGTGGTACTGCCCATTGCAATGTTTGCGGTACTGCAGGTACCAACAAGTGGAATGCCGACCTCATGGTCCTTGCCGGCCAGACCTATGTCCTCTATGTCAGTAACTGGGGCTCCGGTGCCCAGGGCGGCTTTACGCTGGATTTCAGCGCTTCCACGGCAGTGATATACGACGATGTGCCGCCGGCCCTTGCCTCGATCGATGCCGATGAGGTGACCGGATGCAGCGAGACCGAGATCACCATTCATTTTACCGAGAATGTGACCTGTGCCGGCATGTCGCCCTTCCTCTTTACCATCGAAGG
>JAXGTH010000207.1:0-4032 GCA_040775045.1 Bacteroidales bacterium
AACACAGCATATACCGCGACCCCTGCTCCTTTCGGGCTCGGTCACCAGTGGGCACTGCTGCCTGAATCGGCCGGGGTGATCTTCAGCAACGGCCTCGTTGCCGAGGTTAACTGGTATGAGGATTTTACCGGTGTTGCCAGGATATTCCTTTGGGGCTTCAACGATTGCGGGAATGGTGAAGCCTCCGACACCCTGATGGTGATCGTCAATATCCCGCCTGTGGCCAACGCAGGCGAAAACCAGGTGGTAAGCTTCGGCAACAGCACGCAGCTCCTGGGATCGGCCGGTGGAGGATCGGGCGATTATTCGTATTACTGGATGCCCGACAGCCTGCTGACAGACCCGGCGGTGGCAGAACCCATAACCCTTGCCCTTGAGCAAAGCGTGCAGTTCGTGCTTTTCGTGACCGACAACCTGACCACCTGCACCGATGCCGACCAGGTTGTGGTTACGGTGATCGGAGGGCCGCTGGGCGTGGTGGCTTCAGCCGAACCGGCTGCCGTGTGCCCGGGCGACGAGGTACAACTGCTGGCGCTGGCAGGGGGCGCATCGGGCAATTACACCTATTCCTGGACCTCCGACCCTCCGGGCTTCATCTCTGATATCCCCGACCCCCTGGCTTACCCGGAGGTGCCCACCAGGTATTTCGTGGAGGTGATCGACGGGGAGGAAACAGCTGCCGACAGTGTTGATGTAGGGGTATTTCCCGTTCCGGGCGATGCCCCCCCGATCGACGGGCCCGACAAGGTTTGTGCCGGCGACGACATGGTGCTTTATGAGATCGATCCGGTGCCGGATGCTGTCGATTACCTGTGGACGCTCTCACCGGGACTCTATGGCAGCAGCGACAGCACATCGATCCTGGTAAAATATACGATGCTGGCCTACGATGCCACGATCACGGTCACGCCCATGAACGATTGCGGTACCGGCGGGATGGCCTCCATTGCTATCGAGGTGGTCCATGTGCCGGCGGTGCCCCCCATGCCTTCGGGCCCCGACACCTTGTGCACCACCACCGACACCACAGCGGTTTATTCGCTTGAAAGCCCTGTTCCCGGGGCGACGGCCTACGAGTGGAAACTGGAACCTGCTGATGCAGGCGCCATCAGCGGAAGCGGTCTCTCGGCCACCGTGCAGTGGATCCCCGAATGGGAAGGGGAGGCAAGCGTCAGCGTCAGGGCATCGAACGAATGCGGCCCTTCCGCATGGTCGGAGGCCAGGGTGGTTTCGGCATACAGCTGCCTGGGGATTGATGACGGGCAGCGGGCTGAAGAAGTCATCAGGATCTTCCCGAACCCTGCCAGGGACTTGTTGTATATCGGCCTGGAGGGGCAATTTGCAGGTGAGATGCTTCAGTTTGAGGTTTACGACCTCTTTGGCAGGAAAATGTTTACGGAGCGGATCCCTGCCGGGACGGGCACCTTACGGATGGATGTTTCCTCCCTTGCCGGGGGGATGTATATCCTGACCGTTCGGGGGGATGATCCCCTGACGGGAAAAGCGAAATTCGTGCTGTTGAAATAATCACGGCCCCACTACCGGAATTGTCAACAAATTATTGTTGGTAAAGTTTGGTAATCAGAAAACTTAGTTCTATCTTTGCACCCCCTTTTTACAGGGTTGGAAGAGTTTAGTGTTGAAAATCAAGGATTATAATGGATACTTTAAGTTACAAAACTATCAGCGCCAACAAGCAGACGGTCAACAAGGAATGGTTGTTGATCGACGCTGACGGGATGGTGCTCGGACGCCTGGCCTCGGAAGTGGCCAAACTCCTGCGCGGAAAACACAAGCCGGAATTTACGCCCCATGTCGACTGTGGCGACAACGTGGTGGTGATCAATGCCGAAAAGGTGAAGCTCACCGGCAAGAAGATGGACGACAAGATCTACATCCGCCATTCGGGTTATCCGGGCGGGCAGCGCAGCCGCACGGCGAAAGAGATCATGAACAAGTTCCCCGAAAGGCTCGTGGAAAATGCCGTGAAGGGGATGCTCCCCAAGAACAGGCTCGGAAGCCAGCTGTTCAGGAACCTGTACGTTTATGTGGGCCCTGAGCACAAGCAGGAAGCCCAGCAACCCAAGGAATATAAAATCAACACAAATAAATAATCATGGACGTTATCAATGCTTTAGGCAGAAGGAAGAAAGCGATCGCAAGGGTGTTCATCGAGGATGGCAAGGGCGGGATCATCATCAACGGCAAGGACTGGAAAGAATATTTCCCCACCTCCATCCTGCAGTACGTGGTTCAGCAGCCATTCATCCTTACCAGTACCGAGTCGAAATATGACCTTAAAGTAAACATTGACGGTGGCGGGATCACGGGCCAGGCCGAAGCCCTCAGGCTGGCCATCGCAAGGGCCCTGATCAAGATCGACCCCGAATACCGGCCCGTCCTCAAAACCAATGGTCTCCTGAGAAGGGACCCGAGGATGGTGGAACGCAAGAAGCCGGGTCAGAAAAAAGCACGCAAGAAGTTCCAGTTCAGTAAACGATAGTATTTTACCTGTTTCCGGATCGTGTTTAGTATCTAAATTGTCAAGACCATTGATCCAATGCTACTTGACAATTGCTTTTAAAGAATGTAAACAATAAAACAAGAAAAATGGCAAGAACAAATTTTGACGAATTGTTAGATGCTGGTGTGCACTTTGGCCACCTCAAAAGAAAATGGAATCCCAGCATGGCGCCCTATATCTTCATGGAGCGCAACGGGATACACATCCTCGACCTTTACAAGACCATGGCCAAGCTCGAAGAAGCTGCCTCGGCCATGAAACAGATCGCCAAGTCGGGGAAGAAAGTGCTCTTCGTGGCCACCAAGAAGCAGGCAAAAGAGATCGTGGCCGAGCAGGTGAAGCGGGTGAACATGCCTTACGTCACCGAGCGCTGGCCCGGTGGTATGCTGACCAACTTCGCCACCATCCGCAAGGCGGTGAGGAAGATGGCCTCCATCGACAAGATGGTGACCCAGGATCATTACAAGAACCTCTCGAAGAGGGAAAAGCTGCAGATCAGCCGCGAGCGCGCCAAGCTTGAAAAACAGCTCGGCAGCATCGCCGACCTCAACCGTTTGCCCTCGGCCATCTTCGTGGTCGATATCCTGAAGGAAAAGATCGCCGTGGCCGAAGCCCGCAAGCTCAACATCCCCACCTTCGCCATGGTCGACACCAATTCGGACCCCACGCTCATCGATTTCCCGATCCCGGCCAACGACGATGCTTCCAAGTCGATACAGCTGATCACCCGTATCATGGTCGACGCCATCGAGGAAGGGCTGGCCGAAAGGAAGGTGGAAAAGGACCGCAGGGACCAGGACGACAGCGACGAATACACCGATGAAGAAAGGGAAGAAATGAAAGCTGCCGAGGAATATGCAGACCTGGAAGATGAAGAGGCTGAGAAGCTGCTGAAGGCAGGTGATCCCAAAATTTCCGGGAAAACCGGTAGTGAAGATGAAAGCGAAGGCAGGAGGAAGGAAGGCGGCAAGCGCCCGAGGAAACCCGTCAGCAAATCGAAAAAATAATCATTAGCTTGTTAAACAAATAAAAGGATCAAAGACATGGCAAACATAACAGCCGCTGAAGTAAACAACCTCCGCAAGATCACAGGGGCGGGAATGATGGATTGCAAGAATGCCCTGGTCGAAAGCGAAGGCGACGTGGAAAAAGCAATCGACATATTAAGGAAGAAAGGCCAGAAGATCGCAGCCAAGCGTGCCGACAAGTCGGCCAGCGAAGGCGTGGTGATGGCAGGCACCAATGCTGCCGGCGATTTCGCCGCCGTGGTGATGATCAACTGCGAAACCGACTTTGTGGCCAAGAACCAGGACTTCGTTGATTTCACGAAATCCGTACTCGACCTGGCTATCGCCAAAAAGCCCGCAACCATCGATGAACTCAACGCCCTCGACCTCACCGGCCGCCCCGTGGCAGAGAACATCAGCGACCAGATGGGCAAGATCGGCGAAAGCATCAAACTCGGCGCATACGAGATCATCGAAGCACCCAAGGCCTTTGCATATAAC
>JAXGTH010000208.1:0-4028 GCA_040775045.1 Bacteroidales bacterium
AACTCACAATGAAAAAGTACACGAATAAAAGGAACCGAAGGATCCGCTTCATCGCAGGTGGCATCCTTCTGCTGATCGCCGGCCTGTTTGCCTGGCTCTCCCCGGAGTTGCTCGGCGCTACAGGGCTGATGATCGCAGCCGTCCCCATATGGGGATCGATCGAGAAAGGTACCTTCAAGGAGCTTACACCGGAGCAGATCGCCGAGATGGAGGTGAAGGACCTGGCCGAATATTACAACGACTGGAACCGATGGAAGGAAAAGGAACTCCGGGACCTGGTGGAAAAGTCGAAAACAGACAGCACGAAAGAAATCCAGGATGCCATCAAGGCGCTCAAGGATGAGATCGTGAAGGAAAATCAGGAACAGATGAAATCCTTGCAGGACGTCCTGGTGAAACAGGGCATCGCCATCAAGCAGCTGCTCGACGGCAAAGGCCAGTCGAAGCGTCAGAGCCTTGAGGAGTACCTGACCGAGAACAAGGATGCACTCGTAGGTATTGCCCGTGGGAAAAGCGGCTTTGAAATACTCACCATCAAGGCCAACACCACACGCAGCAGCATCACGAATTCAGCCGAACAGGTAAACATCGCCCAGATCGGGCAGATCCCGACCCGTAAGCTGAAATTCTATGATCTGTTTGCAAAGGTCCCGGTGGGACCTGGTAGCGGGGGCGTAATCACTTATTATGATTGGGACGAAGCCACGACGGTAAGATCAGCAAAGGTCATCGCCGAGGGCGGTGCCTATGTGGAATCCACCGCCAAATGGAAGTGGTACTCGCTGAACTTGGTGAAGGTCGGCGACATCCTCCCGCTTTCAGAG
This sequence comes from Bacteroidales bacterium, assembly GCA_040775045.1. Classification (GTDB taxonomy): domain Bacteria; phylum Bacteroidota; class Bacteroidia; order Bacteroidales; family B18-G4; genus B18-G4. The sequence goes on from JAXGTH010000208.1 coordinate 825, forward strand.
GAATTCGAACAGGATATGCCGCGCTTTGCAGCCGAGCTTGAACTGTTCCTTCGCACCAACGTTGACATCATTGTGGATGATCAGCTGTATGACGGCGACGGTACCGGCAACAACATGACCGGGGTATATACCAAGGCCGACACCTACACGGCTGCAGCATCCGGCATCACCGATGCCAACGTGTATGACCTGATCGCAAAGGTCAAGGCGAACATCACCAGCGGAACGAAGTACGAACCTAACTTCGTGGCTATGAACATTGCCGACATTTTGAAGTTTAAACTCAAGAAGGATGCCAACAACAACTACGTGATGCCTCCGTTTGTCAGTGACAACGGCAGCACTATCGACGGCATGCTCGTGATCGAAACTTCTGCCGTGACGGCCAACACGATGCTGGTAGGTGATTCGCGCTTCGCCACGATCTACGAGGTCGAAGGCTTCACGCTCGAAAGAGGGTATCAGTCCGGCGATTGGGAACTCGATATGCCGAGCCTCAAAGTCCGCAGGCGCCTCAACATCGTCGTGAAGAACGCCGACGCCGGAGCCTTCAACAAGGTCACCGACATCGACGCCGCACTCGTGACGCTGGCATCTTAATGTTTAACTGGAAAATACGTAAAGACAATGAAAAAGTTAGCAATATTTTTGATCATGGTGCTGGCCGTATTTGCCGTCAATGCCCAGAGGACGATCTCCGATTCTGTGAACGGTAACGAGACCGTGAACTTCACGGCCATGACAGACCCGGTGGCGATCTCCATCCTGGCGACCCAGACCGGAGGCACGACCGACGGCACCGTGACCCTTCAGGGATCGGTGGACGGCACCACGTACACCACCATACAGCCGACGGCAGGGGTGATCTATTACTTCCCCTCCGATACTTCCAAGCTGACAGGCTATACCTGGACCATGACCAACGGGGCCAGTTTGCTTATCGGCATTGAGCAACCCTTCTGGAGATACTATCGAGTGAGGGCTGCCGGGACCGTCGGCGACAGTACCCTGGTCACCATAAAATGGATGAAATGAGCCAGGTAACAGTTGAATTTCTGACCGCATACGCCGGCAAGAAGAAGGGCGACAAAATGCAGATCGACCGCATGATCGCCCGCAGCATGGCCGACCGTAAAAAGGTCAAGATCATCAAATCCCCTCCGAAGGAGGAGGAAAAATAGCAGCCGACCACCCCGGTACCTGACGCCGACGGAAAACATAATATCGGGTACCGGGGGCCGGAAGGCCGCAAAACCAGTAAAAACAAACAGCGATGAGCCTCATAACTTCGGATTATTTCAGCCTCGAGATCAACGTGCCGGACAGCGACTTCTCGACACTTGACGACCACATTGAACGCCTTGAACCGGAAATCCTCAGACGCCTGCTCGGACCTACCCTTGCAGCATCCGTGATGGCCTACTCCGTGGCATCTGAGCAAAGGATCAAAGATATCGTCGAGGGTAAGAGTTACACCAAGACCTTTGACGGCTATGACCATACGATCCGGTGGAACGGACTGACCAACACCGACTACGTGAGCCTTATCGCCTATTATGTTTTCTATTACTGGGCCCGCGACCATGCCACCCAGAGCATGGCCGGGGGTGAGCTGAAGGCCAGCTTTGAGAATGCCGTGCCGACCTCGCCTGCCCTGCGCATGAGCAGGGCTTGGGTGAGGCTCCGGCAGCTTGCAGGGTATCCGGGGCAGTATCCCCTGGAGCCTTCTTTGTATAATTTTTTGCTCGAACATGAATCCTCTTACCCTGAATGGGTATGGAGGGGTATAGGGAGCGTTAACTCTTTTGACCTGTGACCATACCGGACATCATCGAGAGCGTCGTGGACGCAATGAAAGTGTTTAGCTTTACCTCCATCATTCGGCTTGGAGGGAGTGCGACATATCATGTGTTTGTCAGCGATCGCGATGTCCAATATTGGTATGTAGGTGCGAGATGTTATTGCATATCCGACGGGGTTACCTATTACTGTACCGTCACGGGGCTACCTACTGCGCCCAGCCGGATAGCCATCCGTGAGAACAACGGGACAGTATTCGATGAAACCCTTGTCACAGAGTTCGGCATGGACATCAATTATAAACACGGGCATCCTTTGGATGTGTTTAACCAGCTTAACGAGATGGCCAGAAGCAAAGATTATGCAAAGAGAAGGTTTCCGGTCATTGCCCTGTTTCAGGACTTCACCGAGGAGCCGACCAACGGCATCAGCACCACGCCCATCACTGTGATCATCGCAAGGGAAACAGACCCGGCATATACCGCCGCCCAGCGATATACCAACGTGTTTGAGGGGAAAAAGCTGCTGAAGCTGTACGAGCGGTTTGTCGCATACCTTCAACTGAGTACTTACACATATTTCAGGATGAAGGACCACACAAAGACCGACCGCCTTTTCTGGGGTCGTGACGGGGCATTCGGCAACGAGGCCAACGTCACCGGCGACCACGTGGACGCCATCGAACTTTCAATAAATTTAAAAACACTTAAAATCTGTTAATAATGACACTTTGCACAACATCAATGCCGGGAGGTATCAACATCGACTGCCTTGCCTACCCCGCACCCGTAGCAAACATCATCCTTACCACCGTCGCCGAGGAGTTCACGCTGGCCGAGATCAAGAAGCTGGCCGAATGGAAGGAAAAGATCCAGGAGGATCTGACGGTGTGGATCCCTTCAGCAGTCGAAGGGTATGAAAACACAACCGACGACCCGGCCATCAACACCACCCCCAGGGGAAGGAAGATCACCCGGAGCAAGCCGGTGCCGAGCGGCGTCTTTTACCTGTCTGCAAACTTCTGCGACTTCAACGAGATCCTGCGTACCCTGAAAGGCACCACACTCAGGGCATTCTTTGTGCTGGAAGATGGGGCGATCATGGGCTACCATGGCATCAATTCAGCCAAGTATAAGGGCTTCCTGGTAGAGGCCACCGCCGTGACCAAGGGCATCCCGATGCCCGATGCCGTGGAAAACTCGTTTCCCTTGTACCTGAACTTCAAGCATACCTACGAATTTGAGCAGAAATTCGCCATTATGCCTGATTGGGATGTACAGGCCGAGCTTCCCGTGCTGATGCCCGAATCGTATGCCCTGTTCTTTGTCAGCGCTACCCAGGCCACGGCCACGGTGGTGGTTGACGTGTTTGAACGCTGCGGTGACGCCATCACCGGGCTGACCA
>JAXGTH010000209.1:0-3997 GCA_040775045.1 Bacteroidales bacterium
ATTCAGGTGTATGGCATGAACCTCGACTACCTGCCGGGCGACCTGCTTGTGGAAGAACCCTTCAGTCCCCTTATGCTCGACTGGAACGAGGTAATCCTTCCCGACCCGATCCCGGTGACCGGCGAAGACCTCTGGATCGCATGCTACGTGAACCAGACCACCCTGACCCATCCGATAGGTACCGACGGTGGTCCGGCCGTGTATAACGGCGACTGGATCAGCACCGGACCGGGCTGGGGACACCTGGCCCCCGGCATCGATGCCAACTGGAACATCCAGGGTGTGCTGCAGGGCGATCCCATCGAAGGATGGCTCTCCACCGACCCGGCATCAGGCACACTGACCTCCGGCGACATGGACGATGTGGAAGTAACATTCGATGCTTCCAACCTCGTGATCGGTGATTATTACGCCGACCTGGTGTTCGTGACCAACGACCCTGAAAACCAGGTGTTCGAAGTACCCGTACACCTTTCAGTGGTAAGTGGCATCGGTATCGGTGAAGAAAACGGGAGCAGGATAGAGATGCTCATGTATCCCAACCCCGCCTATAATATGGTCCACGTGAAGGCCAACCTCGATATCGACAGGCTGACCATCTATAACCATATCGGACAAACGGTGAAGGAAATCCTGGTTGGCAGCAACTCAGCCAGCATTAATACCGAAGGTATTGAATCAGGCGTTTACTTCCTCAGGATCGAAACCGCAAACGGTTATACCACACAAAAACTCGTCATCGAATAACCGACGGGATCACAAATATCAAAGGCCGGTAGTTTTCTGCCGGCCTTTTTTTATGGATGCCAGATGCCGGATACCGGATACCGGATGTCCCGAAAAACCAGAAATCTTCGATTTCATTGTTTTTCGAGGATCCGCGATCCCGGGAACCGGGAATCGGGACCGGATACCGGACGCCTGAAGCGTGATACCTGACGCCCGACGCCCTGAGCCTGTCCCGAGCCCTTCACTTCGTTCAGGATAAACTCCGTCGAGGGGCCCGACGCCCGACGCCCGATGCCCAACGCCTTATATTATTTTCCCCCCAATGCAACCCTATTTTCAAAAAAATTGTCTTAGAGGCAAGTTTGCAATTTAATAGAACTGGAATACATGTTGGCTTATTTGTTTAACGCATTGTTAGGCAGTAATTTAAACGGATCGCCGGTCGTATAGATGACTGGTGTGATGCGTTTTTTTACTGACGGGCATGAAAGAGCAAATAAGATGATTTTTTGCACAATGTGATCATATGGACAATTTTTACGAACCTGCGATCAGTTTATTTTCCGGTGTGGATACCACAGTTGCAGCATCCGCTGCAAACACTGTTACTGTCGGGACTGTTGTCAGGGTTCGGTCGTGTCCGGGAACATTCTGTTTTTTGCAAACAAGTCTGGCCGGGGCCTATCCCTGGCATTTCTCTTCGCCTGCTGATATCCAACCTTACTTTACATCCTATCATCAGTATTTTCTTTTTCCTCATAATAAGAACCTTTCGGTTTCCGGAAACCATATCATGGGTATGGTTCCTGAAGCGGTCAAGATATTTTTTAAACGTATTCCCGAACCAAAAAAGGAGGTAAATGACAGAATTTTGATCACAACAGCGCAAACCATGCAAATGATTCCGGTTTTAACATCGAAATTGCATTCTTATAATGGATCTGGTATATGGCCTGGGCTTACATGCAACCTTTTTCACTTTTTTGCGTATGCGTGCGTGAATAAAAAATGTAAGTGATAAACATTCAAGTCATTACTCGATCCTGATATTTATTGACTAAAGCAATCAATTAATTCTATTTAACCTAAAGACCCAGTTATGAAAAATGCTACAAAGTTTATTTGGTTGGTGATGTTGTTCGCATCATCCATCATGTTTGCATTTGGCCAGACCGGTGCAAACAAAATGACCAAGGAGCAGAAGATCGCTTACGACAACAGCGTTGTCGTGAAGCAGCAAGCTCCGGTCGAGAACTTTGCCGCTCCCACGGGCAACCGTGGCAGCAAGGCCCTGCTTCTCGACGAGGACTTCGGCTCCGGTATCCCGGGTTCCTGGTCCCAGATCCAGTACAGCGGATTGGGATTCTGGAATTCAGTTCCGGCTATCCCCGGCTTCGGATATGCGCCCCCGAGTACCGACGGGTACTATGCCGTGGCCAACAGCGACTATTATAACACTTATGTTTTTGATGTCGGTCTGTTCACACCTTCACTCAATATGACAGGAGGCGTGGCCGTGGAGATCAGCTACGACAGGAACCTCCAGGACTTCGCCGGCGACGGCTTTGGTGCCTTCAGGGTATATTCGGGAGGCACTTCCCCCGCCAACCTTGAGGTTACGCTCTGGTCGCAGGGAACTGACGACCCGTCGGGCGGCGTCCATGCAAGTTATGTGCTCAATGCAACAGGCTTTGCTGATCCGGGCAATGTCTACCTCGAATTTTACTATTCGACGGAAGGCGGAACCTATGCATGGGGTTTTGCACTGGACAATGTATATGTGAACATGCCCGAAGCTCCGGGCGATGTTTACGGATACGTATTCAACGGCGGTGGCCTGACCATTGCCGGTGCCACTGTGGGTATCGAAGCTTTAAGCATGTACACCACAACGGGCCCCGGCGGTTACTATGAACTCCTTGGAGTTGAAGCCGGTAACCAGGATGTGACCGCTGCAAAGGCAGGTTACAATACCATCACCCAAACGGTGTTCGTTCCTTCTGGTGGTAGTGTGCAGCTGGATTTTATCCTGACCGCCCCCACCATGATCATCTCGCCGACCTCGCACACCTACACCCTCAACCCGGAAGAATATTTCACCGCTTCCACGGGTGTGCTCAACACCGGTGACGGCCCACTGACCTGGAACGCCAATATCGTTTACCCCATCACCGATGCAGCCGGCAACAGCATGTCGCGTATCGTGAGCGTGAACGAACCCGGCGATGCACCTGCAGGTGTGGAATCCAATGTAAGGTTCCCGTCCGACTCCTATGTTGAAGGACAGGGTGGCACAAGCAACAACACTGATGCCTTTGAACCCTGCCCGGCAGGATCCATGCTGGCCAACGAACCCACCCCTGTGACGGGTAGCTGGTCGGGAAGGACCTCAGACGAAAACGCAGGTTACAAGGTATTCACGAGCTTCAGCGGCATGACCGGCAACATCGGCTCGGTCATCTGGTGGGGTTTCAGCCTGCAGTGTTGCTGGAGCGGATGCTTCGAAGACCCGAAACAATTCCTCATCGAATTCTGGGAAGCCGGTACCAACCCGGGTGCCCTCGTGGCTTCCTACACTGTTGATGCCTACCTGCTGAGCACGGGCGAATTTGCCAGTGGATACGAAGTATTCCAGTGGTCGGCCAACTTCCCGGGCGTCGCCCTCACCGACGGATGGATCTCTATCCAGGAGACCGATGCTACCGGGACACCTACCTGCTGGTTCCTCTGGTATAACTCAGTTACGGGTACAGGTACGGCCAAACAATGGGATGGCGCTACCTATACTACCCAGGCTGACCCGCAGGCCATTTGCCTTGGCGCAGGCGGCGGATCAGGCAACTGGCTGACGCTCGACTATTATAATGGCATAGTTCCCCCGGGCGGCGGCCTCGACAACGTGCCGACCAACTTCAACGCAGCCGGCACCCAGGCCGGTGAAGTGTACACGGCCGATATCGTGTTCACCTCTACGGACCCGAACGTGGGCACCATCACCATCCCCTGCACGATGATCATCGCCGGCGACCCGCTGGTACCCCCGACGGACCTGGTAGTGGAACTGGTGGATGATGTGAACGGTATCGTTGAGCTGAGCTGGACCTGGACCACGGATGCGTTCCAGTTCTTCATCATCAAGCGCGACGGCGCCCCCATCGGCACCTCGACCACGACAGGCTATATTGACACGCTTCCCGGCTACGGGACGTATTGCTATACGGTACAATCCTATTATGACGAAGGCACCTCTGCACCTTCCAACGAGGAG
>JAXGTH010000210.1:0-3997 GCA_040775045.1 Bacteroidales bacterium
GCCGCGTGATCATCCACGGGGTGCTCCACCTCTGCGGCTACAGTGATAAATCACCCGCTGAGCAGTCGCTGATGCGTTCGAAAGAAGATTATTACCTATCTTTGCTGCCGTTTTAAAGGGCTGTTTACCTTTTGCTTATGGATATTTTCGGGCCATACGATGTGATCGTGGTCGGGGCAGGCCATTCCGGCTGTGAAGCGGCTGCAGCAGCAGCACGCCTCGGATCGTCTGTTTTGCTGGTTACCATGAACATGGCCAATATGGCCCAGATGTCGTGTAACCCGGCCATGGGCGGTATTGCCAAAGGTCAGATAATCAGAGAGATAGATGCGCTTGGGGGATTGTCCGGCATAGTGACTGACCGCACGATGATACAGTTCCGGATGCTGAACAAAAGCAAGGGTCCGGCCATGTGGAGCCCCAGGGCACAGAGCGACCGCATGCTGTTTTCCATGGAGTGGCGGAACCAGCTTGAAAAGATACCGGGCCTGGATTTCCTGCAGGACATGGTCACGTCGATCCTCATTGAAGGTGGACGTGTGCAGGCGGTGCACACAGGCATGGGCCATACCATCAGGGCCCGTTCGGTTATACTTACCAATGGCACCTTTTTGAATGGGGTGATCCACATTGGGGAGAAAAAAATCTCCGGGGGCAGGATGGGAGAAGTAGCTTCAAAGGGTATTACGGAAACCCTTGTTGCGCTTGGCTTCGAGGCCTCTCGCATGAAGACGGGCACACCGGTCAGGGTGGACGGAAGGACCATCGACTTCTCTAAACTGGATGAACAGCCCGGGGATGAGCATCCCGGAAAATTTTCCTATACGGATACCCCTCCCCTCACAAAGCAGAGAAGCTGCTACCTGGCCTATACCAACCTCGAAGTACATGATCTCCTTCGCACGGGATTTGAACGTTCACCTATGTTTACCGGCAGGATCGAGGGCATCGGCCCGCGGTACTGCCCGTCGATCGAGGACAAGATCGACCGTTTTGCCGGCAAGGAGCAGCACCAGCTTTTTGTTGAACCCGAAGGATGGGACACCATAGAATATTACCTCAACGGGTTTTCATCTTCCCTTCCCCAGGAGGTCCAGGTCGCGGCATTGCGCAAGATCCCAGGCTTCGAAAATGCAAAGATCTTCAGGCCGGGCTATGCCATCGAATATGACTACTTCCCTCCGGTTCAGCTCCAATATACCCTGGAGACCAAGCTGGTGGAAAACCTGTATTTTGCCGGGCAGATCAATGGCACTACAGGCTACGAGGAAGCTGCGGCCCAGGGCCTGATGGCAGGCATCAATGCCCATCGCAAACTGAACGGGCTGCCCGATTTCATCCTGGGTCGTGCAGACGCCTACATCGGGGTGCTCATCGACGACCTGATCACCAAGGGTGTTGATGAACCCTACCGCATGTTCACTTCCCGGGCCGAATACCGGATCCTCCTCAGGCAGGACAATGCTGACCTCAGGCTGACCCCCAAAGGGTATGAGATCGGACTGGCCGGCAGCGAGCGGATGGAACGTGTCAGGAAGAAAGAGAAACTCCTTGATAGCATTATCAGGTACTGCAAAAAGCACAGTGCCGACCCCGGGGAGGTAAATGCCCTGCTCGAAGAGAAGGAAACCGACCCCCTCCGGCAAAAGGTCAGGATCGATACCCTCCTGCTCAGGCCCCAGGTCCACATCAGGGAGCTGATCCGTAATATGGGGCATTTCGAAACCTTTATCAGCAACCTTGAAGGCATAAGCGACGAGGTGATCGAACAGGCCGAGATCAGGATCAAATACCAAGGGTATATCGACAAGGAGCGCGATCTCGCCAATAAGTTGGGCAAGCTTGAAAGCCTTGTGATCAAGGACGACATCGATTACCAGCAACTCACTTCCCTGTCGTTCGAAGCCCGTGAAAAGCTCAGCAGGATCCGTCCAAGGACCATCGGGCAGGCCGCGCGGATCAGCGGTGTTTCACCGGCCGACATTTCCGTACTGGCCATTTACCTGGGAAACTGATCCGGCCTGTTCCACGTGGAACATAAAAACCGGATTTTAAACCAAATTTTTCCTGAAGCCGGCGATATTCGATTATATTTGCCTCGTTTGTTTCACGTGAAACCATGGATAAAGAATTCCTTAACCATTGTCCTTCCTGCGGTTCGGCAACTCATCACGAAATTTTTGAGTGCACCGATCATTTTATTTCGGGCGAAAAATTTCCGGTCGTCAACTGCGCGGCATGCGGCCTACTTTTTACGAATCCGCGTCCTGCCCACGCATCCATCTCAACATATTATGATTCTGATGCTTACGTTTCGCATTCCAAAACCCGGAGCGGAATGATCAATGCCCTGTTCCACCTGTCGAGAACCTATACCCTCGCCCGCAAACGGAATCTTGTGAGGAGGTATTCTTCAGGAAGGGACCTGCTGGATTACGGCTGCGGGACCGGCGACTTTCTGAAAACGATGCGCAGCTCAGGATTTTCCTGCTCCGGCATCGAACCAAACGAGGATGCACGACAAAAAGCCATGTCACCCGAAAATATCAGCATCCTTGATGAGGATGGCCTGGAGCATTTCAATAAATCATCCTTCGATGTGATCACACTGTGGCACGTACTTGAACATGTTTACCCGCTGACCACCCGTCTCAGCCAGTTCAATGAACTTCTTCGTGAGGATGGCAGACTTTTCATCGCAGTACCCAACCACCGTTCGTGGGACGCCAAAAGGTATGGGCCCTACTGGGCAGCCTGGGATGTGCCGCGGCATATTTATCATTTTAATCGCAACAGCATTACCGACCTTATGCTACGGCACGGATTCACCCTGGTCAAAACCCGTCCACAATTGCTCGATGCATTTTATATTTCGCTGCTCAGCGAAAAATATCAATCCGGTCGTCAAAATATTTTCAGGGCATGCCTTAACGGGCTGCGCTCAAATTTTTCGGCACGCTTTATGGATGGAAACTATTCGAGTATTATATATATCTTTAAAAAGTCATAAGAAGCCATTTTCAGCCTCCCTGGCGCACGATATCCCCTTTATGGGGGCCTAACCCTTCCCGGCGGTTTTCGTGCAACCGGGGGCCTAAAATAAGCTCGCATTATAATTAACTGATTTACTGTCTCTTAAGTATGTTTTCTGTGTTACGCTGCGACTGGAACAAGCGATACCTCTTCTACCTGCTGCTGTCGGTCATATTTATATTATCGGCGCTTACATATGAAGCATTCTATATGAATAAAAGACAGCCGGGAGCTGTTGCGGAAGTTTTCCAGGATGAGCTGGTGAGGGTCGATGAAATGCTCAGCCAGCGGGTCAATAGTTTAATGCAGCCCGTAATGTCCGGCCAGATCCGCGAAACCGATTCCCTGATAAGGACGTATGACGATCAGGGTTATACGCTTTTCCTTTTCATCTACCGGAATGATTCGCTGATATACTGGTCGAACAATGCCGCCCCCCTGCCTTCCCGCTATGATCCATCGTTCCGCAACGGAAAGCTGGCCATACTTTCCAACGGATATTACCTTTACCGCGATTCCCTGTCGGGAAATACCCGCCTGGCGGTACTGGCGCTCATCAAGCGAAACTACCCCTACCAGAACATCTATCTCGAGAACCGCTTCCAGAAAGCCTTCGATGTGCCGGTAAAAACCGCCATCTCGTTTGCTGACGGACCATTTCCCATCTATGACAGCGAGGGTCGTTTCCTGTTCTCCCTGTCGCCGGAACGTGCTACCGGTCCTTCTGCCACACTGGCCTATACCCTGCTTTTATTCTATGCACTGGCATTCCTCAGCCTGTGTGCCTTCCTTTATCATGCCTACCTCAGCCTGACGCCTTTCATCCGTTCCGACCTGCTGATGGTGATCTCCTACAGCATCGATGTGTTTATCCTTCGTGCCCTCATGTTCATCTTTAAGTGGCCTTCAGGACTTTACGAGAGCAGCCTTTTCAGCCCGGGCTCCTTTGCTGCATCGGACCTTA
>JAXGTH010000211.1:0-3962 GCA_040775045.1 Bacteroidales bacterium
ATGCCTTCGCGGGCCCGTTCCTCGGGAGATACTTCCGTAATGTCCTGTCCCTTGTAAATAACCTTCCCGCGTGTAATGTCGTAGCCTTCCTTGCCCGCTATGGCCAGCGCCAGCGTGCTTTTCCCGGTTCCGTTAGGACCCATGATGGCATGCGTTTCGCCGGCATTCACCTCCAGGTCAAGCCCCTTGACGATCTCCCTGCCATCAATGGCCACATGCAAATCCTCAATTTTCAATAACATTTCTAATCCGCTTTAATGATCGTCTGATCGGTTATATTATGGAAATCCTAAATCCTAAATTCTAAATCCTAAATAAACTCAAAACTCAAAACTCAAAACTCAAAACTTAAAACTCAAAACTTAAAACTCAAAACTCAAAAACCATATCATCCAACGCTTCCCTCCAGGCTGATCGCCAGCAGCTTCTGTGCCTCTACGGCAAATTCCATCGGCAGCTTGTTGAGCACTTGCTTGGCATAGCCGTTCACGATGAGTCCGATGGCGCTTTCGGTGTCGATGCCTCGCTGGTTACAGTAAAACATCTGATCTTCCGAGATCTTGGATGTGGTGGCTTCATGTTCAACGATTGCCGACTGGTTCTCCGTCTGTATGTAGGGAAAGGTATGCGCTCCGCATTTGTCGCCCAGGAGCAGGGAATCGCATTGCGAGAAATTCCTCGCATTCTCTGCCTTCTTCATGATCCTTACCAGGCCGCGGTAACTGTTGTTGCTATGCCCTGCCGAGATACCCTTGGAGATGATCGTGCTCCTGGTGTTCTTACCGATGTGGATCATCTTGGAACCCGTGTCGGCCTGCTGGTAATTGTTGGTAACGGCAACGGAGTAGAATTCCCCTACCGAGTTATCGCCCAACAGGATGCATGAGGGGTATTTCCAGGTGACGGCCGAGCCTGTTTCCACCTGGGTCCAGGAGATCTTCGAATTCCTGCCTTTGCACATGCCGCGCTTGGTCACGAAATTGTAAATGCCGCCCTCTCCTTTCTTGTTGCCGGGGTACCAGTTCTGCACGGTGGAATATTTCACCTCTGCATCATCATGGGCAATGATCTCCACGATGGCGGCATGCAACTGGTTCTCATCGCGCATGGGCGCTGTACAGCCTTCCATGTAGCTCACATAGCTGCTTTCTTCAGCCACGATGAGGGTCCGCTCAAACTGCCCCGTGTTGGCGGCGTTGATCCTGAAATAGGTCGAAAGCTCTACGGGGCAACGCACACCCTTGGGGATGTAACAGAACGAGCCGTCGCTGAATACAGCGGAGTTCAGTGCCGCAAAATAATTGTCGGTGTATGGTACAACCGAGCCCATGTGTTTTTGTACCAGCTCAGGATGTTTCTGCACCGCATCGCTGAAAGAACAGAAGATGATGCCGTATTTCTCAAGTGTATCGCTGAATGTCGTCTTTACCGACACGCTGTCCATCACCGCATCAACGGCCACGCCGGTGAGCCGCTTTTGTTCTTCGAGCGAGATCCCAAGCTTGTTGAAGGTTTCCAGCAATTCGGGATCGACCTCGTCGAGGCTTTGCAGTTCAGCTTTCCTTTTTGGGGCCGCGTAATAGATGATGTCCTGGTAATCGATCGGGGGATAATTTACATGCGCCCAGCCGGGTTCCTCAAGGGTTAACCAGTGACGGAAGGCTTTCAGGCGGAACTCAAGCATGAATTCGGGTTCATTCTTCTTTGCGGATATGAACCTGATAATGTCCTCGTTCAACCCTTTTGGGGCCGTTTCCATCTCTATATCGGTCACAAAGCCGTATTTGTATTCCGATTGCGTGACCTCGTCAATGATCCTGTTCTTTTCGTCCTGCATGTGTCGATGTCCTCTAAATTACCTGCTGAGGGTGCAACCTGCAAAGTTAGGCTTTTTTGGTATTTAATTGCTTACGATATCAAGGCCTTTTGCACTTTCATTGCACCTCATGATTACAACAAAGCAGGGCAGGCTTTGTTCAGGGCATCATGGCATCCCGCCCATCACCCTTCGCCTAACGTCCCGAAAAACCAGAAATCTTCGATTTTATTGTTTTTCTTGGTTCCACGATCCCTGGGACCGGGAATCGGGACCTATCGCCCATCGCCTAACGCCCATCGCCTCACACAATAATTTTTGGTAATTTCGCAAAAGATAATATCCATCATGAAAGACAAGAACCGCTCAGAAATATCCGAACTCGGGGAATTCAGGCTGATCGATCACCTCACCGCAAACATTCAGCTTCGGAACAGCAGCAGCATCTATGGCGTGGGAGATGATGCGGCCGTCATCAGCAATGGCGGCAGGCTCACCCTGGTATCCACCGACCTGCTTGTGGAAGGCGTGCATTTCGACCTTTCCTACACCCCGCTGAAACACCTGGGCTATAAAGCGGCTGTGGTGAACTTTTCCGACATCTTTGCCATGAACGGCACGCCGGAACAGCTCACGGTAAGCCTCGCCCTCTCGAATCGCTTCTCGCTCGAGGCCATCGACGAGATCTACAAGGGGATTAGGCTGGCCTGCGAAACCTATAAGGTCGACCTGGTGGGAGGCGACACCACCTCCAGCCTCAGCGGCCTCTTCCTCTCCCTCACCGTGATCGGGAGCGCAGAAGATGGAGAGGTTGTATACCGGAATACGGCTAAGGAACACGACCTGGTCTGTGTGAGCGGCGACCTGGGCGGGGCCTATATGGGGCTGCTGGTCCTTGAAAGGGAAAAACAGGTTTTCACGGCCAATCCCGACATGCAGCCTGAACTCGAAGGCATGGATTATATCCTTGAACGGCAGCTTAAGCCAGAGGCAAGGGGGGATGTGGTGAGGATGCTCAGGGGCATAGGGGTGAAGCCTACGGCCATGATCGACATCAGCGACGGCCTGGCTTCCGACATCATGCACATCTGCAAAGGCTCCGGGCTGGGGTGCCAGATCTATACCGACAGGTTGCCCATCGATGCAGTGACCATCAATGTGGCCGCCGAATTCCAGATCGACCCCAACACGGCGGTGATGAACGGGGGTGAGGATTATGAGCTGCTGTTCACCCTCAACCCGGCCGATCATGAGAAGGTCAAGGATATCAGCGGTATTTCCGTGATCGGGCATATGACCGATGCCGCTGCAGGCATGAACCTCGTTACGCCCGACGGCATGTCAATTACCCTGAAGGCACAGGGATGGGACGGATTAAGGGATAAAACAACCGAAAGATAATGCCAGCAGGACCCGGCACGGAACTCGAAAAACTGGTGAAAGTATTGCCCGGAAAACCCGGCATCTACCAGTTCCTCGACGACAGGGGGACGATCATCTATATCGGGAAAGCCAGGAACCTCAGGAAACGGGTGGCTTCCTATTTCAACAAGGACCAATCCTACAGCGGTAAGATCACGGTGATGGTCAGGAAGATCGCCGACATCCGGCATATCGTGACCGACAGCGAGCTGGATGCCCTGCTCCTGGAAAATAACCTGATCAAGAAATACCAGCCCCGCTACAACATCATGCTGAAGGACGACAAGACGTATCCATGGATATGTATCCGGAATGAACGTTTCCCCCGTATCTTTTCCACCAGGAACCTCGTCGACGACGGCTCCGAATATTTCGGCCCGTACGCATCCGGAAAGATGATGCATGCCATCCTCGACCTCATCCGCTCGCTTTACCCCCTGCGCAACTGCAAGCATAACCTGAGCCAGAAGAATATCGACGCCGGCAAGTTCAGGGTATGCCTCGAATATCATATCGGGAACTGTCTCGGTCCTTGTGTGGGCAGGCAAACGGAAGAGGATTACAACAGGTCGGTGAGCGAGATCCGCGAGATCATCAGGGGCAACATCAATACCATCATCAGGGAACTGAAGAAAAAGATGATGGTGCACGCCGGGGCATATGAATTTGAGAAGGCACAGATCATCAAGGAAAAGCTTGAGTTGCTCGAAAACTACCAGAGCAA
>JAXGTH010000212.1:0-3901 GCA_040775045.1 Bacteroidales bacterium
GGGCAATACGGACTTCACGATCGCATATGGCAACCTCGATCTCGACGAATTGAATGGCAAAAACAACATCATCAGGCTGAAGTTCGGTGATGCCGAAGCTTCCTTCCTGAAGGCCGCCGACGTGAACGTCGAATATGGCAACCTGGAAGTAAGGAAGGCCGGTTATATCAACCTTTACTCACGCTTCAGCGGCCTGGAGGTCGGTGAAGTTTCGGAACTGGTCATCGACTCCCAGTATGACGGATTTGAATTGACCAGTGTGGATAAGATTGATGGCAAGGCCGCCTTTACAGGGATAGAGATCGGCGAGGTTTCTGATAAAATGGTCCTCGTTTCGAGTTACGGTGAAATTGAGGTAGACAGGGTTGCCGGCGGCTTTTCGCTGATCGACATCAGCACGGAGTTCGGAGGACTTGAGCTGGGCATCGGCAGTTCGGCCAGCTATAAACTCTCGGCCAGTACCAGTTTCGGTGAGATCAACTTCCCCGAAAAGAATGCAGATATTACAAAGCAGGTCGAAAAAAGCTTTGAAAAAGAAATCGAAGCTTTCGTGGGTGCCGACAAGTCATCGGCTTCCGTGGTAAGGCTGAAAGCCAAGAACTGCGATATCGACATCGATTGATCAATGAATCCTAAACAAATACAGAAATGAAACCAACAACGACAATGAAAGCATTCATCGCATTCCTGTTCCTGGCAGGAGCAGGGTTGATGGGAAGTTGCATCCCCGGTGAGGGAGTGAAAGGTGATGGAAACGTGGTGAAAGAGGAAAGGACTGTTAAAGATTTTTCGGTTCTGGAAGTGAGCAGTGCCTTTAAGGTATTCCTCAGACAGGGATCATCGGTATCGCTGGCCGTTGAAGCCGACCAGAACCTGATGGCCATGATCAAGACCGAGGTGAAAGGCAATACGCTCAGGATTTACACTACCGATAATATCAAATCCGCTGAAGAACTGAATATTTATCTTTCATTCAAAGAGTTGGAAGCGATCGATATCAGTGGGGCCGTCGACCTGGAAGGGGAGGGGCTGATGACCTTCGGGGAACTGAACCTCGACTGCAGCGGAGCTTCGGAGCTTCAGTTGTCATTGAATGCTGAAAAGATCGATGCCAGTATCAGCGGGGCCAGCCACATAGCGCTTTCCGGAGAAGTACCGTTGACCGTGTTCGATGTGTCGGGGGCCAGCAAGATATACACCTACGACCTTGTTGTGGAAACCTGCGAACTTGATGTGAGCGGTGCCGCCGAGGCCAGGGTAAATGCTTCCGAAAGCCTGAAAGCCGATGTTTCCGGAGCTGCCGCCGTTAGGTACAAAGGATCACCGAAGATCCTCAGCGATATTAGCGGGGCTGGAAGCCTGAAGGCAGAATAGCTTTTCGGCGATAAACTCTTGTGTTATGGCAGGGGAGATGCGGGCTGTGCCCGCCATCTCCCCTTTTTTTTGTACTCGCCAATGAGAGAAAAGGATCAGGTCAATATTGTAAGGATATGACTGTCAGTTATGTAAGTATTAATACGCAGGTGTGTTACCTGACTTCCTCATAATAAATATGCTTGAAATTTAAAGTTGCAAAAAGCTGTTGTACCTTTGCCCTGTTATTACAGCCCCCCTTTCTTTATTCCTGTCTTGCATATTTGGTTAAAATGATGTGATCTGAAAACGGGATCGGTTTGCAGGAAACCTGTATGTCAAGATTACGTATAAACACTTATCAAAAAGCCGGTCAAAGTGTTAAATTTGTATGACGACGAGCCGCTTGCAAAAGCAGAACAAAAGGTTCTTTGAATTGTTATATTTTCCCCGGACCCGGTAGGGCATGTATCGGCAGTCAGCGTTTGATTTCCGCTCGTTTGCTTTAATGAGCGGGGAGCACATGCCCGTGCAGGGATTGAAGGTTTGCCGTGGCAGCGCTTTCGGCATTTTGCCCGTTCACCGGCCGGGGGTCAGGGCTATGCCACTTTGTGCAATATATCTATTATATATATTTGATTACCTTTGCCACAGAATTTTAAACTACGATACCCAAAATACGACACGGTATGAAAAGTATTTTACGTTTTACAGGAGGTTTGATCTTACTGATCGGGCTTTTTGTATTTCAAGTCAATAAGGTTTCCGGCGATATTGTGATCTCCAACGGAACATCGATGAAGGTGTCTGCGGGGACCAGCGTGGTCGTTGCAGACAATGTCGAGCTGGAAACCGGAGCCACGCTGAACAACAACGGTACTTTCGAGATTGGTGGCAATTTTTCCAACGATGGTACTTCCAGTCTTGGCAATGGATCCTTTGTGTTTAACGGAACGGCCACTCAAACAATTTCAGGGAGCAGCAGCAGCGAGTTCGGGGATCTCGAACTCGATAACTCCAATGGGCTGCTTTCCGGGGCAAATGTACTCGTACATGGTACACTTACCCTTACGAACGGTGTACTTGATTTTCCTGCAAGGATCCTTACACTGGGATCCAGCAGTTCGGTATCAGGTACTTTTTCTGCATCGACCATGATCGCAACCGGGCCTACCGCTGAGGTAAGGAAAATGTTCCCCGATGGCATTGGAGTGGATCCCGCATCATTTACTTTTCCGGTGGGCGAGATTCTCTTCGGTACTGAATACACTCCTATTACCATCGACATTTCAACAGGTGATTTCAGTTCAGGATATGTGGGGATCCGTGTTGTCGATGGCATGGAACCGAACAATACCAGTGCGGATAGTTATTTAGAACGATACTGGACCATCGATTTCAACGGGATCACAAATTACCTGTATGATCTAACCGCCCAGTATGATGATTCGGATATTGTTGGGACGGAAGCCGATATCAGTGGCGGGCTATACCATGGCACAGGCTGGTATGTCCTTGATCCCGTAAATACGGGTTCCAATACCTTCAGTGGCAGCGACATCGACGATGATGGTAATGCCACGGGCGTGGAGTTCAGGATCTTTAGTGATTTGAGGGTCTTTTTTCAGGGTGCATACAGAAGTGCAACGAATGAAATGACAACTGATTTGAATTCTTTTGGATTTATTCCACTAACAGCTGCCGCTGCATATAGTCATATTGGTTATGCAGGTACAGAATCAGTTGTGGCTATACCATCTGCAGATGTAGTTGATTGGATATTAGTAGAGGTCAGGGATGCAGCTACGCCTGCCACAGCAACTAGCGGTACTGCTGTTGAAACGGTCGCAGGCTTTTTGATGAAGGATGGTTCAATCGTTTCAACTGACGGTGTAAGTCCAATAAGATTTTCGGCTTTAATTACGAATAATGCGTATTTTGTAATAATTCCTAGAAATCATCTTAAAATAATGACTGCGAATTCACCCTCTGAATCATTCGGGAATTATATCTATGATTTCACTGACGCAAGCACAAAAGCTTATGGAACTGACGCAATGATTCAATTGGATACATCGCCAGTTGTATATGGTTCTTATGCTGGAGATGTGAATGCATCAGTATTTATTACTAACGCCGACAAAGTACCAATAGACCAAAATATGGATTACTTCGGTTTTCATCATGCTGATTGCAATTATTCAGCGTTCGTAACAAATGCAGACAAAGTGCCGATAGATCAAAATATGAATGAGTTTTCTCAGGTTCCATGGTAATTTGCTATATTAAACTATAACTAAGAAAATAGTAGAAGCATGAAAAAGATTATTGCATTCATAACCTTCATCGCAATTATTGCAAATCTTGTAATTGCCCAGCCTGAAGCAGATGTAGCTATTGAGAACCCCAGAATAATTGGGAATACTTTTAATTTTGACATATACATCAAGAGGAATAATGACCACGCCAGTTGGTTTACGAATGATAGTGCTATGCTTGGTGGTAGTTCATGGTGGTTTACGTTTAACCTGACGGACATGGCGACAAC